>NC_013202.1:1244194-1555243 GCF_000023965.1 Halomicrobium mukohataei DSM 12286 | reverse complement strand
TGTCACCGTCGAGGACGTCGAGTCAGAGACGGTCGATCGCGACTTCAAGCTCGTCGACACCTGTGCCGGCGAGTTCGAGGCGACGACGCCGTACTACTACTCGACGCGAGATCCCGTCTCGGGGATCGACCGCAACGAACTGCAGATCGACCCCGACGTAGAGAGCGTCGTCGTGGTCGGTGGCGGCCCGATCCGGATCGGGCAGGGCGTCGAGTTCGACTACTGTTCGGTCCACGCGGTCCGCGCGCTCGAAGAGGCCGGCATCGACGCCCACGTGGTCAACAACAACCCCGAGACCGTCTCGACGGACTACGACACCAGTGATGGCCTGTTCTTCGAGCCGGTCACGGCCGAGGAAGTCGCCGACGTGGTCGAAGCCACGAACGCCGACGGCGTGATGGTCCAGTTCGGCGGCCAGACCTCCGTCGACATCGGCCAGCCGCTCGAACGGGAACTCGACCGCCGCGGCCTCGACTGTGAGATCATGGGCACTGCGGTCGACGCGATGGACCTCGCGGAGGACCGCGACCGGTTCAACCAGCTGATGGACGAGCTGGGTATCGCACAGGCAGAAGGCGGGACGGCGACCAGCAAGGAGGAGGCGCTGGACCTGGCTCACGACATCGGCTACCCCGTCCTGGTTCGTCCGAGCTACGTGCTCGGCGGCCGCGCGATGGACGTGGTGTACAACGACGAGGACCTCGAAACCTACATCGAGGAGGCCGTCCGCGTCTCCCCGGACAAGCCGATCCTCGTGGACGACTTCCTCGCGGACGCGATCGAGTTAGACGTCGACGCCGTCGCCGACGTCGGCGCGTCCCACGCGCCTGCAAGCGAGACGGAGTCTCGCCCTGGCGAGAACGTGCTGATCGGCGGCGTCATGGAGCACGTCGAGACCGCGGGCGTCCACTCCGGTGACTCCGCGTGTATGATCCCGCCGCGCTCCCAGGAGATCAAAGACGTGATGCCCCGCATCCGCGAGGTGACGGAAGACATCGCGTCGGCCCTGGAGACCGAGGGACTGCTCAACGTCCAGCTCGCGGTCCGGGACGGCGAGGTGTACGTGCTCGAAGCCAACCCGCGTTCCTCCCGAACCGTGCCGTTCATCGCGAAGACGACGGGCGTTCCCCTGGCCAAGATCGCGGCGAAGGTCATGGCCGGCGCGAGCCTCGAAGAACTCGATTACGAGGAACAGATCCCGGATCAGGTCTCGGTCAAGGAGGTCGTCCTGCCCTTCGACCGCCTGCCGGGCTCGGATCCGCGCCTCGGCCCGGAGATGAAGTCCACCGGCGAGGTCATGGGGACGGCCGGCTCCTTCGGCAAGGCCTACCAGAAGGCCCAGATGTCCGTCGACAAGCCGATCCCGCTGGACGGGACGGCGCTGGTCGACATGCCGATCATCGGCTTCGAGGACCACTTCGACGTGCTCGATTTCGACGACTTCGAGGACGTCGACGCCATCGTCGAAGCGATCCAGAACGGCGAGATCGACATGGTGCTGTCGCGCAACCGCGACGTGCTAGAAGCGTGTGTCGAAGAGACGGTCACGTACTTCTCGACGCGCGAGTCCGCCGAGGCCGCCCTCGAAGCGATCAATGCGAACGACCAGCCCCTGAACGTCCAGGACATCGCCTCGCGGCCCAAGACCCAGCGCGAGTGGGGCCGCTGAGACGGGAGCTGCCCGCCGTAGCTACTCGACGGTGACGCTCTTTGCGAGGTTCCGGGGCTTGTCGATCGATCGGCCAAGCCCCTTCGCAGTGTAGTACGACACGAGCTGGAGCTGGACGTTCGCGAGCACCGCGGCCGCTTCGGGGTGAGTCTCGGGAATCTCCAGCACCTCGTCGGCGTATCGCTCTACGTCGCTTCGCCCGTCCGTGACGGCGACGACAGGCGCGTCGCGAGCTTCCACCTCTTTGACATTTCCGACGG
Organism: Halomicrobium mukohataei DSM 12286; assembly: GCF_000023965.1. NCBI lineage: Archaea > Methanobacteriati > Methanobacteriota > Halobacteria > Halobacteriales > Haloarculaceae > Halomicrobium > Halomicrobium mukohataei. The sequence goes on along the minus strand of NC_013202.1, from coordinate 1,553,314 downwards.
TCTTGCGAGCCTGTTCGCCGTCGCCGACGACGACCGCGAACACCGGGGTGTCGTCGGTCACCAGCGCGAGCGGGCCGTGTTTGAGTTCGCCCGCGGCGAACCCCTCCGCGTGCTTGTAGGTGATCTCTTTCATCTTCAGTGCACCCTCCAGCGCGACGGGGTACTGGTGTCCGCGGCCGACGAAGAAGTACGCCCCGGCGTCCTGGTACTGCTCGGCGACCGCGCTGGCACGTGAGTCGTCCAGCAGCGCCTGCACCTGTCCCGGCAGGTCACGCAGTCCGGCGATCGTCTCGCGGGGGCGGTCGACCGGCGCGGTCCCGAGCGCCAGGAGGTTCAGCGCCGCCAGCTGCGAGGCGAAGGTCTTGGAGGCGGCGACGCCGATCTCCGGGCCGGCTCTGATGTACAGTGCGTGATCGCACTCGCGTGCCGCGGTCGAGCCGACGGTGTTTGTCACGGCCATCGTGCGCGCTCCGCGGTGGCGAGCCTCCCGCAGCGCCGAGAGGGTGTCTGCGGTCTCGCCGCTCTGGGTGACTCCGACCACGAGGGCGTCGCCGATCGGCGGCGGTGCGGTCGCGTACTCGCTGGCGAGAAAGGTCTGAGCGGGGATGCCGGCCCGTCGGTACAGCTGTGCGCCGTACAGCGCGGCGTGATAGGAGGTCCCACAGGCCACGAACTGGACGCCGGTCGGCGAGAGGTCGCCGAGATCCTCGATGTCGACGGCCGCACCGAGTTCGTCGACGCGACCCCGGAGACACTGGCGGAGCGCTCGGGGCTGCTCGTGGATCTCCTTGAGCATGAAGTGATCGTAGCCGCTCTTGCCGGTCTCTTCGGCGTCCCAGGCGACGGTGTCGATCTCCTTCTCGACGGGGGTCCCGTCGCCGTCGGTGACGGTCCAGCCCTCGGCGTCGAGACGCGCGAACTCGCCGTCGGCGAGGTAGACGACCCGGTCGGTGTAGTCCCGAAACGCGGGCACGTCGCTGGCGAGGTAGGTCGCTCGCGTCGCCCCACCGGTGGCCGTCGACTCGTCGTGTGGCTGACTCTCCTCGTCGAGGCCGAGCACCAGCGGCGAGTCGTTGCGTGCGACGAAGACCGCCTCCCTGCCGGCGACGACCGCGGCGACGGCGTAGCTCCCCTCCAGGCGATCGAGGGCCCGCCGCAGTGCCGCCATCGGTTCCGCCCCGTCTGCCAGCGCGTCCTCGACGAGGTGTGGGATCACTTCCGTATCGGTGTCGGAGGCGAACTCGTGGCCGTCGGCGACCAGTTCGTCCCGGATCGACTGGTAGTTCTCGATGATCCCGTTGTGGACGACCGCCACGTCGCCGGTGCAGTCCCCGTGTGGGTGTGCGTTGGCGTCGGTCGGCGGACCGTGGGTCGACCAGCGCGTGTGGCCGATCCCGACCGCGCCGTCGATCGTCGTCTCGTCGAGCAGCGCGCGCAGCTCGTCGATCTCGCCGGACCGCTTGGCGACCGAGACCGTGTCGTCGGCGAGCGCCACCCCGGCCGAATCGTAGCCGCGGTACTCCAGCTTCGAGAGCCCGTGGACCAGTACGTCGAGGGTCTCGTCGGCCCGGCCGACACAGCCGATGATCCCGCACATCAGCGGACCACCTCGGCGTCCTCGGCGACGTGGCCGAAGGCGTGAACGCCCGCGTGGAGGGTCGCCGACGGGCCGACCAGCGTCCCGGGCGACACCGAGACGTTCCCTCGGGTCGTCACGCGGTCGGCGAACACCGCACCGAGCGTCCGGTCTTCGAACACCTCGGTCCCGATCTGTACGTCCGCGGGACCGCCGGGGACGACCGTCTCGACGCCGAGTGTCACGTCCTGTCCGGCGACCGTATCGACCAGCGTCGCGCCCGCGTCGACGCGCGTGTCCGCGTCGAGCACCGACTGCTGGACCGTCGCGTTCGCGCCGACGGTGACGTTCGCTCCCAGCGCCGCGTCCGGTCCGAGCACGGTCCCCGCCGCCACCTCGCAGTCCGGACCGACCACGACCGGCGCTTGCAGCGTCGCGTCCTCGTGGACGTGCGCGGAGTCGGCGACCCAGACACTGTCCCGACGGTTCGACTCCGTGACCCGTCCGCGGGCGAGCACCTCGCGGGCGACCGTCAGCAGGTCCCAGGGATACGTCGCGTCGACCCACAGGCCGTCGGTCGTGACCGCGCGGACCCGATCGGAGTCGATCAGGCGTGCGATCGTGTCGGTCAGTGCCAGCTCGCCCTCTGCCCGTGGCGTGGCCTCGATCTCGTCGAAGATCGACTCGGGGAACGCGTAGATGCCGCCGTTGATCAGACGATACTCGTCGGTCTCGGGCTTTTCGACGATCGAGACGAGATCGCCGTCCCGCAGGTCGACGGCACCGTAGTGGCTGGCGTCCCGCTGCTCCAAGACCGCCAGTGCCGGCGTCTCTGGATCGGTCTCGAAGTGGTCGATCACGGAGCCGACCGTCTCGCCGTCGATGACTCGATCGCCGTTGACCACGAGGACGGAACCGGACACCGCGTCGCGGGCCTGCAGGAGGGCGTGGCCGCTGCCCAGCTGTTTGCGCTGTGTGACGTAGCGCAGGGGGACGCCCCGGTAGGACGGGCCGAAGTGATCTTGCACGCGATCGCGCTTGTAGCCGACGACGACGACGATCCTGTCGAGACCGGCCTCGACGAGTGCGTCGAAGACGTATTCGAGAATCGGGCGGTTCCCCGCGGGTAACATCGGCTTGGGACGGTTGCGCGTCAGCGGGCGCAGTCGCGTTCCCTCACCGGCCGCCAGGACGACGGCGGTTCGTACGCTCATACGAAACTAATCATTCAGCGGACGTTTGAACGTTTTGCCCCCCCTACTGGCGTCGATCTGACCGGCGGCGGCCGTAGGCAGTGCCTACCCGCAGTCTCGGTCGATCACTGCTCGCTGATGTTCTCCCCGGCGACGCGCCGTCCCTTCGTCGTCAACTGGACTTCGGTGCGCTCGCGGACCACGCTGATCACGTCGAGTTCGATCAGGCGATCGAAGATCTCCTCGCTTTGCTCGATGTCGATCCCGACGAAACTGGGGATGTCGAAGGGAGAGACCCCCGAGTGTAGCGCCATGATGACTCGCCGCTCCGTACTGGAGAGGTCGAGATCGGCCTGGTTTCGCTCGGCGCTCTCTTCGAGCATCACCTGCAGGACGGTCGCGTGAAACTCCTCGCCAGCGAGGTGGGTCTCGACGCTGATGCCCTCGTCCGTGTGTTCGACTTCGATGACGGTCCGTTCCTCGCCGGAAACGGTCTTGTCCTCGATGGTCAGTCCCCCGATGTCCGCCCGTTCGACCTCGACTGCCTGTCCGTCTGCAAGTGCGAGTTGCAGGGCCTCGTCGGTGACTTTCATCCGACCTTTCGTCCACTCGGTGTCCTGGACGACGCCCCCCTCGACGGCCGGGTGCTGGACGAGGATGATCTCGCCGTTCAGCGACGCCCGGTACAGATCCGTCTCGAAGGCCTCGTGTTCCCCCGCCGAGACCAGCACCACGTCTTCACCCATGTGGAGCGCGACGTAGTTCGAGACGCCGGCACTGGCCTGGTTGACGTCGTGTCGATCCGCGATCCGGTCGATCGACTGCAGCGAGATCTGTCGTTTCCCGTCCGAGATCAGGACCAGTCGCTGTGTCGTGAGCACGATCCGACAGGCCGTCCAGGAGGCGTCGTTGAGTTCGCGCCCCTCCTGGACCGCCTGCATGAACTGCCCGCGCGTGTCCGCGATCTTCTTCTCGGTGTCACTCATGCTGGTCCGGGGTCGTTACGGGCACGTTGCCCACTCTGGGGAATATAACTTCCGCCCCAGTTTTTGGACGGGAGAATTGGCCTCGCCCGTGTGGTCTACTGCTCGTTCATCGCCTCGCTGGCCATGTTGCGTCCCTGCGCGTTGAGGCTGACCTCGGTCCGGGTACGCACCTCGTCGACCGCTCCCACGTCCAGTAGCTTCCGGTAGATCTCCTCGACTTCGTCGACGGGAATTCCGACGAAGTCAGACATCTCGAACGGGGACACGCCGGAGTAAAGCGCCATCAACACCTGGCTCTCGATCTCGTCGAGTTCGTAGTCGCCCTCTCGCTCCTCGATGACTCGCTCGAACAGCGACTGAAGGGCCGTCGTGTGGTGGTCCATCCCCGAGAAGTACGTTTCGACGCTGCGGTCGTCCTCGTCGGTGTGCTCGACTTCCAGGATGGTCCGAGTCTCTCCCATGACCGCCTGTTCGCTCGTCTCGACGGTCCCCACGTCGTCGACTGCGAACGTCGTCTCCTCGCCGCCTGGAAACGCCAGCGTGATCACGTCGTCGTCGAGCTGGAATCTGGTCTTGCGCCAGGTCGCTTCGTCCTGAATCACGCCGCCGACGACGGCGGGGTGTTTCGTCAGGATGACCGTCGCGTGGAGGGTGGCACGGCAGTACTCCAGTTCGAAGTCGGAGACGTCGGCGGCGTCGAACAGCACGACGTTGTCGCCGATGCGCATCGGCGTCGCCCCCGCTGGGTCGACCGACGCGGGCAGCTCCTCCTCGCCCACCACCTCGATGTTGCTGTGGGGCAGGGCCTGCTTGCCGGAGCTGTTGGCCAACACGAGGCGCTTGTCGGTCATGACGAGCCGACAGGAGCGCCACTGTGGGTCATCGACCGGCGTGCCGCCCTTGACGGCGTACATGTAGTCGCCCGCAGTGTCGACCAGCTTCTGTTCTTCGCTGCTCATCTCCTCGCTCGTCACGAACGTTGCGTTTACCGGTATATAAGTCCTTCAGACCGACACCTTCCCTCGTCGCCGGTCGTGGGCGTCAGACTACCAGCAGGCCACCGCCCAGCATCGCGAGTCCGCCGAAGCCGACACAGACTGCCCAGAATGGGACGCGCCGGACGAGACTGACGAGCGCCCCGACTGTGAGGTAGCCCGCGACGGCACTCACCGCCAGCGCGGCCGCGGCGGCCGCCGGCGAGACGACCGGCACGCCCTCTCTGAGGACGACGATCGCGTTCGCGCCGAGGGCCGCCGGGATCGACAGCAGGAAGGAAAGTCGGAGCGACGACTCGCCCTCGTGGCCGCGCAACAGCAACGCGCTGACGGTCGTCCCCGACCGGGAGATTCCCGGAAGGATCGCGATTCCCTGCAACCCGCCCACCAGCACGGCGTCGAGCCAGTCGGGCGTCTCGCTCGTGCCCAGCGACACCCAGGCGGCGAACCGCTGGAGCAGTCCCGTCAGGACCAGCAGGCCCCCGACGAGGACGACGAACGCGCCGCCGGTCAGCTCCGAGACGACGGTCTCTAGGACCAGCAGAGCCGGTAGCCCGGTCACGCCCGTCGCCAGCGTCGCGAGGGCGAGAAAGGAGAGGTCCGCCGTGTCGTCCTCGAACGCGGTCCGAGGGGACCACTCCCGCAGCGAAGCGAGCACCGTCCCGACTTCCGTCCGGTAGTACGCCAGCGCCGAGCACGCGGTGCCGGCGTGGACGAACAGCGCGAGCTGTGTCGCCACGGCGGGCGTCGAGCCGGTGAGCGCGGTGACGAGGATCGCTACGCCCCCCTCACTGGAGACGGGCAACCATTCGAGGACGCCCTGTGCCAGCCCGACGAGCGCGGCGACGACGGCGTCGTCGACGTTCATACCACATCCGCCGCCCTCGCGATAATGAACGCACCGATCCCCGGCGGCCACCGGGCCCGGCGACACGACGTATCACCGATCAGAATAGTTGTGCAGCGGACCGGAACGATAAAGTCCGCTTCCACGTGTTACTAGGTAGAACCAGTTCGTTAGCCGCCGTCCAACCGGTCTCAGAGTCTCTGCGGGACTCTCCAGTCGGGCGGCGGTCGCGACACGTCTCACCTATGCACTCCGAAACCGGCGTCTCGAACGTCGTCCTCGTCACGGTCGACTCGCTCCGTGCGGACGCCATCGGTCCGTACGACAGCGACCGCCACACACCCGTCATGGACGAACTCGCCCAGCGGGGGACGGTCTTCGAGCGCGCCTTCGCCAACGGAAACTGGACTCCCTTCTCGTTTCCCTCGATGCTGGCCTCCTCGCCGGTGTTCGCCGACGACGGCCAGATCGGCGTCACGGGCGTCGAGACGCTCGCGGAGACGCTCGCGGACGCGGGCTTCGACACCGGCGGTTTCAACGCCGCCAACGGATTCCTGACCGAACACTGGGGATACGACGACGGCTTCGACGAGTTCGACTCCTTCGTCGCCAGCGTGGGCTCCAGCATCTACAGTCGCTATCTCGCGACCCATCCGACCGTGGAGGCCTGGCTCCAGCTGGCGACCTCGCCGTTTCGCCGCGCCCGCTCGTGGCTCTCGTCGGCGGACAGCCACCGTCCGTTCCTCGACACCTCGCGGATGTTCGACGTGGAACAGGGGGCGACCTCGTTCCTCGAATCGGCCTCGGAGCCGTTCTTCCTGTGGATCCACTACATGGACGCCCACACGCCGTACGTTCCGGCCCCGCGGTACATCCGGGAGGTGTCTGCCGACCGCTTCGGGACCCACCGGATGGTCCTGGCGCACCTCCACGCCGGGCTGGGCTGGGAGGTCGGCGACCGGACGCTTGGCAACCTCCGGACGCTCTATCAGAGCGCCGTCCGGCAGGTCGACGACAGCCTCGGACGAGTGCTCGACGCGCTGTCGGAACACGGCCACGACGACGACACCGCCGTCGTACTGGCCGGCGACCACGGCGAGGAGTTCCAGGACCACGGCCACCTGGCACACTACCCGAAGCTGTACGACGAGCTGATCCGCGTGCCGCTGATCGTCGACGTACCGGGCGCAGAGAGTCGGCGCGTCGAGAGACAGGTCGGTCTCGACTCGCTCCCACCGACGGTGGCCGACCTCGCGGGCGTCTCTCCGCCAGCGGAGTGGCGCGGGGACTCGCTCGCCCCCGCCGTCCTCGACGGCGAGGAACCGGCCGACGAGCCGGTCGTCTCGGTCACGGTCAGGGGCGAGGACGTCACCGACCAGCCCATCCCGCGGTCGCTCGACGACGGCGACCTCCTCGTCAGCGTCCGCGACCGCGACTGGAGTTACATCGAGAACGTCGACACCGGCGACCGGGAGCTGTACCACCGGCCCTCGGACCCCGGCCAACAGGACGACCGCTCCGACGGTCCCGACGCCGAGGCCAGGGCCGTGATCGAGGCGTTCGAGCCCCTCGTCGACGCCCACGCAGACCTGCTGCACGCGGCAGAGCAAAGCGAGATCGACGACGAGATGGACGAGGATCTGGACGCCAGACTGGAGGCGCTCGGCTACAAGTAGATGGTCCGGAACCTGCTTCGCAACCTCCATAGCGGTCCGCTCGCCCTGCAACTGCGCCGGTTCGTCGCCGTCGGGACCGTCGCGGCCGGCGTCCAGCAGGTGTTGCTGTGGATCTTCGTCACGTTCGGCGAACTGAACTACCTCGTCGGCGCGACGATCGCCATCGAGATCACGATCATCTTCCAGTACGTCCTCAACAACGCCTGGACGTTCGAGGCGACGCAGAACACCGGTCGGCGCGAGTTCTTCGCCGGCTTGCTCAAGACCAACGTGGTCCGTGGCTCCGCGATCCCGATCCAACTCGGGATCCTCTACGCCCTCGTCGAGTGGGGCAGTCTGCTCTATCTGGTTGCCAACGGGATCGCTATCGTGATCAGCGGTGTCTACCGGTACGTTCTCGACGCACGCTGGACGTGGGGTCAGGCGTAGCGAGCGTCCGAAACTGAATTACGCCGCGGCGACGACTCTCCGGCAATGACACTCCTCGACGACGCCCGGGCCGCCGCCGCGACCGGCCCGCTCTGTGACTCCTGTCTGGGCCGGCTGTTCGCCGAGCGGAGCTTCGGCCTGACAAACACGGAGCGCGGTCGGGCGCTGCGGACGACGATCGCGCTCGACGACGACGAGCCCTACGACCCGCCCGAAGACTGCTGGGTCTGTGAGGGCGAGACGGCGCGGTTCGACGAACTGGCCGAGCGAGCCGCGGCCGCGGTCCAGGGCTACGAGTTCGCTACCTACCAGCTCGGCACTCGGGTGCCGCCGCTGCTGGAGGAGAACGACCAGCTGCTCCGCGAGGACGTGGGACTGGACGGTAGCGAGCCCGACGCCGACCACGACGACCGCGAGGCCTTCGCCGGCGAACAGCTCAAGACGGAGTTCAACCGCGAGGTCGGCCGCCGCGTCGGCGACCTGACCGGTGGGGAGGTCGACTTCGAGCGCCCGGACGTACAGCTGACGATCGACCTCGCGACCGACGAGATCGACGTGCAGGTCAACTCCGCGTTCGTCTACGGACGCTACCGGAAGCTCGAACGGGACATCCCACAGACGAAGTGGCCCTGCAACGAGTGTGGCGCGACCGGGCTCAAGCGCGGCGCGGAGTGTTCGGGCTGTGACGGCACTGGCTATCGGTACCCCGAGAGCGTCGAGCAACTGTCCGCGCCGGTCGTCCTCGACGCGATGGACGGCGAGGAGGCGGTCTTCCACGGAGCCGGTCGCGAGGACGTGGACGCCCTGATGCTCGGGAGCGGTCGTCCCTTCGTCATCGAGATCAAAGAGCCCCGCCGCCGCGACGTCGACGCCGACGCCCTCGAAGCGGAGATCAACGACTTCGCCGACGGCAAGGTCGAGGTCGAGGGGCTCCGGCGCGCGACCCACGACATGGTCGCCCGCGTCAAGGAACACGAGGCCTCCAAGACCTACCGCATGGACGTGGCGTTCGACGAGCCGATCGAGGAGGTGACGCTCGACGACGCCTTCGCAGCGATCGACGGCGCGACGATCGAACAGCGCACCCCCCAGCGCGTCGACCACCGTCGTGCCGACATCACCCGGACTCGCGACGTGTACGACATCTCGGGCGAACTCGACGACGCCCGCAACGCCGACATCGAGGTCCACGGGGCCGGCGGACTCTACGTGAAGGAGCTGATCTCCGGCGACGAGGGCCGCACCCAGCCCAACCTCGCCGACGAGGTCGGCACCGGCGCGGTCGTGACGGCGCTGGACGTGCTCGACGTGGAAGGGGAAGCGGAGTCGTTCGAACAGCCGGAGTTCTTCGTCGACGCGTGAGTTCGCTCTGCCCGCGGCCGACGTGCAACGCCGTCTCGCCGGCCCGGTAACACTGGTGTCAGCACGCACTCAAGTAGTTTCGACGCGTACCAGTAGCTATGACAGACGCGCCGCCGACACCCGGCATCCACCACGTCACCTGCATCGCGGGCGATCCCCAGCGGAACCTCGACTTCTGGGTCGAGACGCTGGGACTCCGCCTCGTCAAGCGATCGATCAACCAGGACGACCCGGAGACGTACCACTTCTTCTTCGCCGACGCCGAGGGCACGCCCGGCACGAGTATGACCTTCTTCCCCTGGGAGAACCTCCGCCAGGGGAAGGTCGGCTCCGGACAGGTCTCTCGGACGGCGTTTCGAGTCCCCGAGGGGAGTCTCGACTACTGGGAGGATCGCTTCGAGGAGTACGGCGTCGACTACGACGACCGCGTCGAGCGCTTCGGCAGCGAGACGCAACGCGCCTCGGACAGCGCGAGCGGTGACGAACCGCGAGCGGAGACAGTCCTCCCCTTCCGGGACCCGGACGGACTCCCGGTCGAGCTCGTCGCCGTGGAGATCCCCGACGACGACCCGACAGTCCCCTGGACCGAGTTCGTCCCCGAGTCGGCGGCGATCCGGGGCTTTCACTCGGTGACGCTGTTGGTCGCCGATCCCCAGCCGACGATGGAGCTACTGGAGACGATGGGACTGGAACGGAGCGACACCGAAGCGGCCCAGGGCGACACGCCGGGCGACGAGCGGACCCGGTTCGAGGCAGCGGGGACCGTCGGCCGGTACGTCGACGTGTTGCCGACGATCGAGGGCGGTCGCCAGGGCCACGGGACGGTCCACCACGTCGCCTTCCAGACGCCCACCGACGCAGACCAGGAGGCGATGCGCCAGGCCGTCCAGTCGGCCGGACTGCGTCCGACCGCCCAGATCGACCGCCACTGGTTCCGCTCGGTGTACTTCCGGGAGCACGCGGGGATCCTGTTCGAGTTGGCGACCAGCGGACCGGGGTACACCGACGACGAACCGCTCGACGACCTGGGCGGCCGTCTCGTCCTCCCCGGGGAGTTCGAGGACCGCCGCGAGGCGATCGAGGCCGCGTTGACCGACGTGACGGTCCCCCGCGGCGAGTCCGCCGCGGCGGAAGACTGATACGGGCGACACGGTCGTCGATCGTTTACGCTGTCATATATCGCAAACTGTTTTTTCTCGGGCAGTCAAACCCAGACGATGACAGCAGACCTCTTGACACCCCTGGAGCTACGGGAGACGGAACTTCCGAACCGGCTGATGGTTTCCCCGATGTGTCAGTACTCCGTCGAAGATCGGGACGGGGTCGCGACGCCGTGGCACCTCGTCCACCTGGGTTCGCGGGCCGTCGGCGGCGCGGGCCTCGTGATGGCCGAAGCGACGGCCGTCGAGCCCCGCGGTCGGATCACGCCCGAGGATCTCGGTATCTGGAGCGACGAACACGCCGCGGCGCTTCAAGAGACGACGGCGTTCGTCCGCTCGCAGGGCGCGGTGCCGGGCATCCAGTTGGCCCACGCCGGCCGCAAAGCCTCGAAGAGCCGTCCCTGGGAGGGTAGCGCCCCCCTCTCGCCCGACGAGGGCGGTTGGGAGGTCGTCGGACCGACCGATCGACCGTGGCCCCACGACGACGAGCCCCCGGCGACCGATCGCCTCTCGGTCGACGAGATCGAGGGGATCGTCGACTCGTTCCGCGCGGCCGCCGAACGTGCCCGTGACGCGGGGTTCCTCGTCGCGGAGGTCCACGCGGCCCACGGCTACCTCCTCCACGAGTTCCTCTCGCCGGTCACCAACGACCGGACCGACGAGTACGGCGGGAGCTTCGAGAACCGCGCTCGGATCGTCCGAGAGGTAACGCGAGCGGTCAGATCGGTCTGGCCCGACGACCGCCCGGTGTTCGTCCGGCTCTCCGGGACGGACTGGCTCCCCGACCGCGAGTCGTGGACGGTCGAGCAGTCGGCCCGCCTCGCGGACGCCCTCGCCGACGACGGCGCGGACCTGATAGACGTCTCCAGCGGCGGCATCGTCCCCGAATCGGCTCCCGACTGGGTGGGGCCGAACTTCCAGCTCTCGCTGGCCGAACACGTCCGCCAGAACAGTTCCGGCGTCGCCGTCGGGACCGTCGGCGGGATCACGACGGCCCAGCAGGCCGACGCGATCGTCCGCAACGACCGGGCGGATCTGGCTATCGTCGGCCGGGAGTTCCTCCGGAACCCCTACTTCGGTCTCCACGCCGCCCGCGAACTCGGCGCTGGCGACCGCAACGAACCGCCGGCACAGTACCAGCGGGCGTTCCAGTAGCAGCGCAGGTGTACGAACCATCCGGTACCACGCCTCAGTTCGCTCGAAGCGTCACTCGACGACGACGCTGCCGGTCATCCCCGCGTCGACGTGGGGTTGACAGAAGTAGTCGTAGGTGCCAGAGATCGTGAACGTCGTCTCGTAGGAGTAGCCGGACCCGTACGTGATCGAAGGTCGTCCCGGCGTCCCCTCCCAGTCAGAGCCCGCCGGGACAGTGGCCGGGACGACGTTGTGGTTGTCGGACTTCAGGACCCACGTGATCGTCGCTCCCGATGGGACGGTGACTGCTTCGGGTTCGAACACCGTGCGGTGTCCGGGTCCGACTGCGATCGTTCGGTCCCGGCTGTCCGAGAGACAGCCGCCGAGGACGCCGGTTCCCAGCACTGCGCCCGCCCTCGCCAGGAACGTCCGGCGGGATCGATTCGCTGTAGTCACGAGCAGTAAAATTAAGCGCTGCGGTGATAAAGAGCGGGTATCGTGCACACGCGGACCGCGCTCTGTCTGCTTTTCGTGCTCCTGTTGGCCGGCTGTACTGCAGGGCCGTTCTCGACCGGGACACCGCTCACGCTGGGCAACGCGGTCTCCGACAGCTACCGATTCGAGGTGTCGATCGCCCAGATCGGCGAGAACGCGACTGTCGAGTGGGCGAACGGTGACACCACCGAGTTCGACGTGACGGCGACGGGTTTCAGCGCAGAATCGGAAGCCGAAAACGCCATCACGACCGTCGATCTGCCGGCGTCGACCACTCGGGTCGCGAACTACACGCTGGCACCCGGCGAACGCAAGCACGTCACCGTCCGCGAGGTCCGGCAAGACGAGACGCTGTTCGTCGTCGTCGTCAACGCCGAGACGGAGCGCCTCCAGAGTTTCCACGGCCTCCACTGTCGCCCAGGTTCGATCACGGGCGCGAACTACACGGTTCGAAACACTACCGGCGTCGATACGTACTGGGAAGAGTCCTGTGGGCCCTGAGAGCGGGGCACGAGGACGGCGATCCGGCCTCAGTCGCCGGGGGTCGCCACCGGGGTCTGGGCTCGCCGCGCCCGGACGCTCATCCCGACGAAGACGACCGTTGCGAAGCCGAGGAACCCCGCGGCGGCGAGAAACGCGGCTTCGGGAGAGACGAGGTCCTTGATCGCGCCGATCAGGACCGGACCCGTCACCTGCCCGACCTTCCAGGAGATCGAGCGCAGGGAGAAACTGGAGGCGACGGCGTCGTAGGCCTCGGCCTCCTCGACGAACAGCGCCATGCTCGCCGGCAGGCGGAGACTGTCGGCGAGCCCCAGGATCGAGAACGCGCCAAAGAGGGCGAAGAAGGCCCCGCCCAGCGCCTGAGTGCCGCCGAAGGCCGTGAACTCGATCGGCGTCACGGTCCCCTCGAAGTAGGCTGCCAGCGGAATCAGCGCGGTCCCGACGCCGTACAGCCCGGCACCGACGGCGACGAAGTAGTGGTGGCGACCGAGTCGGTCGGTCAGGTCACCGACGTACCCCTGTGTGATCGCCTTCGTCAGCTTCCCGCCGGCCATGATCCACCCGATGGCGAACGCGGAGATGCCGAAGCTCGTCCGGGCGTAGATCGGGAGGAAGATGATGACGGCCATCTTCCCGACACTGAACGTGAAACGAAAGACGACGAGCGCGCGCAGCATCCGCCGGCCCAGCAGCTGGCGGAAGGTCTCGATGCCGCCGGCCTCGTCGGGATCTTTCCGACCGCCGGGGTTGTCCCGGAGGTACAGGAACACGAGCGCGAAGGCCACGAGCGTGACCCCGGCGAGGACGGCGTAAGTGAGCGTGAAGCCGTAGGCAAAGAGGAGGTACCCGCCCACGAGGTCGCCCGCCAGCGACGAGATCGAGCCGAACTGATTGTACGCGCCGAGCCACTGGCCCCGCTCGCCGTCGGGGCTGATCTCGCCGACGATCGTCGAGCCGGTGATCCACAGGAGCGACGCACCCAGCCCCTGGACCATCCGGATCAGGACGATGTGGATCGCGTTCTCGACGAAGACGAACCCCGCGAACACGACGAGATTGAGGAGAAAGCCGACGAGCAGGTACCGCTTCGAGTCGCCCAGGTCGATGCGTCGACCCAGCGGCAAGACGACGAGCAACTGGACGAGCGCGAAACCGGTTCCGAACAGCCCCTCGACGGTCCCGGTCGTGCCGAACAGGTCGGCGTACAGCGCGAGGGCGATGATGATCGTCGAGTACGCCTGGCTCCTCGCGAACGCGGTCCCGGCGAGCGCGGCGAACTCCCGGTCGCGCAACAGCCCGATCGAACCGCCGACATCGACCACTACGGAATCACCGTGTTTCGACTGAGGACGGTTCTCGCCGAAAAGTCACTCGGTACCGGAAGTGCGCTTTCAGGCCCGAGCCGACTAATTTCACTGCCGATGGCAGAAACAGATGTCGAGCTACCGCACGACGGCAGTGCGGTCGGCGTGCCGACCACCGCCGGTCGGACAGAGGTCAACTACTATGACAGTGGCCGGCGAACCGTCGACTATGGACCTGACTCGGTACTACGACGAGGCCGAACCGGTGGCGATGCTGGCGATCGGATTCGTCCTGTTTGTCATCCCCGAACCGGCGACCTCGACGCTCGGCGTCGGTCTGATGTTGCTGGGCGGAGCGTGGTGGTTCTACGAGTGGCAGCGGTGACTCGCCGACACGGAGCGTCGTCGCCTCCAGTGAGCACCCGCGAGCGTATGCTCGGTCAGAGGACGGTCGACGATACGCCGGAGTGACCCCCTGATTTGAAGGGGTGTGGACTGCCATCAATTATCATGGGCATGGACGACGGGGCAGCTCTCGTGTCGGACCTCGAATCGATCGTCGGCGACGCGCTGCGGGTCGTCGCCTGGTACGACGAGGACAGGTACGAACTGCTGTACGTCCGGGAAGACCTCACTGAGCACACGCAGGCCGTTTCCGACGCGGTCTACGAGAACCTCGTTCTCGAAGGCATCGCCAAGGAGTATCTGGAGGATCTCTTCGAGTCTGGGGAGCTCTACTGTACGATCCACGAGTTCGAGGAGCTTCGTGCTCACCACTTCGTCACGGGCCAGTTCGAGGGGTTCTTCGTCGGGGTCGACTCCGGGGGGAAGGTCGAGAGCAGGGCGGTCAAGGAGGCGGTCCACGATCACGTCGAGGGCTGACCGCGGCGTCGACTATCCCGTCGGCTCGACAGCGAGTCGCCGGCTCCCGCCACGCGGTCGGAGAACGCGGCGTCGTTCCGGGACGCGTATACGACACCCGGTCGACACCGCCGGTATGTGCGACGATCACACGCTCGTTCGTCCCGGTCTGCCGTCGACGGTCTGTCAGATCTGTGCGGACCCGCTCGGTCGCGACGACCAGTGGGTCCTCCAGAGCTACGGCGACAGACGGACGGCCAGCCTCGACCCGCCGGTCGCCGGCATCTGTCCGGACTGTCAGCCGGCCGTCGCCGAACTGCTCGACGACTGGGCGTCCGTTCCCGAGCCGCCGGTCGACGCCGATTCCATCGCCGCCGGATACGCGCGCGTCGCCGAGGACTGTAGCTTCTGTGGCGATCCCCTCTCGGAGCCGCCCGTCGGCGTCGAGTGGTACCGCGCCGGCACCGATCACGCGACGCCGCCGGTCGACCGGCACCACTACGCGCTCTGTGGACACTGTACCGGCGTCTTCGAGACGTTCCTGCAGACTCTCGGGGAGTAGCTGCGTCGAGGGGTGATCGCGCCGTCAGCCGCCACGGTGGCCCCTCTCGACACCCTCCCAGCGGACCGACCGCTCTCGCGCTCACTCCAGGCTCGCCTGACAGGTGTGACAGTACGTGTAGTCCTCCCCGTTGGCCGCGCCACAGCGGGGGCAGGTCGTCGCCGCCTCGCTGGCCTCGAAGTAGGCGTTCAGCTGCCCGCGGTCTCGAACCGGACTGCTCCCACCGGTCCGGTACTCCTCGATCAGGCCGTCCATCGCGATGTAGTCGAGGAACCGGAACATGAGGACGAAAGAGAGTGGAACTGCCACGAGGACGAACAGGAACGTCAGCAGTCTGATCGCGAGTTCGGCCGTCGAGATCATCGTCCCAGTTACGTCGGCGAGACTGAAAGTTCGTTCGCCGCCGGTGCTCTCCGGACCCGTCGCTGTCGGCGTCGAGGCGTGTTCTGTCTCGCCGATCGATCCTCCCGCGGGGCTTATACCCACCGAGGACCGAGCACCGGACATGAGTGAGGAGCTGGGGTCCGTCGACCGCGCGATCGCCAACGCCTTCCAGGGTGGATTCCCGGTCGTCGAGCGGCCCTTCGAGCCCGCCGCGGCGGCGCTGCGGGACCGCGGCATCGACGTGACCGAAGGCGAACTGGTCGAGCGGATCGCCCGCATGGACGAGGCGGGGACGCTGACTCGCTTCGGCGCGCTGATCGACGCCGAGGCGATCGGCGGGATGGCGACGCTGGTGGCGATGCACGCCCCAGAAGAGCGGTTCGACGAGGTGGCAGAGCGGGTCAACGACTTCCGCGAGGTGGCCCACAACTACCGCCGTGAGCACCCCCACCTGAACATGTGGTTCGTCCTCTCGGTGGCCGACGAGGATCGGATTCCAGCGGTGCTCGCCGAGATCGAGGACGCGACCGGCCAGGAGACCTACAACCTCCCGAAGCAACGGGAGTTCCGCGTCGAAGCGAAGTTCCCCGTCGAGGGCCCGCTCGAAGACGACAGCGTCGATCTGTCGGCACTGGGTCCCGACGTGACACCGACCGACCGGGACGGCCTGACGCCCGACGAACTCGATCTGGTACTGGAGATTCAGGGCGGACTCCCGGTGACTGAGACGCCCTACCGAGACGTGGCCGACGCCATCGACGCCGAGACCGAGTGGGTCGTCGAGACGATCAAGCGCTTCGAGCGCGAGGGGAAGGTCCGCCGGGTCGGTGTCGTCCCCAACCACTACGCGCTGGGCTACTCCGAGAACGGGATGACCGTCTGGAACGTCCCCGACGACGTGGTCGAGGAGGTCGGCCCCGCGGTCGCGAGCTTCGACTTCGTCACCCACTGCTACGAGCGACCGCGCCACGACGGCGTCTGGGAGTACAACGTCTTCGCGATGACCCACGGCCGCAGCGAGGCCGAGAGCGACCGGCGCGTCGAGCAAGTACGGGATCGGATGGCGGAGTACTGGGACGTGTCCGAGAGCGACTGGGACACGCTGTTCTCGACGGAGATCCTCAAGAAGACCGGCATCCGGATGGACGAGCGCGCCGAGGCGAACGTGATCGACCCCGCCGACGAGCCGACGAGGGACTGAGCGATGCTCCCGCTCATGCACGATTTCACCGACGAGACGGTCCTGGTCTTCGGCGGCGGGCCGGTCGGTGCGCGCAAGGCCCGGCGGTTCGACCGCGAGGCGGACGTGATCGTCGTCAGCCCCGACTTCGCCGACCGCGGGTTCGGCGACGCCGAGCGTGTCAGAGCGGCCCCCGACGCCGCGGCCGCCGCCGACTGGATCGAGCGGACCCGGCCGGCCCTCGTCGTGGCAGCGACCGACGACGCGGCGCTCAACGAGGCCATCGCCGACGGCGCGCGCGAGCGGGGCGCACTCGTCAACCGCACGGACGTAGACGGCGACCGTGAGGTGGGCAGCGTCGTCGTCCCCGCGACGGTCCGAGACGGGCCGGTCACCGTCGCCGTCGCGACCGGCGGGACCAGTCCCGCGCTGTCGAAACACCTGCGCGAGCGCTTCGAAACGGAGTTTGCCGGTGTCGGCGAGTTGGCCGCGGTGACCGGCGAACTCCGAACCGAGCTGAAAGCCCGTGGCGTCTCGCCGACCGAGCGCCGCGACGCGATCAGAGCCGCCGTCAGATCTCACCGCGTTTGGAAGGCTTTAGATAGCCCGGGGAGTAACACTAGGCAAGTAGTTACTGACGTGATCGACGAGCATACTGGTGATCTATCGTGAAAGCTGGCACGGGCGTCATCTCTGGCGTTAGCGTCGCCCACGAGCACGCCACCGTCGAGGACCGAGAGGCAGCAGCGACGGAGAGCCAACGCCACGCGGTCGAGTCGCTCCTGACGGAGCCGGCCGTCGAAGAGGCGTTCGCACTCCAGACGTGCAACCGGATCGAGGGGTACGTCGTCACCGAAGAGGGAACCGACGACGCCCTCTCGCTGTTTACCGACTCGGTCGACGACGACGCGGTGGTCCGGATGGACCACGAGCAGAGCCTGCGCCACCTCCTCCGTGTCGCGGCCGGCCTCGAATCGATCGTCCTCGGCGAGGACCAGATCCTCGGGCAGGTCCGGCGAGCCTACCAGGACGCCCGTGCCGTCGGCGGCATCGGCTCCGTGCTCGAAGACGGCATCACGAAGGCGATCCACGTCGGCGAGCGGGCCCGGACCGAGACGGCGATCAACGAAGGCTCCGTCTCGATCGCCTCTGCGGCCGTCGGGCTCGCGACCGACGAGTGTACCCTCGACGGCGAGACCGGGGTGGTCGTCGGTGCCGGCGAGATGGGGACGCGTGCGGCCAAGTCCCTCGCGCCGACGGTCGACCGGCTCGTTGTCGCCAACCGCACCGTTCCCAACGCCGAGTACGTCGCCGAGACGGTCGACGTGGAGGCGACGGCGGTGTCGCTCGACGCCGTCGAGTCGCTGCTCTCGGAGGCCCGCGTCGTCGTCACCGCGACGGGGAGCCCGGAGCCACAGCTCGACACGGAGACGCTGGCGACCGCTGGCGAGACGTTCGTCGTCGACATCGCCCAGCCACGCGACGTGCCAACGGACGCCGACTCCCTCTCGAACATCACCGTCTGTGACATGGACACGCTGGAGTCTCTGACCGAGGAGACGCGCGACCAGCGTCGCACGGCCGCGACCGCCGTCGAGGCGATGGTCGACGAGGAGTTCGACCACCTGCTCAACCAGTACAAACGCAAGCGGGCCGATCAGGTCATCTCGGCGATGTACGAGAGCGCCGACCACGTGAAGGCCAGCGAGCTCCAGACCGCCTTCTCGAAGCTCGATCTCGACGACGATCAGCAAGCCGTCGTCGAGTCGATGGCCGACGCGATCGTCTCCCAGCTGCTCGCGGCTCCGACCCAGAGCCTGCGCGAGGCCGCCCAGGAGGACGACTGGTCGACGATCAACACCGCGCTCCAGCTGTTCGACCCCGACTTCGGGCCGGACACCACCGCCGGTGGCCCGCCGGCTTTCTCCGAGGGGATGTCGGTCGACGACATCCCGGAGGGAATGCGCGAGGAGATCCCCGCGTCGATGCTGGAGCAACTGGGCGACGACTAGAGCGGGCCAACTGTTTTGCCGATTCCGCCCGTCGGAGTCCACATGGCTGACCTGCTCAGCGACGACGAGATCGCGGCACAGCTACCCGACCACTGGGACCGCGAGGGCGACGAGATCGTCCGGACCTACGAGTTCGACGCCTACCTCGACGGCGTCGGCTTCGCGGCGGCCGCCGGTGGCCTCGCACAGGAGGCGTTTCACCACCCGGAGATGACGATCGGCTGGCGCGAGGTCGAGGTGCGCTTGACGACTCACGACGCGGGTGGCATCACGGCAAACGACATCGAGCTGGCCGAGCGCTTCGACGAGATCCACGGGTGAGAGTCCGTCGGGGCCGTCACGCCCCAGAACGCGTCGGCCGTCGACTGGCGTCAGACGGTCGGTGTCGCCGTTTTCTCATACGGACAGTTGTAGGTCTTTACCAGATCGACCGTACGCCGTCGTGCGGTCGACTGGGTAAACGCCTACAACCGTCCGTATCAGTCTATCCGGCCGTCGTCCGGCTCGACGACGAGAAACAGCGTCGGCTCCGAGCGCGTCGGCTCACAGTCTCCCCGGCGTTCGACGGCGAAGCGGCGATCCCCGGTCTGGTTCGTTGCGACGTCGAACGACACCGTGAGTTCGTGGACGCGCGTCGACTGGCCGCCGAGTCGGTTCGGCGTGTCGTAGCTCGCCGGCTCGTAGTCGACGTCTATGCGACTACGGTCTCCCTGCTCGACGCCAGCGAGACAGCCACGGATCGAGGGGAGATCGACCGGACGAGTGAACCACGAGGGGTTCGTGGCGGTGAGCGTGCCGACGCGAGCCGTCCCGCGAACTCGGTCGGTGTCGCTCCCGACGCTGGACAGCGCCACCGTCGTGGTGTCGTTCGTCTCGACGCTGTAGGTCACGTCGCCACCGAGCGCGTCGGCCGTCACCAGCGAGGCGCTGACGACCAGCAGCGCGATCACGACGCCGATCGTCGTCCGGCGGCCGGGAGCGATATCGGCCTCCCTGACGCCGTAGCCCAGGCCGACGAACAGCGCGGCCGAGCCGGCCAGGAGGAAGAACACGACCGTCTCACCGGGTTCGTACCGGCTGACGACGTAGCCCAGAAAGACCACGTACGAGAGCCCCGAGATCGTGAACGCGACGGTCCCGAGCAGGTCCCGCTCTCGGGACAGTCCGGCCAGCAAGAAGCCGACGAACGCGACGAGCAACAGCGCCGCGGTCACCGTGATCGAGAGTCCGAACACCACGTCACGGGCGAAATAGACCAGCGCGCCGAGCGCGAACGCGACGCCCAGTCCGTACAGGAGTTTGCCGCTGTCGAGCGTGAGATTCATGGAGGGCGCTTCGAGGTTCAGCCCGAACTGGGTTATATTTTTCCGGCCGTGCGAACCGTTTTGCCGGCGGTGGCCGTCTGCGTGAGTATGTCACGGCAGCCCGGCGACGGCGGATGCACCAGACCGACGAGGCGTGATCGAGTCGGAGTAGCCGGCGGCTACGGTGTCGTAGCCGGTCTCTGAACGGTTCGACGGCCCAGAAGCTATTTACTCGTCGCGAACCTACAGACGTAGTCGCGATGGCCCGCACCGACTACGACTTCTGGCTGTTCGATCTCGACGGGACCGTCGTCGACATCGACCCGTCGTACCCACCGACGGTCGTATCGGCGGTCGGCGACCGACTCGGCGTCTCCTTCACGGAGCGAGAGGCCGAGATCCTCTGGTACGGCCTCGGCGGCGTCCGTGAGCGCGTCCTGCGCAGGCGCGGCGTCGAACCCGAACGGTTCTGGGAGACGTTCCACGAGGTCGAGCAGCCCGCCGACCGAGCCGGGGCGACCTACCTCTACGACGACGCCGAGTCGTTCATCTGCGAGATCGACGCGCCGGTCGGCGTGGTCACGCACTGCCAGCCGTACCTCACGGATCCGGTGCTGGATCGGCTCGACATCCGAGACTGGTTCGACACGGTCGTCTGCTGTTCTGACGAGACCGGCTGGAAGCCCGATCCCACGCCCGTCGAGATGGCGATGACGGATCTCGGCGTCGCCCACGACGGCCACGAGGGGGTTCTGGCCGGGGACGACCCCGACGACATCGGTGCCGCCTGGAACGCCGGGCTCGACGCGATCCACGTCGAGCGCTACGATCCCGCAGAGCGCGGCCAGTGTGTCCTCGGTGACCGCCGCGTCACCGGATTCGGCGAGATGAGCTGAGCCCGTCCGGACTCTGTTCGATGCGTACTGGAGCGACCGCGGCGTCCGGCCGGCAAACGGCGACGAGAACCCCGTTAGGCGTGTTCCCAGTCGATCACGCCGACCGACGCTTCGGCGGCCAGTCCGTCGTCGTTCTCTTCGACGGTGACCCAGCCGTCGGCCCGGATCACGTCTCGAAGCGTGGGCTGGCCGTCCCCCAGCGGAGTCGCCACGTGATCGGCTAACTCGACCGGAACGAGGGTCCTGACGCCGGACGCACTCTCGACCGAGTCCGACAGCGCGGCGTGGTGGTGTGCGTGAGCGGGCAGCGGTGCGCCCGAGAGTTCGGCGACGAGCGGACGGAGCAACTGGACGGCGGCGACGAGACAGTCGACCGGTGACTCCGGCACGAGCAGGACCGGCCGCTCCTCGACGCTGGCGACGGCGACCGTCTGGCCCGGATCGCTGGCGACGCCGTCGACGTGGATCGACCCGAGGTCCGCGACGACTTCGTGGACGGGATCGCCCGCCGTCACGCCGGTCACCACCAGTGCGTCGCGGGTCAGATCCCGCTGGATCGCCGCCCGGAGCGCGTGGCGGTCCTCGCCGACGGTGTCGCGGTAGGTCACCTTCCCGCCCCAGCGGTCGACGTGCTGGGAGAGCGTAAACGCCGTCGTCTCGACGCGCTCGCCCGCGCCGGCCTCGCGCTGGACGAGCTCGTCGCCGGTCGGAACGATACCGACCGTCGGGCGCTGGACGGCGAGTACGTCGTCGACGCCGGCCACTTTCAGGAGCCCGAGATCCGTCGAGCGCAGGCGGTGGCCCCGGGCAAAGAGCCGGTCGTCGACCGCAATCCCGTCGGCCGGGCTGCTCTCGCGGGCCACCAGCTCCTCGGCGAGCACGCGCCCTTCCGCGACCGACAGCGGGACGGTGTCGGTGCGTTCGATGGGCTCGACCAGCGTCGTGAGCGTGTCGCGGGCGTCGGCGATCGCCGTCAGATCGCCTGTAGAATCGGTCATGTCTCTCTGTTCGACGCCGTGAACAAAAGTCCGGCCGTGTCCGTCCCGGCACCGTTTCTGGCCGCGACCGCGGCCTTTTTCGCCCACCATTCCCAAGCACCGTGTATGTCAGCGCTCCGTGACGCCCTGGGGGATCTCCCCGCCTCGGTGTTCGCCGACGTGCTCGAATCGGACGACGCCTACCTGCTGGTCGTCGACCTTCCAGGCGTCACTGCCGACACGATCGACGTCAGCGTCGACGGAGGGTCGATCGTGATCGAGGCCCAGCGCGGGAAAGACGTGGGCTCGGAGTTTCGCTACGTCGAGGAGGACCGCTCGCTGTTTCTGGACGCAGAGCTCCCGCTTCCCCCAGACGCGACGGGGACGGGTGCCGAGGGGACGATCGACCGCGGCGTCTTCGAACTCAGACTGCCGAAGGCCGGCGTCGGGACCGAGACGACGATCCCCGTCGAGGACGCCTGATCACGGGGTGGCTCATCGGTGAATCTCCGCGCCTACTGGCGGTTCGTCGTCGTCGTTCGTCACTTCCTCCCGCTGGGGCTGTCCTACGCACGGGACCGGAACCGATTTCTCCTGTTCGGGCGCTCCAGAGACGTCACTCCCGAACAGCGCCGTCGCCGCGCCGGCCGGCTGCTGGACTCGCTGCTGACGCTGGGACCGACGTTCATCAAGCTGGGACAGCTGCTGTCGACGCGGCCGGACGTCCTTCCGCCCGAATACATCGACGAGTTCGCCCAGCTGCAAGATCGGGTGCCGCCAGCGCCCTGGGACGAGGCCCGGACCGTCCTCGAAGACGAGCTCGGTCCCGTCGACGAGGCGTTCGACGGCTTCGAGGACGAGGCCATCAGCGGGGCCAGTCTCGGCCAGGTGTACCGCGCCGAGGTCGACGGCGATGCCGTAGCGGTGAAGATTCGACGCCCCGGCATCGAGGACCTCGTCGAGGCCGACCTGCGGGCGATCCGCTGGTCGCTCCCGATCCTGATGTACTTCGTCGGCGAGACGCGCTCGTTCTCCCTGGAGACGCTGGCCGACGAGTTCTCGAAGACGATCCGCGAGGAGATGGACTACGGTCGGGAGGCGGAGATGCTCACCGAGATACGGGGCAACTTCGCCGACAACGACCGCATCCGCATCCCCGGCGTCGTCGAGACTCACTCGACGAACCGGGTGTTGACCATGGAGTACCTCCCCGGAACGAAGATCAACGACGTGGAGGAACTCGACGAGCTGTCGGTCGACCGGACCCGACTCGCCGAGACGCTCCAGCGCAGCTACCTCCAGATGATCATCGACGACGGCGTCTTCCACGCGGACCCACATCCGGGGAACCTCGCAGTGCAGTCCGACGGGACGCTCGTGTTCTACGACTTCGGGATGTCCGGGCGGGTCGACCCCTTCGTGCAGGACCGGATCGTCGACTTCTACGCGGCCGTCGCGAGCCAGGACATCGACGCCATCCTCGACGCACTGATCGAGATGGGGACGCTGAGCCCCGAGGCCGACCGGCAGGTGATGGGCGAGGTGATGGAGCTGGCCATCGCCGACGCCCGCGGCGAGGACCTCGAACAGTACCGCGTCCAGCAGATCATCCAGCAGGTCGAAGACACCATCTACGAGTTCCCGCTCCGACTCCCGGCGAACCTCGCACTCGTGTTGCGCGTCGCCACGGTCGTCGAGGGAGTGTGCGTGACGCTGGACCCGGACTTCGACTTCATCACGGTCGCGACGGAGTACCTCCGTGAGGAGGGCCACATCGCTGCCGGCGCGAAGCAGTACGCCCAAGACCGGGCCGGCGAGGTTCGGGACGCCGCCGAGTCGATGGTCCGGGTGCCGCCGAAACTGGAGTCCGCGCTCGACCGGATCGAACGCGAGGACCTGCACGTCCGGGCCGACATCGAGGACTCTGACGGCGTCCTCGAACGGATGACCCGCCGGCTGATTCTCGGAATGATCCTCGCCAGTGGAACCCTCTCGACGGCGCTGCTGTACGCCGCCTCGACGGACGAAGCGACGGCTGTCGCGGGCGTCGGGACGCTGGCGGTCGCTGGCGTCACGTACCTCTCCTTTCGTCGGTCGAAAGGACTGCGTGCGACACCCCAGTTCACCCGACAGAGCATGCGCCAGCGCGAGTCGGCCGACGACGCCGGCTACGCGTCGAGCTACGGCCCCGACGAGGAGTGAGCGCGTTTCGCCCCGTGTGTTTATTCCCCCTGTTTTGAGCAGGGCAGCGGAGTGACACTTTTGCCAGGACAGATCGACATGTGGCTGTCGGGACGAGAGGTGACGTTCGGCGTCGTCGCCATCGGCCTGCTGGAAATGCTCTTCGGAAGCGGACACCCCGTCGACGGGGAGGGCCAGATCGTCCACGAGGCGCTCGTCCCGCTGGAAGTTCGGTCGTACATCATCCTCCTCGGACTCATCGTCTGGGGCGTCTACGCGGTGTATCGTGTCGTCGCGACGACGCCCGAGCCGGTGCCGGCCGAGCCGTGAGTCCTCGATGTGTCCGTTCTGATCCCCGTCGTCCGTAATTTTTCCCGCCGCCATTCCAAACCGTTTATACTCGCACATGGATAATCCGGGCGTATGCCACGACAGCAGACCGAAGTTCGCGAACTCGACGAGGGCAGCTACGTGATGATGGAAGAGACGCCCTGCAAGATCACCGCCTACAGCACGGCCAAGCCGGGCAAGCACGGCAGTGCCAAGGCCCGTATCGACGGGAAAGGCGTCTTCGACGGCAAGAAGCGCTCGCTCTCCCAGCCCGTCGACGCGAAGATCTGGGTGCCGATCATCCAGCGAAAGCAGGGGCAGGTCGTCTCCGTCACGGGCGACGACGCCCAGGTGATGGACTTAGAGACCTACGACACGTTCACGATGCGCATCCCCGAGGACGAGGATCTCAACCCCGACGACGAGATCGAGTACCTGGAGTACGAGGAACAGCGCAAGATCGTCTAAGATGTTCCCTGGCGCGGCCACAGACCCCGACGCGGCCGACTACGTCCTCGTCGGTGCGCCACTCGACGCCTCGACGACGTTCGAGCCCGGGACGCGCTTCGGGCCGCGCCGCGTCCGCCACTACGCCGAGTCGTTCGAGGACTACGATCGGCGGACCGACCAGCGGTTCACCGAGCTCGCCGTCGCCGACCACGGCGACATCGGTCCGACCGACGACGTGGCCGACTATCTGGCCTTTCTCCGCGGCACCGTCCGGGACTACGCCGACGACGGGGCGATACCGATCCTGGTCGGCGGAGAACACACCGTCTCCGTCGCCGGGGTTCGGGCGCTCGATCCGGACGTGTTTTGCTGTCTCGACGCCCACCTCGACCTCCGCGAAGAGTACGCCGGCAACTCCCTGAGCCACGCGACCGTCACGCGCCACGCGCTGGCCGTCGCCGACCGGGCGATCGTTCTGGGTGCCCGCAGCGGCTGTCGAAGCGAGTGGGAGCGTGCGAGCGAGGCCGACGTGACCGTCGTCGAGCCCGACGCGGTCGCGGACTGGGAGCCCGACTTCGAGGACGAGCGGGTGTACTGCTCGCTCGACATCGACGCCGCCGATCCGGGCTTCGCACCCGGCACCGGTACCAGAGAGCCGTTCGGGCTGACCCCACGTGTGCTACGCGACGTGGTTCGGGCGGTCGCACCCCACGCCGTCGGCTTCGACGTGGTCGAGGTCAACGACCGCGACGACGGGCAGGCTGCGGTGCTCGCCGGAAAGCTGCTGCGTTCGTTCGTGTTCGCACACGCGGACAGCTGATCGTCACGACCACGGGGTACCTTTATCCACCCCCGACTCGTAAGCGTTACCATGCGATTCGTTATCGTGGGTGCCGGTCGCGTCGGACTCCGGACTGCTCGCGTGCTCGACGACGGCGGGCACGACGTGGTCCTCGTGGAGAACGACCCCACGAAAGTAGCGCGTGCCCGCGAAGAGGGACACGACGTGATCGAGGGCGACGGTGCGGTCGAGACGATTCTCGACGACGCCGATCTCGACCGTGCGGACGCACTCGGCGCGCTGACCGGCGACCTCAACGACAACTTCGTAGCCTGTATGATCGCCAAACAGTTCGACTGCCGGACCGTGATGCGCATCGACGAGGACTACCGCGAGGAGATTTACCGCAAGTACGCGGGCGACGTGGACGAAGTGATCTACCCCGAGCGCCTGGGTGCGATCGCCGCGAAGAACGCCCTGCTGGGCGGGAACATCCGTGCCGTCGCCGACATCGATCAGAACCTCCAGCTCGTGGAGTTCACCATCACCGAGCAGTCGCCGATGCGGGGCTACTCCATCAGCGAACTCGAACTGCCAGCCAACGCCCGACTGCTCGCGTTCGGCAAGCGCGACGAGCCCCTGGACCTGCCCGGCGAGGACGAGACACTCGATCTCGGCGACCACCTCGTCGTCCTCGCGGACTTCGACGCGCTCGGAGACGTGCGCAGCATCGTCGTCGGCGAGACCGGACGCGCGGCCGCCGTGGGGGGTGCCTGAGATGGTCGTCGCCTACGTGATGGTCAAGGTGTACACCGGCGACGCCGACCGGCTCAAAGGCGAAATCGAAGCCATCGACGGCGTCACGGCCGCTCACATCGTCGCCGGGGACGTAGACTTCATCGCGAAGGTCGTCGTCGAGACGCCCGCCGAGGTCAAAGACATCGCCGCCAAACAGATCCAGGAGATCGAGGGCGTCGAGGACACCCAGACCTACATCGCGATGGACTGAAGACTAAACTTTACTTCGTCGGGTTCGAGTCGCGCTCTCCGAGCGCGCTCGAACCACTCCTCGCAAACTTTAGTCTCCAAACACTCTCCGAGTCGCACCCTCCGGGTGCGCTCGGAGTGAACCACGCTCGCTACGCTTGCGTGGATAGAAGTCACAAAGGCGTCCCACCGGCCCCGCCATCGCCGTTGGTCTGGGCCTGGTTCACGAGGTCCGCGACCGCGCCCTCGTACTCGTAACCGGGGACGACCCCCTCGACGTAGGTGCCCTCGACGTACTCGGCGAAGGTCTTGGCCACGCGGGCCGCGGTGTCGGCGTTGCCCAGCTCGAACTCGTAGGTGACGACGACGCTCTCGCCGTCGCGTTCGACTCCAAACTCGTCCAGTTCGACGCTCGTCCGGGTGGCTTTGGGAGCGTCTTCGAGGCGGCGTTCGAGCGTCTCGAACCAGCCGTCTGTGACGGCGTCGCCGACCGTCTCGACGGTCGCGGCGGACAGTGTCGGAGCCCGGACGGTGACGGTGTAGGCGACGCGCCACTTCGGCGCGTCGTCCGCGACGACGGTGCCCTCGAAGGCAGTCGTCGTCACGCGATAGCCGTCGTCGGTCGGCTCGAACGCGCCGTTGCTCTCGAAGGCACTAGCTGCACTCTCGGGCGAATCGTCGCTCATTGCACGTCCGTAGGCCGCTTGCGGGCAAAAGCCCGTCGCCACGCCATCACAGTCAAGTGAGTGCGACGACTCCGTCGAACCGATGCCGCTCACGCCCCTCCACCTCGGTCCGGCGCTACTCGCCGGTGTCGTCCTGTATCGGTTCCTCGATCTGCCGACGGTACTGGCTGGCAGTGTCGTCGTCGACGTTCGGGCCGCACTGGTCGTGTTCGGCCCCCTCGACGGACCGGTCCACGGCGTCCTGACGACGTTCGTCGGAGCGACCGCCGTCGCTCTGATGCTCACCGTCGTCGTGTTCGCGCTACCGGACGGCGTCCAGTCGTTGCTCGACGCCGGTCGGTTGGCCCCGACCACCGCTCTCGGCCCGGTGCTGGCGGCTTCATTCGTCGGGACCTGGTCCCACGTCGTCCTCGACTCGCTGCTGTACGCAGACGCCCGGCCGCTCTTTCCGCTCGCTGGAAATCCGTTGCTACGGGAGGGTGTCGTCTTCGTCCCGGTCTACGGCGGTTGCCTGATCGCCGGACTGCTCGGACTCGCTGGATACGCGTTTCGGAGACGCCAGACGGCCGGGGCCCGGCCGGTCTAGAGCGAACCACCGTGACCGAGCCGCCGCTGTCGGCTCCCCAACAGTCGCTCTCGGAGCGTACCGATCCGGGAGAATGCGAGGGATGGGATTCGAACCCACGGACCCCTACGGGAGCGGGTCTTAAGCCCACCGCCTTTGGCCAGGCTCGGCTACCCTCGCGCGTTCTGGACTACCGACGGCCGATGGGTTGGGGCTTTCGGTCTCTGGGCCGCGACCGTCGGCGGTCGAGAGGCGTCGACAGCCCGGTTATTCGACTCCTGTCGACGAGTAATTAGCTGCTAGCTCTAGGTACGTCCGTGTTAAAATCTGGTAACATCGTCGTAAGATAACTGCTGATTCGGCGGATCGGCGCGATAATCGTGAACAATCAAAACCGATTATACCGGTATCGAGAGAACTTCCCGAGCGAATCCTTGGTGAATTTCCATGAAAGACACACGGCACACGGGACGGATCGCATGGCTCTCACGGCGACAGTACGTCCGCGGCGTCGCCGGCAGTGCTCTCGCGGTCGCTCTGGCGGGCTGTCAGGGCGACGGCGGTGAGGACGATGGCGGCGACGGCGGCGCACAGCAACCGGAGGAGACGACGGCCGACAGCGAGGACACGGCGACGGACACCGACGACACAGAGGCCACGACCGACGGCTCGATCACGTTCGCACAGGCGAAATCGCCCGTGGAGTTCGATCCCGTCGTCCTGAACGACGTTCCGTCGGCCGAGGTCGCGATGCTCGTCTTCGACTCGCTGTACACGTACGACGAGGGCACCAATCTCGTTCCGCAGATCGCCGCCGACATGCCGGAGGTAGAGCGCGGAGCCCAGCGGTGGATCGTTCCGATACGGACCGACGCCACTTTCCAGAACGGCGACCCGGTCACGGCCGAAGACGTCGCTTACTCCTTCCGGGCACCGGTCGAAGAAGAGACGGAGAACGCCGGGGAGTTCAACATGATCGATAGCGTCGAAGTCGTCGACGAGTCGACCGTCCAGTTCGACCTGCAGTTCCAGTTCGGGGCATTCGACTCGTATCTCCCGTGGGAAATCGTCGACAAGTCCGTCCGCGAATCGGACAGAGACGCCTACAACACGTCAAGCCCCGTCGGAGCCGGCCCGTTCACGTTCGACGACTGGCAGGAGGGCGAGTACGTCCGGCTCAGCCGCTGGGACGACTACTGGGGAGAGCCACTCCCGAACCTCGCCGAGATCGAATTCGTCCCGGTCGAAGAGCCGACGACCCGGATCACGACGCTGCGAACCGGTGAGAACGACGTGGTAAAGAACATTCCACCGGCAAACTGGGAGACTGTCGAGAACATGGGCGAGGCCAGCATCGAGTCGGTTCTGGGAACGAGCTACTTCTATCTCGCCTTCAACTGCAACGAGGGACCCACCGCCGACCCCGAGGTGCGGGAGGCGATCGACTACGCCTTCTCGATGGACGACGCGGTCGGCCAGTACGTCGAACCGACCGGCGAGCGACAGTACGCGCCGGTTCCCAGAGCGATCTCCGAAGACTGGGAGTTCCCCGTCGAGGAGTGGCAGCAGATCCCCCACGAGCCGGATCTGGATCGGGCCAAGTCGCTGCTCGACGACAACGACAGCGTCCCGGACGACTGGCAGCCCCGGATCATCGTCCCGCCGGACGACAAGCGCGAACAGATCGGGGTCTCCGTCTCGAACGGGCTCAGCGAGGCCGGCTACGACGCGACGGTCCAGCGCCTCGACTGGGGTGCCTTCCTCGAACAGTACGTCACCGGCAGCGCCGACGACTACAACATGTTCACGCTTGGCTGGGCCGGTTCGCCCGATCCGGACACGTTCATGTACTTCCTGTTCGCCCACGACCAGATCGGCACGAACAACGGCACCTACTACCGCAACGAGTCGATGAACGAACAGATCATGAACGCCCGTCAGTCCAACGACGACGAACAGCGCCGCGAGTGGTACGTCGACGCCATCCAGACGGTGCTCGAAGACCGGGTCCACCTCCCGGCGTACAACATCAAGAACAGCTTCGGGGTCCGGAGTCACGTCTCGGACTTCCGGGCCCACCCCGTCGACCAGTTCAGCATCGTCTCGGCGTACAACAACGTCTCCGTCCAGTGATCGAGGAATGGGGCTCGTTCGCTACACCGTACGGCGACTGTTGCAGGCGATCCCGGTCCTGCTCGGCGTCGTGACGATCACGTTCGCGCTGGCCAACGCGATCCCCGGTGACCCGGTCCAGATCATGCTGGGCCCGTCACCGAGCCAGAGCGAGATCGCGGCGATCCGGGCTCGGTACGGGCTCGACCAGCCGCTGTGGGTGCGATACGCGAACTACGTCGCCGCCCTGCTGGCTGGCGATCTCGGGACGAGCATCTACTACGACGTGGCCGTCACCAGGAAGATCGGCGAGCGGCTGCCGGCGACGGTCCTGTTGATGCTGTCCAGTTACGCGTTCGCGATCCTGACGGCGGTCCCGCTCGGTGTGATCTCGGCCAAGCGGCGCAACAGGCTCACCGATCACGTCTCCCGGATCGTCTCGCTGATCGGCGTGTCGACCCCCTCGTTCTGGATCGGGCTCATGCTGATCCTGGTGTTCGGGTTCCACACGAACCTGCTCCCGACGACGAACCTCGTCATGCCGTGGGCCGATCCCGCCGGGATCCGGGGCGCGGAGACGCGTCTCGACGTGCTCGCGATGGCCGGCCAGCACCTCCTCTTGCCGATGATCACGCTCGGAACGCTCCAGATGGCCGCGATCACCCGCATCGAACGCTCCGAGATGCTCGACGTGCTCACCGAGGAGTACGTCACGCTCGCGCGAGCCTACGGCATCTCCGAGCGGACGATCCTCCGGAAACACGCCTTCCGGAACGCACAGCTCCCGGTGATCACGATCATCGGCCTCCAGCTGTCGAGCGCCATCGGCGGCGCGGTGTTGACCGAGGTCGTCTTCGAAATCAACGGGATGGGGCGACTCATCGTCGACTCGATCGCGCGCCAGGACTATCCACTCATCATGGGAACGACCATCGTGTTCGCGTTCGTGTTCGTCGTCGGCGTCGTCGTGACTGACCTCTCGTACGCGTACGTCGATCCACGCGTTTCCTACGGGGAGGCCGAGTGACGATGGCGACGATCGACGAATCCGACAGCCCGACTGCACGGGACGCCGTCGAAGAGCCCGGCGAGGAGCCCGCGGAGATCGAAGCCCGCGTGGGATGGCGGTACACGTTCTCCCAGATCCGGAGCGATCCGACGGCGATGACCGGTCTGGCGATCATCGCCGCCGTCACCGCGATGGCCACGTTCGCGACGATCGACTCCGTACTGTTCGAGTTCCTCGCGGGCTATCGCCTGTTCGCACAGTTCGGCGTCGAGAAGTACTGGATCGCCAAGACGGTGTGGGTGAGTCCGGTGAGCGAGTCGGCTGCGACCCCGCGGCTGCTCCCGCCGGTCGGCTTCGAGAATCAGTTCGGGGCCGGCTCGTGGGCCCATCCGCTGGGCACCGACGACCGGGGGCGTGACATCCTGTTGCGGCTCGTCTACGGCTCGCGGATCGCGGTCACGGTCGGGCTGAGCGCGACGGTCGTCGGCTTCGCCAGCGGCACCGTCGTCGGTGCGGTCTCTGGCTACTACGGGGACTGGGTCGACGACGTGCTGATGCGGGCCGCCGAGACGCTGTTCGCGATCCCCTTCCTCGTGCTGGTGCTGGCCTTCATCGCCGTCTTCGGCCGCTCGCTGACCTTCATCGTCTTCGGCGTCGGCATCGCGTCGATCCCCACGTTCGCCCGGCTGATCCGCTCGCGCGTCGTCAGCATTCGCGAGGAGGATTACATCGAGGCGGCGCAGGCCGCGGGCGTCCGGGACCGCGACATCATCTTCAGGCACGTCATCCCGAACAGCTTCACGCCGGTGCTGGTCCAGGCGACGCTGCAGGTCGGCACCGCGATCCTGATCGTCGCCGGGCTCTCCTTTCTCGGGTTCGGCGTCCAGCCGCCCACTCCCTCGTGGGGACAGATGTTGGCGGTCTCGCGCAACTACATGATCCCGAACCCGTGGTTCAGCGTCTGGCCGGGCCTGGCGATCCTCGTCACGGTGGTCGGGTTCAACATCTTCGGCGACGGGCTCCGAGACGCCCTCGATCCGCGCTTCAACAACTAACCATGTCACACCCACTGCTCCGCGTCGAGAACCTGCAGACCCACTTTTTCACCGAGGACGGCGTCGTTCAGGCGGTCGACGGCATCAGTTTCACCGTCGAGGCCGGCGAGATCGTCGGTCTGGTCGGCGAGTCCGGAGCCGGCAAGAGCGTCGCGTCGGCGTCGCTACTCCGGCTGATCGAGGAGCCGGGCCGGATCGTCGGCGGACGCGTCGAGTTCGACGGCGAGACCCTGTTCGAGATCGAGACCGACCGCGACGGCAACCCCGTGCTCGACGAAGACGGGCGACCCGTCGAGACCGACGACTCGCTGTCCCGGCGAGAGATGCGCACCCGCATTCGGGGCCGGGAGATCGCGATCATCTTCCAGGACCCCATGGAGTCGCTCAATCCCGTCTACACCGTCGGTGGCCAGCTCCGGGAGTTCATCGAGGTGAACCGCGATCTGGGCAAGCGGGCCGCCAGAGACGAGGCCATCGAGATGCTCCGCGAGGTCGGCATTCCCGAAGCTGGGGCCCGGTACGACGACTATCCACACCAGTTCTCGGGCGGGATGCGCCAGCGGGTGCTGATCGCGATGGCGCTGGCCTGCGAGCCGTCGCTGATCGTCGCCGACGAGCCCACGACCGCGCTGGACGTGACCGTGGAGGGACAGATCCTCGACCTGGTCGCCGACCTCCAGGAGAGGTACGGAACCGCGTTCGTCTGGGTCACCCACGACATGGGCGTTGTCGCGGAGATCTGCGACCGCGTGAACGTGCTGTACCTCGGGGAGATCGTCGAGCAGGCCGGCGTCGACGAACTGTTTTACGACACGAGACACCCCTACACCGAGGCGCTCCTGCGCTCGATCCCCCGACCGGATCGGACCGTCGAGGAACTGGACCCCATCGCGGGGGTCATGCCCGAAGCGATCGATCCGCCCAGTGGCTGCCGGTTCCACACGCGCTGTCCCGAGGCTCGCGAGGCGTGTACGCAGGTCGATCCCGACTGCCGCGTGCTGGTAGACGGTGCCCACCCCCACCGGTCGGCCTGTCTCAAACACGACGTGTTCGACGGCGTCGGCTACGAGACGAGTCCGCCGCTCGACAACGAGACGCGCAGCGGCGTCGACGTGACGCTGACCGGCGACGGGGGCCGACTCCGAGGTGAGAGCGATGAGTGACACCGAGCGCCAGACCGCGACGGAGCCGACCGTCGCGTCCCGCGACGATCCCCTCTTGCGCGTCGAAGGGCTGACCAAGCACTTCCCCAACGACGAGGGGTTCCTCTCGTGGTTGCAGCTGCGACCGGGCGACGGCGACGGGCTGGTCGACCTCGGTCGAGAGTGGGTCCGGGCCGTCGAGGACGTGTCCTTCGAGATCTACGAGGGCGAGACGCTCGGGCTGGTCGGCGAATCGGGCTGTGGGAAGAGCACGCTCGCGCGGACGATCCTCCAGTTGATCGAACCGACCGACGGCTCGGTGTACTTCCGGGGCGAGGACCTCGCCGCCATGGACGGGGAGACGCTCCGGCGGAACCGCCGCGACATTCAGATGATCTTTCAGGACCCACAGTCGTCGCTGGACCCGCGCATGAAGGTGGGCAAGATCGTCGAGGAGCCGATGCGCGCCCACGGGATGTACGACGAGTCCGGGCGAGAGGCCCGCGCCCGCGAACTCCTGTCGAAGGTCGGTCTCGATCCACAGCACTACAACCGGTACCCACACGCGTTCTCGGGCGGCCAGCGCCAGCGCATCAACCTCGCACGGGCGCTGTCGGTCAATCCGGACTTCGTCGTCTGTGACGAGCCCGTCTCGGCGCTCGACGTGTCCATCCAGGCCCAGGTGCTCAACACGATGCGCGAGCTTCAGGCGGAGTTCGGCCTCACCTACCTCTTTATCGCGCACGACCTGAGCGTCATCCGCCACATCTCCGATCGGGTCGCGGTGATGTACCTCGGACAACTGGTGGAACTCGCCGAGA
The DNA here is from genome assembly GCF_000023965.1 of Halomicrobium mukohataei DSM 12286. Classification (NCBI taxonomy): domain Archaea; kingdom Methanobacteriati; phylum Methanobacteriota; class Halobacteria; order Halobacteriales; family Haloarculaceae; genus Halomicrobium; species Halomicrobium mukohataei. Next base: position 1,519,361 of record NC_013202.1, on the reverse strand, counting down.
AAGAGGAGCTGTTCGAGAACCCACAGCACCCCTACACGCGGGCGCTGCTGGAGTCGATTCCCGTGCCCGACCCCCGCGTCGAAGGGACCAGGGGCGTCCTCGAAGGCGACGTACCCAGCCCGATCGAACCGCCGAGTGGCTGTCGCTTCCGGACGCGCTGTCCGGAGCTGATCGCACCGTCGGCGTTCGAACTGACCGACGAGGAGTGGGCGCAGGTGCGACAGTTCACTCGCTCGGTCACGCGCCACAGCTTCGAGCTGGCCGGGGCGAACGCCATCCGCGCGGAGTTTTTCGGCCCGCGGCTTCCCGACGGTGAGGCCGGCCGGATCGTCTCACGCGCGATCGATCTGCTCGTCGACGATCGCTGGGACGAAGCCGCCGCCCTCCTGACGGAGTCGTTTACGGACCCCAGCATCTGTGCCCGAGAACGGCCACGCTACGAGGTGCCGGCCGAGTACGGGAGCGGTCGTCACGTCGCCGAGTGCCACCGACACCGGGAGGACGGGAGCGGTCGGTGATCACCAGTCGACCGACAGCGTCCCGTCGCCCTCGGGGTCGGGAGCGATCTCCTCGTCGGTCCGGCGGTCGACCACGTGGATGACGCCCACGTCTTTCTTGGCCGGACACACCTCGGCGGCACGGATCTCGTCGTCGACCTCGTCCTCGCCGACGAAGTACATCTTCGGTGCGGCGATCCCGGTGTCGAGGTTCAGGTCCCAGTTGTGCGAGACCTCGGCGCACTTGCCCGCGCCGATGCACTTGTTGGCCTCGAAGATGATCTTGTAGGGTTTGTCCTCGACCGGCGGCGCGTCGGTCCCACCCATCTGGCTCGGGTCGACCGGAGCGTCTTCGTCTGCCATATCGGACGAACGCGGGCTGGACAGTTAAGCCCGACTCTTCCCGCAGGAGGCTATAGTAGCCATTGAAAATCAATGCACACCCGATCGCACGACGGCAGTGCGATCGGTGTGTCAATCGTTTCAATTGTTACTATACCGTCCGACGCCGGCAGCGTTGCCAACCCGCCGCAACGCCGGGCCGTGAAAGCCCAGGCTCAACAGGAGGGCGGCGGCCGCGAGCGCCGATAGCACGAAGTACATCGACTGGACGCCCACGAGGTCCATCACGTTCCCGGCACCCAGTTGTCCCAGCGCGCGCCCGGTCCCGATCCCGAAGGCCGACAGCACCGCCTGTCCCGTCGAGGTCAGCTCGTCGGGCGAGAAGCGGTGGGCGAACTCGACGACGGCGAGGTTGTACAGCGCCAGCCCGACGCCCAGCACCAGCTGGACCGCCATGATCGCCGTCGCCGTTCCCACGGCGGCGTAGACGAGGTAACAGCCGGCAAAGAGGGCGGCACCGAGCGAGAGCTGCGTGCGGTTGGCGAGCCCGATCTTGGCCATCGAGAGGAAGATGACGGCCTCGCCGACGGTCTTGACCATCCACGCCGTCCCCGTGAGGCTGTCCGGCGCACCGATCGCCCGAACGTACACCGAGAAGTAGGCGCTGCCCGAGGAACTGGCCCCACCCAGCAGCACCGCGACGCCGAGCAAGAGCAGGAACCGTCGGTTGCGCAGGAGCTTGACGGCCTCCCGTCGGAGATCCGGCGTCAGGTCGGCGTCGGCGTCGGGCACGCTGCGGACGATCAGGATCAGCACGACCATCCCGACCGCGTAGATGTAGAAGACGATCTCCGTCGCGAACCGCGAGAGCAGCCACCCGATGACGAGGCTCCCCAGTCCGAACGCGATCGAGCCGAAGGCCCGGACCTGTCCGTAGTCGACGCCACGGGAGAGGATCATCGCGTTGGTGATCGGAACGATCGGTGACCGCACCGTCGAGAGCAGCGCCGTCGCCAGCACGAGCAAGAGGAAGGGATCGGGGACGCGCCCGGCCAGCGGGAAGGCGAGAACGGCCACGCTCGACACCCCGGCCGCGATCAACAGGACCGGTTTGGAGGCGGCGAAGCGATCGGCCACGCCGCCCCAGATCGGCTGGGCGATCATCCCGCCGACGACGAGCAGCGCACCCAACAGCCCCATCTGCCCCCCGGTCAGTCCGAGTTCCTCGAAGTAGGCGTTCCGGAAGACGACGAAACCGTTCGAGGAAGCGAAGAAGACGAAATACAGCAACTGATAGCCGCGTTTGTCCCCGAGCATGGGCAACACTCTCGATTCCTCCTACTTCAAGCCACGGATACGATACTACAGCCGTTGTTAATAGACGCGAGCGTCCGACGACAGCGACCCGCTAGCGCCGTTCAGTCCCGTGTTGCCGAACGACGTGGGACGAACAGTTGCCGTTTCCCGGGTCGCCGTCGACGGTCTCGCGGGACGCGTCGTACGGTTCGTCTCATACGGACGGTTGTCGGAATGTACCGGTGAGCGTTGTCACGGGGTAGACGCTCACCGGTACGCAACTACAACGTTCCGTATCAGTCGTGGATCTCGACGCCGTCGATCGTGATCGGCGTGGTCGGTCCGTCGTGCATGTCCGTGTCGGCGTTGCCGATCGCTTCGACGACGTCCATTCCCTCCGCGACCTCGCCGAAGACGGCGTGCTTGTCGTCGAGGTGTGGCTGGGCGTCGAGCGTGATGAAGAACTGCGAGCCGTTCGTGTCCGGACCGCTGTTGGCCATCGAGAGCTTGCCGGCCTCGTCGTGGCGCAGTTCGTCGTGGAACTCGTCGGCGAACTGGTAGCCGGGGCCGCCCCGTCCGGTGCCGGTCGGATCGCCGGTCTGGATCATGAAGTCCTCGATGACGCGGTGGAACTCGACGCCCTCGTACAGCGAGTCGCCGCGGATCTCGCCGCTTTCGGGGTCTTCCCACGTCGCCGTGTCCGGTGCCGGCTCGGCGTCGGCCGCGGGATCGTGCTCGGCCAGTCCGAGGAAGTTCTCGACGGTACGTGGTGCGCGCTCGTCGTACAGTTCCAGTTCGATGTCGCCCTTCGAGGTCTCCAGCGTGACGCGTGTCATACTCGGGCGGAGGGCGGGTAGGCTGAAAAACCCCCGTTGTTCGGTCGGACCGCCGCGTCCCGATCGGTCACAGCCTCGCCGTCACCTGCTCGCCGCTGACGACTTCCGGCACGATCACCTCGTCGGCACCCGCACGACGGGCCAGCGCTTCGTCCATCCGGCTGCCGGCCCGAACCACCAGCTCGACGGTGGGCGCGAGCTGACTCGCGGCGATGGCGATCTGGACGTTCGCGCTCGTGTCGTCGATAGCGCCGATCACGGTCCGGGACCGTTCGACGCCAGCGTCGGTCAGCGTCTCGTCCTGTCGGGCGTCGCCGCTGACTGCGAGGTGCCCGTCGTCGATCGCTCGCTCGAACTGTTCGTCTGCCTGTTCGACGACGACGACGTCGCGGTCGCGCTCTTGCAACCCCGCGGCGACGGTCTGTCCGAAGGTCCCGTAGCCACAGACGACGACGTGGTCGTCGAGTTCCTCGATCGTCTGTTCGATTTGCATCTGTCGAAGTTCCTCCTGAATCTGGCCACCGAACGTCGCCGACAGCAGCGTCTCGCCGATCCACAGTCCCGCCACCACGAGTCCGGAGAGCACGACGATGGCGTACACTTTGACCAGTCGGACCGGGCCGTCGTGGGACTGGAAGTGCAACTCGATACTGGTCGGATCGAGGAGCCAGAACAGTGCGTCGACGACGCCGACGCCAGCGAGCGCCCTGAAGCCCACGACGCCCGCCGCGACGACGGCCACGAACCCGAAGACCGGTCGTACCATCCGACGCAAGAGCGCCCGTCGCAGGACACCCCTGAGGAGCGTCCCGAGCACCGTCAGCACCACACTCCTGGACCGGCCTGTGGCGGATCGATACGACGCGTGACGACATTCATACTGATCTGTGACACACTCTGTGTCGAAAGAACGAGTGGTGGTTGATACCACTTCTCATTAAACAGTATGGAGACATTAAATCCGAACCCCCACGGGGGTACGGGCACCGGGGTAGCGGTGCGGACGGCGGTCGACGTGGCTCGCTACAGCGACGCCACGACGAACTCGGTGCTGGAGCCGAGGGGGTCGTCTGCACTCGTCGTTCGGAGGTCGTCGAAACCCGCGTCCCGAAGCTGTGTGAGCGTCTGTTCGCGACCCGGCGCGGCGAAGAACATCTCACCGCCCATCCAGCCCCGTCGAACCGTCTCGAAGCGGCCACCGGGCAGCGTCATCAGGACGCTGCCGCCCGGCTCCAGTACCCGAGCGAACTCCCGGTAGACGGTCGGCTGTTCGTCGCGTGGGACGTGAAAGACGGCGTGGTAGGCCGTGATCCCGTCGACGGCGTCGTCGGCGACCGGCAGCGCGGTCATGTCCCCCTGCAGGAGGCGGGCCTCGGGAACCGTCTGGGCTGCGAGTTCGAGCCCACGCCCGGAGAAGTCCAGTCCCAGGCTACCGGCCGGCAGGTTCGCCAGCGTCCGGGCACCGTCGCCACAGCCCGCGTCGAGGACGAGCGGGTCGGGCGGTAACTCGTCGAGGAAGTCTCCGATCAGCGCCGCGTCGGAACCGTCGGGATCACGCTGGCGAGCGTACGTCTCGGCGACTTCGTCCCAGGCCGCGCGGACGTCGTTACGGTCCATGCCGTCCGTTGGGGCTCGTCCCCAAAGAGTGCTCTCCGGCCAGTCAGATCCGACGGTATTTCCGCCCGGCGGCCAAGGAGTCGTATGGTCGACACGGCCACGGACGCACACACGGCAGCCGTCGACGCTATCGCTGACCGACGCTACGAACGTGCCGGCGACGAGTACACCCGCGCGGCGCGGGCGACACTCGCCGACCCACACGACGGACAGCACCCCTTCGAACCCGACGAGAACGGGTGGATCGGCGACGGACTGCGCTTGCTCGCGACGGCCGCGGTCGCCTACCGCGTCGCGGAAGCCGACGAACGGGCGACCCACCGCTGTGTCGAGGGTGTCGCCGTCGCACGGGACCTCGAACACGTCCTCGAACACCCGGTACAGCGAGCCTGCCTCGCCGAGTTCGTCGCCGACTACCGGGTCGTGGGCGACGTGGGAGACCCACACGCGGCGTACGCGGACGCGGTCGACGCCTACGAGGCGGCCGACGCGGAGTCGCCACAGCGGTGGGCGACGACACCGCTTTTCGAGGCCGCGGCGGCGACGATCAAACAGGTCGCTCGCGGGCTCGACGACGGGGAAATCGCGATCACGTGGGAGGATCTCCACGGGGCCGATCCGAACGAGCCGGGTCGGTTTCTCGCTCACCGCGCGCAGTTCAAGCGCCAGCGGTTCCCCTCGTTGCTCGCGCACGTGGTCGACGACGGCACTCTCGCCGCGAGCCGCGGCACGACGGAGTACAACAACGCGAACTTCAGGTGTCCGGAGTGTGGCTCGACGGACGTGAACTGGGTCGCCGACCGCACGCTCTGCATGCGGTGTTCGACGCCGATGGAGCGCTCTAGTCGGTGAAGAAGTCGACGAGAGCCCCGTCGACTCGCTCCGGCGCGTCGAACTGCACCCAGTGGCTCGCGTCGGGAATCCGCTCGACGCGGAGGTCGTCGACCCACTCGTCGAGTCCCTCGGTCAGTTCGGTGTCGAGCGCGAAGTCTCGCTCGCCCCACAGCAGCAGCGTCGGCACGTCGACGCTGCGGTCCGGCTCGCCGCCGCCAGTCAGCATCGACCGCGCTCGCTGGCGACCGAGCGCCCGGTAGTAGTTGACCGCCGCCGTCAGTGCGCCCGGCGTCGCGAGGGCGGACTTGTAGCGCTCGACGTCCTCGTCGGTGAACGCGTCGGGCCGGACTGTCTCGCCCAGGATCGACTCCACGGCGGCGTAGTCGTTCAGTCGGAACCCCAGCTCGGGGAGGACGGGCAACTGGAAGTAGAAGACGTACCAGGACTTCGCGATCTGGGTGGGCGAGGAGCGAAGCAGCCGCTCGTAGCTGGTCGGGTGGGGCGCGTTCAGGACGGCCAGGCGGTCGACGACCTCGGGACGGTCGCTGCCGACGTGCCAGGCGATCAGGCCGCCCCAGTCGTGGCCGACGACGTGGGCTCGCTCGCGGCCGCAGTGCTCGATCAGCCCGGCGACGTCGGCGACCAGTTCGTCGACTCGATAGTCCGCGACGTTCGGTGGCTTCTCCGAGCGGTTGTAGCCGCGCAGGTCCGGCGCGACGACCCGGTAGCCGGCGTCGGCGAGCGACGGGAGCTGATTGTGCCAGGAGTACCAGAACTCCGGGAAGCCGTGGAGCAAGACCACGAGATCGCCGTCTGCCGGGCCGGCGATCACGTAGTGCAGGCCGACCCCGTTGACCGTCGCGCGTTCGTGTGTCACCGCTTGCTCGTCGAACGTGGGTGTCTGAGAGGTCATCTGAGAGCGTCGCGTCTGCCGATGTCGTCAGTACGAGCGGAGGTCTTCGAGGACCGCGGCGGCGCTGCCGTCGCTGATGGCTGCGCGGGCCTCGGCTATGCCGTCGTCGAGGCCCGACACGTCCTCGCGTGCGTAGATCCGCAGTGCGGCGTTGAGTTCCACGGCGTCGGCGAAGGCGTCCTCGCGGTCGCCTGCCACGACTTCCTCGGTGATCGTCGCCGAGTCGCCGGCCACGTCCTCGACTTCGAGGTCCTCGCCCTGGATGTCCATCCCGTACTCGGAGGTGCGGATCTCGTAGTCGAGGATGCCGTTCTCGTCGGCCTCCGCGTCGTCGGAGGGCCACTCCGCGACGACGGTCGCGCCGGGGCGGATGTCGTCGTACCCCTCCATGCCCTGGAAGAACAGTGCCCGCTCGGCGGGGTTGCGCCGGGACTTCTTGAGCGTCTTGACCATCCGCTTGGCGAACGCGAGGTGATAGAAGCTCCCGAGGTGGACGCTCGCGTCGGCCGGATTCGCCAGCGTCTCGACGGTGTTGACGTAGGTCCGAACGCCCATCATGTCCCGCCGTTCGAAGAGATCGTCGACGCCGGGGTTGAACGCGGGCTGATAGTAGAAGCCAAAGCCCACGTCGTCGACCAGGTCGGCGCTCTCGCCGGGCGAGAGATCCGTCGTCGCGCCGAGTTCGTCCAGCACGTGCTTGTAGGCGTCGAGCTTCTGGGTCGGGACGCGATCGCCCGAGTGGACAACCACTGGCGTGCCCGCGGCGGCGGCGACGACACCGGCGGCCACCCCGAGAATGGCGGAGGTGTGCTTGCCGTCGTAGTTGGCCCCGCAGTCGACGGGGTCGGCGCTGGGGGCCGCGACCTCGACGCTCTCCTCGCGCATCACGTCGACGAAGGCCGCCAGCTCCTCGGGCGTGTTTCGCTTCCAGCGGTTCGCCAGCCAGAACGCGCCCAGCGTCGTCTCGTCGGGTTCACCGTCGAGGATCCGCTGGAACGCCTCGCGGGCCTGCTCGCGGGTCATGTCCTCGGCGGACTTGTGCCCCGAGCCGACGACCTCTGTCATCAGACGCTTGAGCGGCCACTCGCCGTACTCGCTGGTCGCTTGTGCCATGCGAACCTGTTCGGCCGCGATCGGCTAAAGCCCCCCGGTTCACCGCCGAAATTGCCGGTCGAGAACCCCCAGATCTGGGGGATCGACGCGCCAGACAGTCGAAAGGGATACACCACCGCACTCCCTAGTCGGACCGATGAGTCTCCGGTCGGGCGACTGGCGCGAGCGCATCGACGACGTGGACGCCACGCTCATCGACGGCTACCAGAGCGGGTTCCCCGTCGAAGAGCGTCCCTTCGAGACCGTCGGCACACGGCTGGGCATCGACGCCGACGACGCGCTCGAACGCGTCCAACGACTGCTCGACGACGGCGTCTTCCGCCGGTTCGGCCCGGTACTGAACCCTCCCGTCATCGGATCGTCGGCGCTGGCGGCCATCTCGGTCCCCGACGAGCGCTTCGACGAGTGTGCCGAGATCGTCAACGGCTACGAGCAGGTGAACCACAACTACGCCCGCGACCACGAGTGGAACATGTGGTTCGTCGTCACTGCCAGCACCCGCGAGCGCCGCGACGAGATCCTCGCCGAGATCGAGTCCCGTACCGGCTGTTCGGTGCTCGCGCTGCCGATGCTGACCGACTACTACATCGACCTGGAGTTTCCCGTCGTCAACACGGACCGCTTCGCCCGCGAGAGCCTGCAGTCGACGGACGTGAGCGCGACCCGGATCAGCGAGTCGGCGGCCGCGGATCTGACACCGCTGGCCCGCCGGCTGCTGCTCGCGATTCAGGACGGAATGCCGCTGTCGGCGACGCCGTACCGCGATCTGGCCGCGAGCGTCGACGCACCGGTCCCGGACGTACTGGCGACGATCGAGCGCCTGCGCGAGGACGGCTGTATCAAGCGAATCGGCTGTGTCGTCAACCACGTCGCGACCGGCTTCGACAGCAACTGCATGGTCGTCTGGGACGTGCCCGACGACGAACTCGACGAGCGCGGACGGACGGTCGGCGAACTGCCCTACGTGACGCTGTGTTACCACCGCCCGCGGCGACCGGAACAGGACTGGCCGTACAACCTCTTCACGATGATCCACGGCCGGGAGAGCGACGCCGTCGACGCGAAGATCGACGAGCTGGCGAACGAGTACCTGCCCGACGACCACGAGCGACTCTACTCGACGGCGACGCTGAAACAGACCGGGGCGCGGTACGACGATCTCGTCGGGAACTGACTCACGGTGTCGTCGACGAGGAGAAAAACTCCCGGACGGCGGCCGATCCCCGGAACGCTTTTGCGTTAGTTGGTCCATAGTGTACGTAGTCAGATGGCCGTGAGCGAGCGCGCGACTGTGCTGATCGTCGACGACGAGCCCGACGTGGCAGACGCCTACGCAGCCCAGCTGCGCGGTCAGTACGACATCCAGACGGTCTACAGCGGCCAGGCCGCGCTGGACGCACTCGAACCCGAGATCGATGTCGTGTTGCTCGACCGACGGATGCCGGACATCTCCGGCGACGCGATCCTCGAACGGATTCGCGAGCGTGACCTCCAGGCGCGGGTGGCGATGGTGACCGCGGTCGACCCCGACTTCGACATCATCGACATGCCCTTCGACGACTACGTCGTCAAGCCCGTCAGTCGCGACGACCTCTTCGAGACGATCGAACGCCTCCAGAGCTGTGCGGCCTACCAGAACCACCTGCGGGAGTACTACGCGCTCACCTCGAAGTTCGCGGCGCTCAAAGCGTCCAAACGGGAGGCAGAACTCCGGTCGAGCGAGGAGTTTCAGGAGCTCAAAGATCGGATCGAGGACCACCAGACCGAGCTCGACGAGATCGTCGACCGCTTCGACGAGCACGATTACGAGGCGATCTTCCGCGACGTGGGCGGCCGCGCGGAGCTGTCGCTGGACGAGTGATCGACCCACTCGCACTGTGACCCCACTTTTCACGGGGGGTTCCGAAAACACTAACCGAAGTTGTTCCCTAGGACGGGTCGATGAGCCAACAACTGCCGGACGTTCAGGCGTCGAGCCCGGACGTCACCGTCGGCCTCAACCGCGTCGGCGTCACCGGCGTCGAGAAGCTCGTGAAGATCGACCGGGCCGACCAGCGCCCGATCGTGCTGATGGCGACTTTCGAGGTGTTCGTCGACCTCCCCTCCTGGCGCAAGGGCGCAGACATGAGCCGCAACATGGAAGTCATCGACGAGACGCTCGAAGCGGCGGTCCGCGACGAGGTCTCGGGTGTCGAAGCAGTCTGCGGTGAGGCGGCCGAGCGACTCCTCGACAAGCACGACTACACGACCAACGCCGAGGTGCGGATGGAAGCCGAGTACGTCACCCGCGAGGAGACGCCTGCCTCCGAACGGCCCACGCAGTCGACGGCCGACATCGTCGCGTCGGCGACCGCCGACGCCGAGGGCACCCGCGAGGAGATCGGGGCCCGCGTCACCGGGATGACGGTCTGTCCCTGCTCGCAAGGGATGTCGGCCGCTCGCGCTCGCGAGACGCTGCGGGGCCTCGACGTCGACGACGAGACCATCGACTCGTTCCTCGAAGAGGTCCCCCAGCCGGGCCACTCCCAGCGGGGCCACGCGACCCTGACCATCGAGAGCGAGGGCGCGCCCGACGTGGACCTGCTCGACGTAATCGAGGTCGCCCGCGAGTCGATGAGCGCCCGCATCTACAACCTCGCCAAGCGACCCGACGAGGACCACATGACCTACGAGTCACACAAGAACGCCAAGTTCGTCGAGGACTGCGTGCGCTCGATGGCCGAGGGCGTCGTCGACCGCTTCGACCACCTCCCGGCCGACGCGATCGTGACGATGAAACAGTCCAACGACGAGTCGATCCACCAGCACAACGCCCACGCCGAGCGGGTCGCCACCTTCGGGGACCTCGAAGCGGAACTGGCCGACGACTGAGCCGTCAGTCCCCGACGATCTCTCTGGCCCGCTGCCAGCGTGGCTCGAACTCCGCGTAGATCTCGTCGGCGAACTCCGGATCTTTCAGATCGATCACGGCAAACGTCGACCCTCCGAGTGGGTGGGGCACCTCGATGCACACCTCGATGTCGTCGATCAGCTCGAACGTCGACGTGACCTCCTCCGTGGTGCGGTAGTGGTAGTTGTCGTACTGCTGGAGGCGTCGCTGGTAAGACTCACCCACGTCTGCCGGGACTGCCTCGACGAAGGAGGGCGGCAGGAGCATGTACACCTCGACGCCGCGCTGGAGCGCACGCTCCAGTTCGTCGACCAGCCGGTCGGTCGCCTCGGTCAGGTCGAGTTGCCGGCCGGGCAGCGATCCCACCATCACGATTCGCTCGTCGGCGGCCGAGAGCCGCTCGACCAGGAGGTCGACGGTCTCGGCGGGTCCGACGGCGGCGGTCCAGAACGGTTCCTCGACCGGTTCGGCGGATTCGAGTTGATTCGAGAGTTCGTCGACGATCTCCTCGTACTGCTTTGCCTTCTCGTCGAGCTGGCGTTTCTTGTCCTCCAGGAGCCGCTCCAGGGCGGTGTCGGGCTCGACCGGCGCGTACTTTTTGGGCCGACTGGCCGTCTGGCTGCGGACGAGGTTGTACGTCTCCAGGCTGTTGAGCACGTCGTAGATGCGCCCCATCGGAACGTCGCTGGCGCGTGACAACTCCTTTGCAGTTGTGGGTCCCGTGTCCAGCAGCGACCGGAAGGCGCGATCTTCGTACTCGGAGAGGCCGAGGTCTCTCAGATTCGCCATACCGACGACAGGACCCGAGCAGTCAAAAACGCATCGGCAGTTTGCCCGCGTGTATCGTTTTTCGAGACGGGGCTTACGCGTCGCCCGTCAGGACGGCTTCGAGCCCCGCCGGCTCCTCGGCGGTGCCGACCCGCTCGCCGTCTTCGAACAGGACCGCCTCGTCGCCGCCAGCATCGGGGACGACGACGGTCTCGTGGTCGGCCAGCCGGAGTGCGGCCCGGTGGAGATCGCTCCCGGCCCGCGGCCCGACGCGAAGGACGGCGGGCGATCGGAGCCGGGCGGCCGTGGCCGCGTAGTGTGCAACTTCGACGCCCATCCGGTCGGACGCACCGGCGAAGGCGGCGATGGCACCGTGAGCGGCCTCCCGGTAGCGCTCGTCGTCGGCGAGCGCGGCCAGGTCGAGCAAGGCGTCGGCCAGCTCGACGGTCGCGTCGAGCGGGTACTGCGAACGCGAGCACAGACCCGGCCCGTCGGCCGGTCCGTCGCGAAACGCGCCGCTCTCGGTCTGGAGGTGCTCGATCGCCCAGTCGGCGATCGCTCTGGCGGGGCCGCCCTCGCCGAGCACCTGCCAGCTGGTCGTCAGTCCCTGCAGGACCCGCGCCTGGTCGAGGAGGAGCCCGGTCGGCCCCACGGCCTCGTCGGTCCGGTAGTGCGTGGCCGCGCCGTTCTCGACGAGCGTCTCGGCGATCGTCTCGCGAGCGCGCTCGGCGTACCGGCGAGCGCGCTCGTCGTCGGTGTAGGCGGCGTACGTCGCCAGCGCGTCGATGGCCATCCCGTTCCGGTCGGCGAAGACCGTCTCGTCGACCCGGGGTGGATCCGCCGAGGCCCGATCGCTGGCGTCCAGCCGGTGATACGTGTCGTCGCCGGCCTGACTGCCGGCGAACGCACCGCTGGTGTCCCCGCTGGTGTCGACCCACAGCTTCGTCGTCAGGTACTCGATGGCGCGCTCTGCGGTCTCGCGATAGGCCTCCTCCCCCGTGTAGCGATAGCCGTGAGCGAACGCTCTGACCAGAGCGGCGTTCTCGTCGAGGAGTCGCTCTGTCCGCGCGTCCGACCACGTCCGGCCGTTCGCGTAGCGATAGAACCCGCCGTCGTCGGTGTCCCGAAGGTGCGTCTGAATCGCCTCCAGCGTCCGTGTCGCCTGGTCGCGAGCCCGCACCAGCGCGAACTCGACGGTCCGTGGCAACGGGAACTTCACGTCGGTGCCCCAGCCGCCGTACTCCTCGTCGTAAGCCGCGAGCAACTGCTCGACCATCGCCTCCTCGATCCGTGCGGTCACCTCGCCCGCTGGTGGCGCGTCGGTCTGGAGCGAGCGCGGGACGGAACCAGCGGCCTCTCCCTCCGTCTCCCACGTCTCGCGGACGCTGTCGAGGATCCCACGGAAGCCGTCGGGTCCGAGATACGTCGCCCCGGTCAGCACTGTCCCCTCGGGCGTGAGAAACACCGTCGACGGAAACCCACCCATGATGTATCGCTCGCGCACCTCGGGGTGGCGGTCGCCGTCGACCCGGACCGGGACGAAGCCGTCGTTGACGTTGGCCGCGATCCGTGGCTCCGCGTACGTCTTGCGGTCCATCTCGCGACACTCGGGGCTCCAGGGCACCGTCAGCGCGAGCAGGATCGGCTTGCCGGCCTCCCGCGCAGCCTCGAAGGCCGCCGGCCCCCACTCGCGCCACTCGACTTTCGTCTCCGCTGCGAACTGATCCATACCCGCGTTACGGAACCGACCGGCAAGAGACTTGCACTCTCGGATCACCCCGGTCAGCACGCAGTCCGGTGGCGTCGGGTCACGACCCTCTCCGGTCCGATACTCGAAAAGCGTTTGAGTCGCCGCCGGCAAGTGCGAGTATGCTCCGGGTCATCGCGGTGTTGCTGTTGATACCGCTGCTGGACGCACTCCTGCTCGTCGTCGCCGCAACGCAGTTCGACACGCTCTCTGCGGCCGTCGTCGTGTTGCTCGTCGTCGTCACCGCTCTCGTCGGGATGTTGCTGGTCCGCGCCGAGGGACGCCACACGCTGCGCAGGATCCAGGAGAAGCTAGCGACTGGAGAGGTGCCGACCGACGAGCTTGTCGACGGCGGCTTCCTCGTCGCCGCGGGCGCGTTCTTCCTCACGCCCGGCTTCGTCACCGACCTCCTCGGCCTCCTGCTCGCGCTGCCGATCACTCGCGCACCGATCCGCATGGCCGCCAAACGCTGGATCATCACCCCCTACCTCGACGCCAAAGCTCAGGGGTTCGTGAGCGGCAACGTCTACGTCGGTGGCTTCCCCGGCCAAGGTGACGCCGGCCCGAGTCCGAGCGGTCCGGCCGGCGGTCCCGACACCGGCCCGAGCGACGGCCCCGGTACCGCCGGCTCTGATGGCTCGCCTTCCGGTTTCGACCACGACAACGCCACCGACATCGACTTCGAGGAACGCGACGAGTGAGACTGCCGACCACCGGTCTGGGACGGAGTCGCGCCACTCCGTCCCGGCGACGATCGTGACACAATGACCCAACGGAACGACGACAGGCGTGGTGTCGACCCACACTCCGCCCCCGAAAAGTAACGTTTAACAGTACCCCTCGGGTACACTCGGATGCACTCGCTCGGGCCGGTAGCTCAATCAGGTTGAGCGCTCGGCTGATAACCGGGAGGTTCGCGGTTCAAATCCGCGTCGGCCCATTCGTTTTTCGCACGATCGTTGACCGCTGGGGAATCGCAATTACAGCCTCGAAGACGCTCGGATTCTCGCACTTGGCGATCTGAGAAGAGTCGTATAAAATCCGAGTGCCACTGGAATCCAGTTGGCCACCCTGCCCTCTGTCGGTTCTCGTTAGCCAGAGGTACGTGGCTGTGAGCCGGCGCGCGACCGCCGACACGCTGCACCGGCAAGACTCCGACAGCGACGAGCCACGTCCGGCCTGTCCCGAGGCGGACACCCGCGATGACGCCGACCAGCCCGTAGCTATGAGGGTAGCCAGTCGCATCGGGATCACCCCGTGTAGCTGCTGACGTAGTCGTTCGGGGCCTCGACGACGAGCCCGGACGCGGCGGTGCCGGCGACGACTTCCTGCGCGCTAGGGAGTTCAGTCCAGTCACCAGAACCAGCGACGCCGTTCCCAGCGCGAGGTATTATAGTAACAATTGAAACGATTTACACACCCGATCGCACTGCTGTCGTGCGATCGGGTGTGTATTGATTTTCGATGGCTACTATATCTCCCAGAAAGTACCGAGCCACGAAAGCCAACGATCAGACTTGTAGCATCACTCAGAGAACGTTCGATGCAGACATGAGTGATATATAAGAGTCTATCTGACGGGAATATACGCTGTGTTCACTGTGAGATCAGACGACTCTACGAATTCAATTATCGACGCCAAATTAGTCGGATGGGGGCTCATCACGCTGGGGTTTCTGATACTCGTGGTTTCGGAGCGTCCAGAAGGTGATGTAAACGGATCAGAGGAACGTTCAGAGACGACTTCTTGGAGATCAAAGATCTCAGTCTCCGGCATTCAGGGGGCGGCACTAATCTCTATTCTTGCCGTTGTCGGGTTTTTCTTTTCAGTCGAATTGAGCAAATCCTGGGTTCAGTTGCTGGTAGATCTTGACGCAGTTCCCGCAAGAGAGTTCTCGCCTCGTCTTTCGGCAGGGATCATCTTGGGGATATTGGTCGCTTTGGGTGGCTTTGTCATTGACAGCGGCTCAAAAGTGGCAATCGAACAACTCTCACGTTTCGAAATTTTTGGCAGAGACTCTGAAACAGCTAAGCGCGCATTTCGAGCCATATTCACCACAATTTTGTCTATATTGTTTTTTGGCGGCATCGTGTTCGTCATTATCCACGCTTATTCTCTCATCCAAGTGTTGATTACACCAGCTGTGGTTGAGAGACCGATCGGTGCCATCGGAAAGTGGAGGGCTCCAGATGCTGCAGTGATATCATTACTCTCGGGCGCTTCAGCAGCAATTATCACCACGATGTATATTCGGCTAGTGTCGTACATTTCGAGAAAAGTCCACACCTGAAGGTCACCGACGAACGGCCACGACTCCTCGACGAGGCCAGCGCATCGTCGCCAGTGAGCCCCACGACGACTCGCCGATGTCCGACGTGCTCGATGCAGCGCCGACGCACCTCGCCGAGAGCGAGGAGAACATCGACGACGCGCGTGGGGAACTGGACCCCGAGACGATCCAGCGGTTCAACACGAGCGTGATCGGGTTACGGTATCGAACGAGTGTCGAGAGCAAGTGGCGGTAGCGTTTTGTGTGAGTGCAACAGATGTACAGGCGTATGTCAGAAGCCGACTCAAACGACCCTGATCCTGAGATCGACCGGATCAACCTCCGAATCTCGCGGTCGTTCCTCGACGTGGTCGACGAGACGTGGCGTGAGCGAGGCTTCAACAGCCGTAGCGAGTTCATCCGCTACGCGCTCCGTGATTCAGTGAACCACCCCGAGGGTGCGGGCGTGTGGAAGGACATCGCGATCAGCGAAGCGCAGTTCGACGAGGGTGACGGCATTTCGAGCGACGACATCAAAGCGAAGTATGGGTCCGACGACGAGTAACGACGGGTGGGACTGGGAATTCTCGCCGCGGGCTGAAAACCAGTTCTCACAGTTGGGGAGCGATAGCCAGCAGCGGATCATCGACAAACTGGAAGAAGTCGTCACCTCCGAGTGGCGCGATCCCGACGACTTTCTCGAACCGCTGACGAACTCGCCGTTTCAGAAACTTCGTGTCGGTGGATATCGTCTCGGCTGTCGGCTTATGCGTGATTCGAAGATGCTCCGAGTCGAGAGCATTCGGAAGCGCGAAGGGGCGTACAAGGGCGACGACGATTAGAACGACGTTTTCTACCGCTCTTGTTTATTCGCTACTCCGCAAACGGTTCTGGGGATATCTGTCGACGCATCTGCTTGAATTTCCTTTGCTGAGTGCCGTTAGTTGCCTCAATCAGATCACGACCGGGCCAGGTATGGATAGTAATATTCTCGAAATGAGTTGCTACGTCGCGAACCATTTCGATCTGGTCGAGCGCGTAATCCACCCATTTCCCTTGACGCTGCAGTTTTCGGAATTCGTCCGCTTCAGACTCTAATCCCTCGTCCTCCAGTGCCTCGATACACATTTCGAAATTGATCCCACGAGGGTTTATTGGCTCGTGGAAGACCACTTCGGGATCAATGGCGGAGAACCAGCTAAGTGCCTCGTGAATATCCTCCCGACCCATCGTCGGATAGGTGGGCGAGAACGATACGAAGCGCGGGACTCCAGCTTTGAACAATTCGTTCAGTGCCTCCCATCGAGCCATAGGTGGAGGGGCGTTTGGCTCAAGGACACTAATCAAGGATGTATCGAAACTCGGGATGGAGGACCCTACAGTGAGAGACCCATTGGCCTGTTTGAAAAGGTCGATGTCGCGGGTAACGTTCGGACTGCGGGTGAGTATCCGAGTCGGGATATCATGCTCGATGAGTTCATGAACACAACCGCGTGTGATCTGTGCGGCCCGTCGGTCCTGGTAGCAGTCTGTCCCGCTGGAGAGCATGACGATACCCCGCCCACGGTCGGTGGTCTTCCAGTTCTGGAAGTCAGTTTCCTCTAGTCCTCGCTGAACACGCTCGGGGAGATCGTCACGGTAGAGCAGGTAGTCACCCCAGTCTTGCTGTGGGTCGTCGACATCGGCACGGTCATCGAGCATTTCATCGCGGTTGTCGACCGCTGGTGTCGATGGAACATAGCAGAACTTACACCCGTGACGGCAGCCCGTTGCGACGTTAATCACGTAGTCACAGAGGCTCTTTTTGTGGAGCTTCGATTCACTCAGAACGCTCTTAGTCGGGTCCGCGTTAATTCGTAGCCCACCCTGTTCGTGACTTTCCGAGCTGGTAGCACAGTCCCAGCACAGAAGATGTCCGTCCTGTCGAGCGCTGAATCGCTCGTTAATTTGATTCCCACATTCGTCACAAACGAGACCCTGTTGCCAGAGGTTGATTCGAGTGCTGTGGCGGCGCTCTGCTTCCCGAAGCTCGTTGAGCGTTGGATTTTTCCCGAATTCCTCGACGACGTGCCCTTGATCATCGACGAGCTGGACAAACCGATCGTACCAGCCGCCGTCAGGGTCCCGCTCAGTTTCTAGTTTCATAGGTGGGTCCCACTGATGACTTGACACCCTAGTTTTATAATATCGAGGAGATGCCGGAGTGAAAGTGAAACTAAAGCCGTCGACGTGATTTAGGCAGAGGTTGGGCCGAGTGGGTAATCTTCTGGCGAGTCGTTCTTTTCGATCTGGCGTTTGAAGTGCTCTTTACCCTCTTTCACGTACTTTACGAACTGCTTATCCGGCCAAAGATGAATCGGAATATCGAGTTCTTCGCCGATCTCCTCTACAGCGGTAAGTTGACGCTTCGAGTACTCGATCCAGTTGTCTCGGTCTCGGAGTTTTTCGAGTTCATTGGCCAGTTCTTCCTGTCCTGCGTCACGAGCGGCCTGAACAGTCATCTCGAAGTTGCCTCCACGTGGGTTGATCGGTTCGTGGAATACGACATCAGGATCAAGGCGCTCTTTGAATATCCGTAGCTGCTCACGAAGGTCTTCGCGGTCCTGTGTCGGATACGTTGGGGACATCGAAACGTAAACTGGGACACCAGCATTGCTGATCTCTTCGAGAGCATTGAGTCGTGTGGATGGAGCTGGTGCGCCGGGTTCGATAGATCGAACCTGTTCGTCATCAAGGCACGGGATCAACGATCCGACAGTTACCAGCCCATCTGCGGCTTTGAACACATCTAGGTCACGTACGACAGCGGGACTCCGAGTGAGTATGCGAACCGGACGCCCATGATTGACGAGTTCGATAACACAACCCCGGGTGATCTGAGCGGCCCGACGATCCTGATAGCAGTCTGTTCCGCTGGAAATCATGACGACACCGCGGCCACCGTCTTCATTTTCCCACTTCTGCTTTCGGTCTAGTTTGCGAGCAAGGCGTTCGGGGAGATCGTCGCGGTATAATAGGTAGCTTCCCCATTCCCGTTGACTATCTTCTACATCTGCTCTTTCTTTGAGCATATCTCCTCGGGTCTTAATATTCGGTGTTGAAGGAACGTAGCAGAATTTGCATCCGTGAGTGCATCCAGTGGCCACGTTGATCACGTAGTTACAGAGATTTTTGTGATGAAGCGCGGAGTTCGAAAGAACGGCCTTCGTGGGATCAGTGGTTTGTGAAACTCCTCTCTGATCGCTTTCAGCGTCGATATTCATGGCACAATCCCAACAAAGTAGATTTCCGTTAATATCAGCACTAAACCGATCAGTAATGGGTTCCTCGCAGTGACCACAAAATAATCCCCTATCCCACAAATCAATTCGCTCTAAAGGTTTGCCCACATTTTTGCTACACTCACGCAGAGTGTCCAGCTTTGGAGTTTGATTGAAAGTTTCTACAGACTCTCCTTGATGGAGAATCTCTATCTGTGTTTGGTCCCTTTGGTGATGAAGCCTCATGATTACTTGATTGACCGTATCCTCCGAGGCCTAGTAAGAGTATGGACTTAGCTAATCCATGAAGTCTCCTAAACCAGTCTGTTGGTCGTCTCCCTGATCGAAAAGATCCAGACTAGTCTGTTCTCCTCGCATAAACCGAAGAATCCGCTCTACATCTTCACCGGTCAGTTGTTCGATTTTCTCCTTCATGTCTTCTAAGACCTGTATATAGGGACTCCCGCCTTTGGTTTGTCTTGTGCAGTAGATCATATCATAGAAGAATTGTCCTCCACTGCGAACTGGTATATATTCTTGAACCGGTCGACCGGTTTCAGCAAGACGGGACATATAGATTGTCCGAAATTCATCATCACTGTTTGCGGCTTCCCATGAGGCATTCCCATAAAAATTATTCATGCTTGTTTTATAATCTGCTCCAGCTGTCCTACGAACTGCAATTGTAGGGAAGTTAATTAAAAGATCACCGTGTATTTGCGTGAGCTCCTGAATTGTGGAATGATGGGGCGTGTTTAGACGCTAGTAAGAGCGGCTAAATGTCTAACTTACTAGGGAGTGAAGCGGGAAGACGAGTTTGTGTCCAGCAAACTCGCCCGCTTCACTGATCGGGTTGTCTCGCTTGCTCAAAAAGCCGTCGTCGGCGAACCAGATCCAGCGTACGAAGAAGGAGAAAACGGCTACGCAGATTGGGTGATCGTGGCGATTCACGGCCTCCGCGAGTATCTTGATCACACGTATCGGCGGTTGCTGGACGTGCTCCACGAGATGCATGGAATTGTCGCTAAACTCGACCTAGCGGTGGCTGATCTGCCTGATTTCACGACCGTGTGTGCGCGCAAGCAGGATCTGGAAATGCGTATTTGGCGCGTCTTGCTGCGGCTGTCGGCGGAGTTGCACGACCTCGGTGATGTTCAGGCAATTGACGCAACCGGCATGGATCGGATTGCTGCCAGCCAACACTACGCAAAACGGACGAACTACACGTTCGAGGCGGTGAAAACGACCCTTCTGAGTGACTGCAAGACTGGTGCGATCCTAGATATACATTGCTCGATGAAACAACCGCACGATTCCAAGATCGGCTGGCAGATGGTCAAACGCAATCTCGACAAACTGAATATTCTCACCGCCGACAAAGGCTACGACTGGTGGTTACTTCGCCAAAGACTGCGTGCAGAAGGCGTTAAACCGGTGATCAAGCACCGCGAATTCGGCTGGCACGGCATCGCCAACAATTTCTTGCAAGATGATACGATCTACCATCAACGCTCGAACGCCGAATCCACGTTTTTCGCGCTGCGACGCAAATACGGCGAGATCGTTCGGGCTCGAACCTGGTTCGGTCAGTTCCGCGAACTCGTTCTGAAATGTGCTGTCAGAAACATCGAACTCAGCGTCAGCCACTCATGACCGTGAAATCACGCGTCTAAACAAGGCCGGAATGATGTATATCCAGTCCCTGGTTGTCGATGAATGAGAGGGTGTTCACACTCTCTCCCTGATACAGTGATTCTCTGCGGATTTCTTCTAGTATATCTCCCATCACCTCATTAGAATTCTCTTGTAAAATCCGATAATCATCACAGTTCAAATCCTTAGAAAGTTCATCTTCAACATGGTTTAGCCTCTCTCGGAGAGCATTTGCCTTCTCACCATCTTTTTCAATGAAATACATTCGGTCAAATGAATCGTGGGCCATTGTTGCAGCAATAATTGGACTTCCAACAAAGTATTCGTCATCTTCTGGAAATGCTGAAATTCCCGATCCTGCCAATGCATCTATATAGTAGAAGTGTTCACGGTGCTTAGGAATAATATTAGTATACATATCGACTGTTGCTGCAAGGAGAATTAGTTTCAATGCAGACCAGGAACTAAATTCATTTGTCACATCGGGGGCGACATTCCAAAGATCGATAGACGAATCTCTCAACCTCTGTAATTTGCTCTTAATCCAGTCCTGAGAAACTGATGGATTTTCATTGGCCATATTTGATCAGAGGGTGTTCGGAGTGTGCTAAACCGATGAAGTTCAAACATTATTAATCTACGTAACGACACCTCTCTGACTTTCGAATACTAGATTAAGTGTTGTAGCTTTCCCCCGGAAATGCCGCACGAATTTTCACCCCCATCTGCCGTCACACCGGCCAGAGATGATTACCGATGCCGCCATCTTCGACGACGAGCAGTTGCCGCGTCGCCGGTTCCACCGTGAAGCAGCCGTCGGCGATCACAGCGTCCACGCGAACACTTATACACGGATCTGACAAAGACGAGAGCAGATGATCCGGCTCGGGACGCGACTGCTGTCGACCGGCGAGGGCCAGTCGAGACTGTTCGTCGGCTCCGAGCCGGTGTCGCTGCTGCTGGTGTTGGCCGCCGCGGTCGTCGGGATGGGCGTCGCGTTCCTGGTGTGGCTCCACCGAGACCGTCTCGGTGCGCCGCCGTTGGCCGTGTTCGTCACCACGGCCAGCCTGTGGTCGATGGCCGAGGGACTTGAGCTCGCGGCCGCCGGGTTCGGGGAGATGCGCACGCTCGCACAGACTGAGGTGATCCTCTCGACGATCATCCCGCTGGCCTGGCTGGTGACCGTGCTCGAATACACCGGCAGAGCGGAGTGGCTCACCCGTCGTCGGCTGGCAGGGCTGCTGGTAGAGCCGCTGCTCGTTACGGTTCTCGTCGTGACTGCACGTCGCCACGCGCTGGTCTGGCAGTCGACGGGAACGACCGTCTTCGGGAACACGAGCGTCTTTGCGCCGACCTACGGAATCGCCTTCTGGGCACACCTGGCGTACTCGTTGGCGCTGGTCGTCGTCGGCGGCGTGTTTCTCGGGCGTCTCCTCGTTCGGTCGAACCGCCTCCACCGCTGGCAGAGCACTGCGCTGCTGGGCGCGATTGCCGTCCCGATGATCGTCCACGCACTGTTCGTCCTCGACGCTCTCGACGTCGTCACGTCCGGGTTCGACCCGTCGAGCCTGGGCTACGTCGCCGCCGGCATCGTCCTCGCGGTGGGGATCCTGCAACGCAAACTGTTCGACATCGGGCCGGTGACCAGAGAGATCGGTCGCGAAGTCGTCCTCGCCGAGATGAACGATCGGGTGTTGATCCTCGACGGCGAGGGCCGGATCGTCGACGCCAACCGTGCGGCCGAGACGCTGTTCGAGGGGGCGCGCGACGACGTGCTCGGAGACACACTCGCGGCGGTGATCCCCGATCTGGCCACAGCGCTGCCCGACACATCCACGGAGAGACGGCTCGAACTGTCCCTGGAGAGCGAGGGGGAAGTCCGGTATTACGACGTGCGCGTCGCCGGACTGTCCCGCGCCTACGGCGTCCTCTCGGGGCGGGTCGTCAGCCTCCGCGACGTGACCGAACGCCGACAGCGAGAACAGCAACTCGACGTGCTCAATCGGCTCCTGCGGCACAATCTCCGGAACGACCTGAACGTCGTTCGGGGGAACGCCGAGCTTCTCGAAGCGGCCGTCTCGGGCGCGGAGCACGACCGGATCGATCAGATCACGTCGACGACCGACGACCTCGTGGCGACCAGCGACAAGATCGGTCGGATCGCCGACGCGGTCGAGCGCGACGAGCGATCGCCGATCGAGCTGTGCTCGGAGCTCGACGCCGTGGTTCGCGACGTGGGACCGCGGTTCCCGGACGGCACGGTCACCGTCGACTGTCCCGAACCGATCTCCGTCACGGCCGGCTCGTCGCTGTGGACCGCGCTCGAAGAACTCGTCGACAACGCCCTCCGCCACGGTGGCGACGCACCGAACGTCACGGTGCGCGTCGCCGAGAGCGTCGCCGATCGACAGGCCCGTGTCGACGTGATCGACGACGGACCGGGGATCGACGAGGCGGAGATCGCTGCGGTGACCAGCGGCGGGGAGACGGCGCTCCACCACGCTTCCGGGGTCGGACTCTGGCTCGTGACGTGGGTCGTGCGTGGCTACGGCGGCACGATCGACTTCGACGTCGAGGACGGGACGACCGTGACGGTCCGACTGCCGCGGGCCGACGGGGCGGTGAGCGTCGACGACGCGACACCCCACGTGACCGAGTGACGGCGAGTCAGCAGGGTTTTGTTCACCCTCTGCGTCGAGAACCCACGGGACATCACGTCGTCGATCCCGGCCAGTTCTTCGTCGCCGAACCGGGCAGTCCGCATCGCGCACACGTCGCCGACGACGCCGACGGAGAGTGTCGTCTGCTCGGAATGGGCGCGCCGCCACAGAGCGACGGCCACAGCTACGGGGTGTCCTGAGTCTACGGAATCCCGGCAGCGAGTCCCATCCCGACGTACCCGACCACGGCGAGAGGGAGTCCGACGTGTATCAGTCGGCGACTGTTCCGTGCGAACTGGTCCAGCGCCTCGGGACCTCGTTCGGCGAGGACGGCGGCCTCCAGAGAGTCACTCTCCGCGGCACGACCGAACACGGTGACGGCGTCGCCGGGTGCGAGCACGCGCTCTATCTCGTCACCCTCGACTTGCCCGGTGAGGAATCCGGGACTCGCGTCGGTCGGGTCGACTCGGATGGCTCCGTCCGGTCCGGTGAGATCGAACGGGACCATACGCCGCTCTGTGGCGACCAGTGCCTGTCCCCGAGCCGACTCCACCTGGTCCTCGACAGCCCCGAATCCGGGACACTCACCGCGCTGGACGACCAGCGCTGGGCTCCCGTCCGACGCCGAAACGGCCTGTCCGTCGCGACAGGGCTTCGCCACACCGTCGACGAGTACGTGGCCGCTGGCGGGGACCGTGGCGGGCGTCACCGCGTCGGCTGCGTGGATCGCCGTCGCCAGCCGATAGTGTCGACCGCCGTACGCAGTCGCTGCGACACCGACGAGAAAGACCGTCCAGGCGAGGTGGTACGTGTCGAGACCGACGTAGTGCGGGGCCGCCGCCGGGTCCCCGAGGACGTACGTCGTCCCGATGCCGACGGCGACGAGCGCCCCGGCTGTGCCGTAGACGACCGCCCGCCCTCGGTCTTCGAACAGGTACCGGGCGATCCGCCAGTCGCGCAGATACTCGACGGCGACGAAGACAGCGGCGATCAGGCCTACCGGAAGGAGAAACTCCCACAGGACGTGTTCGAGCACGATTTCTGTTCACCCTGGTTCGGAGAGAAGGCGGCGTTCGCCACTCCTCGCAACTCGACGAGTGGCTGTGTCCGACCCGCGTGTTACTCGCCGTCGGTCTCGCTATCTCGCCGCATCGCGATTTCGAACCACGGACACAGGCGGAGCTGTCGGTAGAACTTCGGGTTCTCCTGTAGGTCCTCGTAAGACACCCAGAGCAGACCCCCGACCTCCTCGGGGTCTCGGTCCAGCGAGGTGTCGGTCAGCGTCGCCTGCAGAACTGTACAGACCTCCCACTCGACGCCGGCGTTCTCGTAGTAGCGCTTGTACTCGAAGCGGTCTGTTTTCTGGAGATCGCCGTACTGGTCGGGCGTAATCCCGAGTTCCTCTTCGAGGCGCTGGCGGGTCGCTTCCTCCTGGCTCTGGCCCTCGACCGGGTGGGACGCAACGGTGCCGTCCCAGTGAGTGTCCCACAGACGCTTGTCGTGGGCGCGCTGGGCGAGCAGTATCCGCCCCTCCTCGTCGAACAACAGCGCCGTGAACGCGCGGTGGCGGATGCCGTCGCCCGTGTGGGCGTCGAGACGGTTGGCCGTCCCCTGTTTCTCGTCGTTCGCGTCGACGGTGATCACGTCCTGGAGAGCGTTCTCGTGTTCCACGTCGTCCATGCCAGGCGTATCGGCGGAGTCGCCCTTACTCCCTTCGGCTGTGTCGCTCATACCCGTGGCTCTCGGCAGGCACTCTTTGCTGCTTCGGTTGCCGGACGGATCAAGAACGTGAGGCGTCGGCTTTCCCCGTCGCGAGGCGGACAGCGCCAGAGTGTGCGCGCTGGATCGTCCCGGTCAGGTCGATTCCGGGACGATCTCCAACGGTCCGCATCAATCGTCGTCCGTCGCTCCGGAACGGTCGAGCGGTCCGGTCGTGGCACCGCCCCAGTCGAACGTTCGCTGGAAGTACAGCGCGACGTTGACCAGCGCGAGCAGGACCGGCACCTCGATGAGCGGGCCGACGACGGTCGCGAACGCGACGCCGGAGCCGACGCCGAACACCGCGACCGCGACCGCGATCGCCAGTTCGAAGTTGTTCGAGGCGGCGGTGAACCCGATCGCCGTCGTCGTCGAGATACCGCCGTAGTCGTTCCGTCGCTTGTGCCATCAGCAAGTAGTTGAAGACTCACTCAATTGATTGTTCCGCTTACAACAGAGAGATAGAATGGGAATAGTCGAATATAGAGGCGTATAGAACATATATCGGTATTTCTGCAATCAGATACCCCTAGATGTAACTCGAATTAGTTGTGTGTTTATTAAATGCGAGCGCGACTCACTCAATCGTCGGACGTGGTCGGCTGACAGTCGGGACAGACCCGTGGATCCGCGCAGTCGTACGCCCCCAGATCCCGCGGCAACACGCTTCCGGGCATTTCCCCGTCGTTCTCCGCCTCGTATGCGCGGTAGGTGCTCACGCCCGACTGGGTACTCTGAATCGAGAAGTGTCCGTCTTCGGGCCGCGTGCCGGCGTAGACATCACGTTTCATCGTCTCGTTCGAGGTGACGGCGTACAGTGCGTCAAACGGCTTCCCGAGAAGCTCGGCGAGTCCAGTCATTTTCCCTCTACCAGATAATTGAACATCTCTTCAATTAATGCTTTCGACCCAGGTCTGTTTTACCACTCGAACATCTCAATATAGGGTCACTATCACTGACTGATTAGAATATGGGAATGTGTACTGGATTGTAGATTGAATAGATATCGAATCATACGACTCACTGTGCCGGTGGCGTATCCGGGCTGTCGCTGGCCGTCAGCCGATGGGACTGCCGCCTGACTTCGCCGACCCGGTCCATCACCGTGCTCGCGAGGTCGTCGAACGCCGACCCGGCAGCGACGTCACGCTGGACGATCGGTTCGCCGTCCTCGCCGGATTCCCGGATCGACGGGTCGAGCGGGATCCGGCCCAGGAACGGCACCTCGTACTCTTCGGCGAGGCGCTCCCCGCCGCCGACGTCGAACACGTCGTGTTCGCTGCCGCAGTCCGGACAGACGAACGTGCTCATGTTCTCGATGACCCCGAGCACGTGGGCGTCGTAGTCGTCGTACATCCGCACGCCCTTACGTGCGTTGTCCAGCGCGACGTTCTGTGGCGTCGTCACGACGACCGACCCGACGACGGGCATCTGCTGGAGCATCGAGAGCTGTGCGTCGCCGGTCCCCGGCGGCAGGTCGACGACCATGTAGTCCAGCTCGCCCCACTCGGTGTCGTGCCACAGCTGGGACAGGACCTTGTCGACCATCGGCCCGCGCCAGATGACCGGGTCGTTCTCCCCGACGAGGAAGCCGATGCTCATCAGTTTCATCCCGTAGCGCTCGATCGGGATGATCGTCTCGTCGTCCTCGGCCATGCCGGGGTGGTCGTGGACGCCGAGCATTCGGGGGATGTTCGGGCCGTACACGTCGGCGTCGAACAGCCCGACTGCGGCCCCGCGCTGGGCCATCGCCGTCGCGAGGTTCACCGCGACGGTGCTCTTGCCGACGCCGCCCTTCCCCGAGGAGACCGCGATCACGTTCGGGGCGTCATCGACCATCGCCGCCGGGGTCTGATCGTCGATCTCGATCGACAGCGACGGCTCGTAGCCTGCCTCCCGGACAGCTGCTCGAACCTGGTCTGCGATTTCGGTCTCTGCCGGCGAGTGGGGCGCACCCAGCGCGAGCGGGATCTCCGCGACGCCGTCCTCGACGGTGATTGCCCCGATCAGACCGGCCGAAACGATATTCTCGCCGATGATCGGGTCTTCGATGTCTCGTAGTGCTTCTCTAATCGCTTCTGTCATTGTGATAGGACTGCATCCGCACTGTGTCGTTCGTTCGTTCGAATCGTGCCGCCGTCGCCGACCGGCCGATCGAGCGTCTCGTCGAGCTTGACCGACGCTCGCTGCCACAGGATTGCCTCCCGGTTCTCCGCGAGCCCGCTGAGGCTCTCGATAGCGTCCTCGTGAGCGGCGCTCCCGACGAACGTCGCCCACTCCTCGAGGGTCTCGAACCCGAAGACGAACTTCACCTCGGGGGACATCCCGGTGTCGTTCTGGAACACCTGGAAGTACGCAATCGTCTCGTGGCTGACCCACTCGACGATGTCCTCCGACAGCCACTCCTCGAAGGCGTCCCGGCGACTCGCCGGCACGTCGAACTCGATCTCGTAGACGTTGTGGGTGTCGGGCATGCTCATCTGTCCTCCGCGAGTCGTTTGTGATGGCTGGTGACGACCGCCAGCGCCAGATCGAGCAGTCCCGCGTAGTACTCGTGTGGGCCCTCGCGCTGGAGGCGGGCGTGGTAGGCCGGCAGCCACTCGGTCAGGTGTTCGTCCAGCAGCCACCACAGCGCGTCCTCGGTGTCGGGCTCGTCGGGGTCCCTGTCGCCGTCGTCCATCGCGACCAGCTCGCCGAGGAACTGGAGTTCGAGCCCCAGGTGGTCCGGGGGCTCGTTGCCGTGGGTGTCGTCCACGTCGAACCCGGCCCAGCGGTAGCCCTTCCGGATCTCGGTGGTCGTCCCGCTGTAGAAGCTCCCGTCGAGGTACATCGACTCGTACGGCGGATCGGGCGCGCGCTCGGAGACGCCCCGGAAGAGGTGGGTGTATGCCGTCCGAAGCGTCTCCGCGTCGGCGGTCGCACCGTCCTCGATCCGGTCCAGCGCCGCGTCGAACTCCGGCGGGAGGCGCTCGGCGTTGCAGCGCCACTCGCTGGCCCAGATCCCCACGGCGTCGGCCCGTTCGCGGCCGGGGCGGGCCAGGAACTGCTCGCCCAGCACCCGGTAGACCCGCGCGTCTATCTCGCGGGCCGTCTCCGCTGGGTCGCCGCCGACGCGATCGGCCACGACCGATCCAGCGTCGTCGTTGTGGTCGCTCATCGGTTTGACTCGACTCCGTCAGTTGATTCGACGCCGTTCGTTGCGACGACCGGGAGCGTCTTGGCGAACACGAGCAGTCCGAGCGCGACCAGCGCCGTCGTCCCCATCAGGTTCAGCCACTCGTAGATCGAGGGCGTGTACTCGCCGACCGGATACATCAGATCGGGGTACATCAGGCCGCCGACGGTGAGCCACGTCTCCTGGTGGAGGACGCCGACGAGCATCACGCCGGCGAAGACGACCGTCCCGAGGAGGCTGAACCGACCGATCGCCTGCTGGACCACGAGGTAGATCGTCGGGAGGACGACGGCCGCAACGGCGAGCCACAGCAGCGACGCGAGCGGACCCTGGAAGACCAGCGTCGAGATGTTCGGGTCAGCCATGTCGGCTGCGAACGTCCCCGTCTGGACCTCGTAGAAGACGCCCAGCATGTACGTGAACGCGAACGCGCCGGTGAATACGCCGAAGGTCCGGAGCGTCTCGTCGGTGAACACGTCGTCGAGGTCGTAGGCGAACCGCAGGATTCCGCCGACGAACAGGAGCGTCGCGGCACCGACGGTCATGCTCCCCGCGAGGAACGTCGGTCCCTGGATCGCCCCGAACCAGTTGATGTTCACGCCGAAGGGACCCCAGACGAACGGGACGAGACCGCCGCCGACCACCGGGATGAAGGTCAGCACGCCGGCGGCGAGCCACCAGCGCAGGCCCCGTCCCTCACTGTCGGTCGGTGCCTCGTAGCCGATCAGCAGCGCCTCGTAGACCGGCGAGAGGACCGACGGGAGCACGCCGTCGTGGTACAGCTCGTGGAGGTCCCGGCGGATCGACACGAGTAGGTACGCGATCGAGAGCAGGCCCAGTCCGGCCAGCAGGATGACGTCCCAGGCGATCGGGGACTCCAGTGGGAGGTACAGCAGCGTGTTCAACACCCGGAACGGCTGGCCCAGGTCGAAGAGGATGTGCAGGAAGCTCGCCATGAAGGCAAGCGGCGTCACGAGTTCCCCGATCCGGGCGTAGGGCTCGTACTCGTCCATCCGGAAGACCCGGACGATCGCCGACAGCGCGATCGCGCCGACGCCCATCAGGGCCCACCAGGTGAACGCGCCGATGTCCAGCCCCCAGGGGACGCCAGCGTCGGTCCCCCAGTTGTCCAGGCCGGTGACGGCGTGACCCTGCGTGAGGACGGTCACGAAGCTATACACCATACCGAGGACGAGCAGGACCGCGACGCCGACCATGGCGTAGTAGAGCCTGCCGGTGTCCTCGAACGGTTCGGTCAGTCGCGTCCGCGCGGATGGAGTGCTCATTGGTTCACCTCCACGTCAGTCGAGCGAGTCTCAGGTGGGTTCTGCTCGACCTCGATGGCTTCCTCGGGGTCCTTGAATGATTCCGCGTCCTCGATCGCGCGGGCGTCGTCACTCGGCTCGTCGCCGATGTAGACGATGTTCGGTTCGGTCCCGCGATCCTCAAGCAGCTTGAACGTCGACGAGGAGGACTTCTCCCGGAGGTGCTGCCGGGGTTCGCTCTCGGGGTCCTCCATGTCGCCGAACTTGATGGCGTCGACGGGACAGGTCTGTTGACAGGCCGTCGTCCCCTGCTCGCCGCGCTCTTCGTTGTCCTGCCGATGGACACACATCGTACACTTGCTCATCACGCCCTCGGGCTGTGGCCCGGACATCTGCGTGCCGCGCGGCTCGACCGGCTCGTCGTGGATCGGGTCGTGCCACGGCGGTTTGCCACTGCCCGGGTCCTCCTCGCCCAGTGCCTCGGCGAGGCTGCCCGAGCCGAACGTGTCGTCGCCGGCACTTTCCGAGTGACCGTAGCCGTACTGGGCCTCGTCGGGATGCTGGAACTGCGCGTAGTTGACGCCGTACGGACAGCCGATCTCGCAGTACCGGCAGCCGATACAGCGGTCGTAGTCGGTGAGGACGATCCCGTCCTCCTCGCGTTTGAACCGCGCGCTCGTCGGGCACGCCGAGGCACACGAGGGCTCCGAACAGTGCTGGCACGGCCGGGGCATGTTCGTCTGCTCGGTGTTCGGGTACTCGCCTTCCTCGTAGCGGAAGACGTGCATCCAGAACGCCCCGCGCGGCGTGCTGTTCTCGACCTTGCAGGCCTCCATGCAGGCCCGGCAGCCGTAACACCGCTCCAGGTCGATCGCCATGCCGAGTTGGGTCATTCGCTGTCACCTCCTTTGGGTTCGACCTTCGCACGGACCTGGAACGCCTGGCCGTTGTCGAGACCGAGGTATCCGGGCCCGCTCGGAATCGCTCTGTTGATGCTGGGACCCTCGTCGAGCGCCTCGCTCTCGGGATCCTTCCAGCTCCCGTGGTGGTGGGGAACGCCGACCGTGCCGGGTTTGACGCCGTCCTGGATCATCACCACGCCCTCGACCTGATACGTCTCGTCGTTCTGGGCGTCGTGCGTCTCGAGGACGACCTCGTCACCGTCCTCGACACCGATGCGGTCCGCGTCCTCCGGATTCAGCCGGAACGCGCTCTTCGGCGCGATCTCGTTGAGCAGTTTGTTGTTCGCCGTTCGGGTCTGCTTGTGCTCGATCTGGTGCCAGCTAAAGAGCGTCAGGTCGTACTCGTCGGGGGAGTCGTACATCGTCGGTTCCCGCCAGGTCGGGTACGCGTTGTAGTCCTGGAGGTAGGGGAACTCCGAGACCGGGTCGTCGAACTTCGAGTCGGCCATCAGCTCGTCGACGCGCTCGCCGAGGCGGAACAGCGTCTCGCTGTAGAACTCGTGTTTGGCGTCGTAGGGGTTGAACTCGCCGTAGCCGTTGTCCATGCCCCAGGTGTAGGCGTAGCGGTTGCCGCCGCCGACGTCCCACTCGTTGGTGATGACGTTGCCCTCGCGGAACCACTCCAGGCTCTTGCCCTTCGTCTGTGCCCAGCGGTCGAGGCCGTCACGCAGGAACTCGCTGGGGTCGTCGGGCGTCTCGTCGGCACCGGCGTACGCGTAATCGGTCCCGTCGAGGCCGAGTTCGTCGTTGATGTCCGCGACGTACTCCTCGTAGGCGTCGACGGCCTTGGCGAGCTGGATGTATATCTCGGCGTCTGGCTTGGTGTCCCAGAGGGGATCCATCGAGGGGAACCGGATGTGTTCGATGTCGGCGTAGCCGTCCCAGCCGCCCGTCGGACCCTGGAGTTTGTCGGCGGTCGCCGCCGGTAGCACGTAGTCGGCGGCCACGTCAGCCGTCTCGCTCATCCAGGGGTCGCAGACGATGGTCGTGTCGACCCTGCTCATGCTCTCGATGACGGTCTCGACCCCAGGGGCCGACGTGACCGGGTTGGCCATCTGGACGATCCACGCCATCTCCTCCGGTTCGTAGGGGAGGTTGTACTTGTCGGGGTTCGTCTGGCTGACGTGGCTCTGGGAGAAGGCCGTCGAGTCGATGGGGTGGAACATGCTCCCGCCCAGCGACGGCCCATCGGGCTCTTTCGTGATCTTCTCGGGGTGGAACGCCTGGTCGCGGAACGGCTCACGGTAGTCCTTGGGGCCGTCGTACTTGGCCTTCCGAACGCGCGTGGAGCCGACGACGTCGACCGCCCCGACCAGCATCGCGGCGTGGTAGTGGGCTATCGTCGTCGAGACGCCCATCTCCTGCTGGGCGACGTGGTAGCCGTGCATCCCCACCGGCCGGTAGGGGATCTCGATGCCGTCGACCTCGACAGTCGCTCCGATCTTCGCCTTCTCCCCCCACTTCATCGCAAGTTCGTCGATGGTGTCGGCGTCGATACCAGTGATCTCGGCGGCCCACTCGGGGTCGTACTGGGAGATCTGATCGAGGTACAGGTCGAAGGCCGGCCGCGCTTCGACGCCGTCGACCTCGTAGGTGCCCTCCAGCGCGACGTTCTCCGGCGACGACGCCTCCTCGTGAGCGACCGCCTCGCCAGCGTCCTCGTCCCAGACCAGTTCGCCGTCGGCCCAGGTGTACTCCTCGCCGGGGTCCTGGGCGTCGTCGGTCCGGAGGATGTGGCCGTCCTCGTCGCCCTCGGTCGCGACGAGACACGGCGCGTTCGTGGCGGTCGTGAGGTACTCCTCGTCGATGTACCCCTCGCGGACGAGGACGCTGTTGAACGCCAGCCAGAACGCCATGTCCGTCCCCGGCTCGATCGGGAGCCACTGGTCGGTGTAGGGCCCGGAGTTACGACGCTGGGGGTCGATCGCGACCGTCTCCATTCCCTGGTCGTCGCGGGCGTCGGCGATCTGTTTGGGCCACGTGATCTGACAGAGGTGCGCACCGCCGCCCTGGGTCATGTTGTGGCCCCAGCCGATGAAGAACTCGCAGTTCTCGAAGTCGGTCTCCGAGACCCCGTGGGTCGCGAATATCAACTCCTGGCCGCGGTAGCCGGAGTCCGAACAGGCCGCGCCGTGGCCGTACTTCTCCATGCTGCCGTACTTGTTGCTCGTGCCCGTCACCCAGGCGTCTTCCTGCCACTGGGGGGACTTCTTCCGGCCGACCTGGAAGACGACCCGCCGTGGGTCGTCCTGGAGTTTCTCCTTCAGGTCCTCGCCGATCTCGTCCATCGCCTGGTCCCAGCTGATCTCCTGCCACTCGCCGTGCTGGCCCTTCTCGTTCGTGCGCTTTAGCGGCGCCTTGACACGGTAGGGGTTGTACACCTGCTCTATCTGGGCCTGCCCCTTCGGACAGAGCGACCCCTCGGTCCGCGGGTCCTCCGGGTTGCCCTCGTACTTGACGACCCGGTTACCGACCTTCTTGGCCGTCGCCGAACAGTCCATCTTCCCGATCCAGCAGGCCGTCGGCACCTCCTCGTATTCGAGTGAGGTCGACTGGGCCTCCCCGAGTGACGTGAGGTGGGAGGCCGTTCCGCCGAGTCCAAGCGCCACCGCCGCCGCCCCGCCGGCTTTCATCGCGTCGCGACGCGTCAGTTCGAGGTTGTCGTCGTCGTTGCGTAACATCTTATTTCTCCGGTTTCGTCGGTCGGTCGTCGAGCCCGAACTCCGCCTGCACTTGCTCGTGATACTTCTCGTGGAACTCCTCCTGGCTCATCTCGCCGCGGGCGAGCCGAACCGCGTCCTTGCCCATCTCCTTCCCGAGTTCCGTGTCGTACTCGACGTCGGCGAGTCGTTCTTCGGCCCAGTCGTCGAACTCCTCGTCGTCGATGTCCGGTGGCTGGTGGTGATCCCGATCCATGGATTATCGTACCCGCCCTGCCACCATCCGCCCCACTCTGAATAATTCAGTCTTTTATATACCTGTCCGAGAACAGCACGGAAAACGGGGTGTAAAGCAGATTTGTCGACACACCGAACGAAAAAACGGCGAGTGGGTAATCGGTTACTCGGCGAGGTCGTCGATCCAGCTCATCGCTGCCATCGCCTTCGGGAACCCGATTGTCGGTATCGAGAGCAGCCCGACGTGCCGGAGCGCCTCGGGATCGATGTCCTCTTCGAGCCCCCTACGGACGTGCGAGTGGACGGCCCCCTCCGACTGGGAACCGACGGCCAGTGCAAGCTTGACGAGCCGTTTCGTCTCGTCGTCGATCGGGCCGGCCTCGGAGCAGGCCTTTCCGAGACCGGCGTACTGCTCCCACACGTCGGGATACTGTTCGGCGAGTTTGCCTGCGGTCGACGGCAGTTCCTCCGGGGAATCTACTTGATCCGTCATACCGGAACATCACACAGTGACGAATTAATCGTTGGGGTGATTCCTGGCCCGTGAAAATTTCGGCGTCGTCCGGCTGTCGTCCGTGACTACTCGTCGACCCCTTCGGTCGTTCCGTCCTGGTAAACGACACGAGCGACCGTCTTCGGCTGCTGTGACCCATCGCCGCCGATGTACCGGTAACACGCGTCACCGTCCTCGGATTCGGTTCGCCTGTGCGATCCGTCACAGAACGGGAACGCACCCGAAAGGCCGCACTGGCAGACGGCGATGTCCCCTTTCTCCGGGTCGAGATCCGATTCGTCGAGCTTCTTCGGCCCCGTCGCGTCGAGTTCGACCAGCCGGCTCATCCGTCCGCACTCGCCTCCGCGAACGCGGCCGTGGCGAGTTTCGACTCGACGCTGTTGAGCCGCTGGGTGAGGGCGGATTTCGAGATGTCGAGGTCGGTGGCGAGTTCGCCGAGCGACGTCTCCCGCGGCGATTCGTAGTAGCCCGCCCCGATCGCTTTCGTGACTGCTTCGCGCTGTTTTTCGGTGACCTCGAAGAGATCGAGAGTGGCGGTGTGCCTGCCGCGCTCGGTGGTCCCGTTGTCGATACGCTTCAGTTGCCGGAGCCGGAGCCCGTCCGCGACGGCTTTCAGCGCGTCGACGAGCTCCGACAGGCGGTCGCGATCCGGTAGGTACGTCTCCAGAACCATCCGTTCGTCGGTGACGGCGCTCAGTTCCGGGACACAGCCGAACTCACCGAAGACGGTGCAGGGACACGATTCGTCGACGGCACTCGTCGTGTGTACGACTTCGGTGCAGTCGCTGTCGGGCTCGCAGTCACAGTCGCTCGTCTGCACTGTCGTGTCGGTGTGGCAGTCGTCGCCCGCGAACTGTTGCCTGATCTCGTCGACCCTACCGTCGAAGTCACCGAGGGGACAGTCGCTCTCCGGAGACGGATCGACCTCGAAGACGACGTACAGGTCCCGCGTCGTGCTCTCGCGGTCGGCGGCTGTGTCCTCGGTCATAGCTCTCGTTTTTGGATACGCCGGCCACTATAAAAAGCGTGCTGGCGTTTCCAGCGGATTGAGGATTCCCCGTCGTGCACACTGCTGGTGAGGCGGACTGCCGTCGATCCGGTAAAGAACTACAACCGTCCGTATCAGTCGTCGTCAGCCGTCGAGATCGGCTGGTCGACGTAGCGGTCGTTTCGAACCCACTCGCCGTCTTCCTCGACGAGATACTCCCCGTAATAGGGGACGCGACTTGCGACTGTCTCTCGGAAGGCCGTCCGGATCTCCTCACGGGACATCTCGCCCATCGCGCGGTGGTCGTCGTGGCGGTTGAGACACCCCTTGAACTGCCCGTCGTGTGTCACCCGAACGCGGTGGCAGTTCGCACAGAACTCCGCGTTCTCGACCGGATCGACGATCTCGACCATCCCGTACTCGGCCGCCGGACCGTCGGGGTCACCCGCCGCTATCGTCGGCGTCTCCGCGTCGGCATCCTCGCCGACGTAGTAACGTCGTCGGCCGTGCATCTCGCGGCGTTCGACGCGGTCGGCCCGGTCGGCCAGCCAGTCGTGGACCCGATCGATGTCGATCGCCCACTCGGGGTGACCGGCGATCTCCGGCATGTACTCGATGAGCTGGAGCTGGAGCCCGTCGTTGGCCGCGACGTGATCGACCATCTGCGGGACGTACCCGGCGGTCGGTTCCATCACGACCATGTTGAGCTTGACCGGCGCAAGTCCGGCCCCGAGGGCCGCTTCGACGCCCTCGATGACCTTGTCGTACGCACCGCTCCGTGTTAGCTCGGCGAACGCATCCGGATCGACCGCGTCCTGAGAGACGTTGACGCGTTCGAGCCCGGCGTCTGCGAGAGCGGCGGCCCGATCCGGCAGGAACGTTCCGTTGGTCGTCATCGAAACCTCCATGCCGTCGGGAGCGCGGCGAACGATCTCGACGAGATCCTGGCGGAGCATCGGCTCTCCGCCCGTGAATTTCGCGGTCTCGACGCCGAATTCACGTACGACATCGAGGAGCCGGATCACCTCGTCGGCTGTCATCTCCTCGTCCTGTGGATCCATCGGCCCCCGCGTGTCGCCCAGACCTTCGTTGTGGCAGTAGACGCAATCGAAGTTACACCGGTCGGTCAGTGACACACGGATACCGGTGACCGCCCGTCCGTGAGCGTCTTCGAGGGGCACACTCGGGAGTTCTATTCGGGAGTCATTAACGCTATTGTGCGTTCCTGCTCACCGGGAACGGCCGGCCACTGGAATCGACGATTCTCGTCCGGACCGCTGGTACCGGCTCGTACCCGCCCCTCAGGCTACCTAACTGAGAATCGGCGGTTCGCTTCCTCAGCCGAGTCGCTCGTCGAGAATCAGTCTCTCCTCGGCGGATTCTCCAATCAGCGACCCGCTTCGCTTCCTCAGCCGAGTCGCTCGTCGAGAATCAGTCTCTCCTCGGCGGATTCTCCAATCAGCGACTCGCTTCGCTTCCTCAGCCGAGTCGCTCGTCGAGAATCAGCCTCATCAGGAAATCTCAGAATGAACGGCTTGGTTCCCTGTGGATCACCCAAGCCGTTCGTCCAAGATTAACCTCGTCTTCGTGCTCACGACTTCCTCCAGCTCTCGGGCCTGTGTGATCAGTTCGTTGACGCCGCCGGTGTCGGCACAGTCGACCACGAGTACGATGTCCTCCTCTCCCGACACCTGCCAGACGAAGTCGACTTCGGGCCATTCGGCCATGAGGTCGGTGACCGCGTGCGTGTCCACGTTGACGTCGACGCTGACCTCGATCATCGCTTTGACGTTGCCCGTCTGCGTAGCGATGGTGAAGCGCTCGATGACCCCCTCGTCGATCAGCCGCTCGACGCGGTTTCGGACGGTTCCCTCGGAGGTTCCCACCTCGTCGGCGATCTCCGTGTACGGCGTCCGGGAGTCCCGCCGGAGGATGCCCATGATCTCGCGGTCGAGGTCGTCCATTGAGATGTGACGCTTGTCGCGGTCCCTACTTGAGGATTACGAAAATCGTAACTCGACTTCGAAAGCAACCCTTATCAGCCCGAACTATGTACGTATCTCGTAATGGCTGACGCATACGTCGCGATCGAAGGTGAGCGTGTCGTCGAGGCACGTTCGCGCGCACCGGGCACCGCACGTGGCGAACTGGTATTCACCACCGCGTACACGGGCTACGAGGAGAGTCTGACCGACCCGTCCTACGAAGAGCAGGTCCTCACGTTCTCCTATCCCCTGATCGGCAACTACGGCGTCCGCGAAGAGCGGTTCGAGTCCGATCGAGTCCACCCCCGTGCCGCCGTCGCTCGCGAGATGACCGACGACGTGGCCGAGTGGCTCGAAAGCGAGGGCGTCCCGGCCGTCGACCACCTCGACACACGCGACATCGTCACGGAGATCCGCGACGAGGGCGCGATGAAGTGTGGCATCTCGGCCGGTCCCGACGCCAGCGAGGAAGCGGCCCTCGAACAGCTCGCCCAGTGTGAGCACATGTCCGACCACACCGACATCGGTGCACAGGTCAGCGTCGACGAACGCGAGACCCACAACGAGGCGGGCGACGGACCGACGGTCGCGCTCGTCGACTGTGGCGCGAAGGGATCGATCGTCTCGTCGCTGGTCGAACGCGACGCCACCGTCCACGTCCTGCCCTACGACACGACCCCCGAGACGGTCGACGAACTCGACCCGGACGTCCTGTTTATTTCGAACGGCCCCGGCGACCCGGTGAACTTCGAGCAGGCCAACGAACTCGTCGCCGAGAAGGTCGGCGACGTCCCCCTCGCTGGCATCTGTCTGGGCCAGCAGGTCGTCGCCAACGCCCTGGGTGGCGACACCGAGAAGATGGAGTTCGGCCACCGCGGCGTCAACCAGCCCGTTCGCGACCTGCGCAGCGGGCAGGTCGTCATGACCACCCAGAACCACGGCTACACGGTCGCCGATCCCGGCGAGAAACTCGACGTAACACAGGTCAACGTCAACGACGACACGCCCGAGGGACTGGAAAACGACGACCTCGACATCATCACCCGCCAGTACCACCCGGAGGCCAACCCCGGCCCGAACGACTCGCTGGACTTCTTCGACGACGTGCTGGCGCTGGCAGAAGAGTAGCGAGGCGCGTCGCGAATCGCAGGAGCGGCGGGCCTCGGAATTGCGAGCGGGAGTGATACGGAAAGTTGTAGGTCTTTACCAGATCGACCGCACGCCGTCGTGCGGTCGACTGGGTAAACGCCTACAACCGTCCGTATGAGCGAAGCGAACGACACGCGAGTAGCGCGGGGCGAGACGAGCGAAACGTGCCGGCCGTCCTTTAGATCGGTTTTGATCGATGACTAGCTCTTTAACGGTGGACTCTCTCTCCCCCGGTAATGGTTGCTGGCGACATCGACTGGCGGGCGCGTGCGAGCGCCGACCCCGCGCTGACGGGAGTGGTCGCAGTGACGGTGCTCGCGCTGGTGGCGCGACTCGTCGACCTGGGGGGACGCATCGCACACTTCGACGAGGGGAGAGTGGCCTACTGGGCGCTGGAGTACGCCGAGACGGGGTCGATCTCCTATCGCTACATCGTCCACGGACCGCTGGTCCAGTACGCCGACGCCGCCCTGTTCCAGGTACTCGGGACGGGCGATGCAGTGATGCGGTTGCCCGTCGCGGTCTTCGGCGGTCTGTTGCCGCTGTCGGCACTGCTCTTTCGCGAACACCTCCGTGACAGCGAAGTGGTCGCGCTGGCGGTCGTGCTGGCGGCCAATCCGGTCTTGCTGTACTACTCGCGGTTCTTCCGGAGCACGCTGCTGGTCGCGGGCTTCGTCTTCGTCGCCTTCGGTCTCGCAGTGCGGGCCTACGACACGAGACGGGTCCGCTACGTCTACGGCGTCGCCGCGCTGTTCGGGCTCGCGCTCGCGGCAAAGGAGAACACCGTCGTCTACGCCGTCGTCTGGGTCGGCGCGACCGCGCTCGTCGTCGACCAGCTCTTCTTCGCCGAGCGGGGCGAGGAACGCGGTTTCGACGTTGCGAGCCGCTACTGGGGCCGGCTCGTCTCCCGTGGTCGATCGCTCGGGCCGGCCGGCGTCGGTCGCTACGCCGGCCACCTCGTCGGGGCCGTCGCCGTCTTCGGACTGGTCGTCTTCTTCTTCTTCGCGCCGCGCAACCCCGCGGACGGCGTCGGACTCTGGTACGCGATCGGACACCCGAGTTCGCTCCCGGCCGTAGTCGACACCACGGTCGCGGATCTCACCGAGGGCTTCGAGTACTGGTTCGGCGGCACCTCCGATCCGGGCTGTCACAAGGACAACCTCGTCGACGGCTACGCCTGCTTTCTCGGACGGTTCCTCGAAACGCTGCTCGTGGCTGCCCTGCCGCTGTCGGTGCTGGCCGTCGGCGGGTTCCTGATCGAGCGGTACGGCGCGGTCCGTCCGCGTCCCGTCGTGCTCTTTGCCGGCTACTGGGGGTTCGTCTCGGTGGTCGGTTACCCGCTGGGGACCGACATCTACGGGGCCTGGATCACGGTCAACGCGCTGGTGCCACTGGCGCTCCCGGCGGCCGTCGGGCTGGCGTACCTCTACCGGCTGGGCCGAACCGCCTTCGACGGGGACGACACGGTGTCGGCCTCGCTGGTCGGCGTCTTGCTCCTCGTCCTCACCGCCCAGGTCGCCGTGACGGCCGGGGGGCTCGTCTACGAATCGCCGGCCGCGGCAGACAACAACCTCGTCCAGTACGCTCAGCCGACCGACGACTTCCGGCCGGTGCTGGCCGTTGCCGCCGAGACCGACTCCGAGGGGACGGACGTGGTGATCTACGGCTCGGAGCTCGCGGCCCCGCGCGGCGTCAGTCCACAGGAGCCACGCTGTGGCGATCTCGGAGAGCTGTTGCCCCTACAGTGGTACCTCGCGAAACACGACCTGAACGCGTCGTGTGCGGCCGATCCCGCGACGATCGAAGCCGATCGCCCGCCGGTCGTCGTCGCACGGGGCGACAACGCGACGGCGCTCGAATCCCGGCTGTCGGGGTACACGGCCGAGAGCTACGAGTTCCGTGCGTCCGGCGGGGCGACGACGTTCTTCGTCCGAGAAGACCTGAGCGAGTCGTAGCCTACCCTTCGACGCCCGTGACCTCGTATCCCGCGTCCCGCAGGTCGTCGAGGATCGCGGCCTGATCGGCGCTGGCCTCGTAGTAAAACACGATGTCGAAGCTCCCGTCACGGAGGAGCTGTTGGCACTCCCAGACGAACTCCTCGCCGTCGATGGTGAGCCCCTGGTGCTGGTTCGAAGAGAAGTCGGCGTCGTCGTTGCCCGAGTAGACGTAGGTGTCTTTCGGGTCGTGGCCGGCGTGCTCGGCGATGACGTTGCCCGCTTCGAGGGTCGTCTCCATCATCTCGATGTCGTCTTGCCCGTCGAGGTCGGTGTGGACGATCGTCCCGTTCAGTTCGATCTCGCCGGGTTCGAGCAGTGCCTTCGTGCGTCGATAGAGGTCTTCGTCGAGTGTCTCCGCGCCCATACGACTCACTCGTCTGTCGGCACTAATACGACTCACGATTCGCGGCTGCGACCCCGCCGTATCGTTCGTCTCCGGCGGTTTCGAGAGTCACTGCTCCCGAACGTCTTCGGTCGTCGGACGTACGTGGCGGCGGCTCGTGTCGCCGCTGTCGCGATCGAAAGCGGAGAACTCGACTGCAGCGTGATACTACCGGCTGTACGTCTGTACGGAATTTCGCGACCCCGTGGTCGCGAATATCTTGACACAGTTACAGCCGGCAGTATGAGCTTACAGTCGCGTCAGGTTCTCGGCTCGCGGACCCTTGTCCGCTTGCACGATGTCGAACTCGACTTCCTGACCCTCTTCGAGGTCGGGACCGCCGATGTCCTCCATGTGGAAGAACACGTCGTCGTCAGCGTCCTCCGTGTCGATGAATCCGTAACCGCCCGTGTCGTTGAAGAAGTCTACAGTACCTTGCGCCATTGTGATCACAGCCGGGTGAGGTTTTCCGCACGCGGACCCTTGTCCGCTTGCACGATGTCGAACTCGACTTCCTGGCCCTCTTCGAGGTCAGGACCGCCGATGTCTTCCATGTGGAAGAAGACGTCCTCGTCGGCGTCTTCTGTGTCGATAAACCCGTAACCGCCAGTGTCGTTGAAGAAGTCAACCGTACCGGTCGCCATTGCACGTATCCAATGGTGGTTCTGCTATTAAAACCCACCGGTTATTCCGACCGATCTCACGGAACAGAATTCGGGCGGTCGGTCGAACGACCCGACGGGGCGGCCGCTGGCGGGCGACAGATCGCAAAACTCATGCCCGTCGAGTTTGTCGAATGACACGATGCTACAGCGGGCGCGTGACCTCGCACAGACCGCGTACGAACGTCTCCTCGAGCGCGAGCTCTCGGACGCACCCAGCCACGTCGCCGTCATCCAGGACGGCAATCGCCGGTACGCCCGCGAACAGGGTGCCGACACCACGGCGGGCTACACCGAAGGGGCGGAGACGACGGAGGCACTCCTGCACTGGTGTGACGAACTGGCTGTCGACGAAGTGACGCTGTACACCTTCTCGACGGAGAACTTCGATCGGCCCAAAGAGCAGCAGGAACACCTCTTCGACCTCATCGAACGGAAGCTCAGGGCGTTCGCCGATACCGACCGCGTCCACGATAACGAGGTCCGGATCCGGGCGATCGGCGAAACTGAGCGGCTTCCCGAGCGCGTCCGCGATGCGATCGACTACGCCGAGAGCCGGACTGCCTGCTACGACCGACTCCAGTTGAACGTCGCCCTGGCCTACGGTGGCCGCGCGGAACTGCTCGGCGCGACCCGGGACATCGCCCGGGCGGTCGACGACGGCGAACTCGATCCCGAGTCGGTCGACGCCGACACCATCGAGGGGCGACTCTACGAGGGTCCGACCCGCGACGTCGACCTGATCGTCCGGACCGGCGGCGACGAGCGGACCTCGAATTTCCTCCCCTGGCACGCCAAGGGCAACGAGGCTGCGGTCTACTTCTGTGCCCCCTACTGGCCCGAATTCCGGAAGATCGACTTCCTGCGGGCGATCCGGACCTACGAGCACCGCGCCGAGTCTTGGCGTCGCACGCGCGCTCGCCGCGCGCTGACGCTCGTCCGGGCTCTCGGCCCCGAGGCGTCACAGGCCCGGCGGATCCTCGGTCGCTTCCGCGACGCGCTGACGCGCCAGGAACGGGAGGCCGTCGAAGACGACGTCGACGTGGTCGCGGACTGAGCACCCACTGTTTTCCGCTTCGGGTGCGCCGGAGGCGCACCATCTGTTCACGGGCCGTAGGCCCGTTCACATGGTATGCGGGATCTTCGCGCACTACTCGCGCAAAAACGTCCTTCAACCTTCTCTGATCGGAACAAACGCTCGTGTAGATCAGTCTCTGGCCGGGTCTGGCCGGCCAAAACCCCGCGAGACTCACTCCGTTCGTCTGCCAACACTCGGACTACCGCCCGAATCGGCGCTGTCGGTCCTGGTAGTCCCTGAGCGCGCGCAGGTAGTCACGCTCGCCGAAGTTCTGCCAGTTCACGTCCGTGAAGTACAGCTCGGAGTAGACGGACTGCCAGATCATGAAATCCGAGAGTCGTTCGGCCCCGGTCTTGACCACCAGGTCCGGCGCGGTCGGGAAGACCAGTTGCTCCTCGACGACGCTTTCGTCGATCTCGTCGGGGGCGAGGTCGCCGTCGGCGACCGACTGAGCGATCGATCGGACGGCGATGGCGAACTCGTGTTTGCCGCCCAACCCGATCGAGACGCCGATCGGGGCGTCCGCCGGATCGTCGTCGTCGGGTCCTCTGACTGCGACCTCGCGAGGGGCGCGCAGGGTCCGCAGCTC
The DNA here is from genome assembly GCF_000023965.1 of Halomicrobium mukohataei DSM 12286. Taxonomy (NCBI): domain Archaea; kingdom Methanobacteriati; phylum Methanobacteriota; class Halobacteria; order Halobacteriales; family Haloarculaceae; genus Halomicrobium; species Halomicrobium mukohataei. The sequence continues at coordinate 1,477,264 of NC_013202.1, read as the reverse complement.
CGACTCGATCGTCGGGACGACCCCCTCGTCGAGGACGCTGACGTAGACGACGATCCGGTCGGCTCCGAACTGCACGGCCAGGTCGAAGAACCGCTCCAGAGTCTCGTAGGCACCGTCGACGAGCAGATCGCGCTCCGTGATGACGAGAGCGACTGTCTCGGGGAGCGCCGCGTCGCTCAGCTGTAGGCGAGCCGCGAGATACCGGTCGTAGATGGCCACGCTGGGCCGTAGCGCGTCGGCCGGCGTAATTCTTCGGATCGGCGAGACCTCGTGTCGGGTCACCCGTCGACCGCTCTCCGACGGCCGGTCGCCGAGTTCGGAAAGGGTAAGTGCCTCTCTACGGTACCAGCGTGACGTGACATCTGCTGTCCGGCGGGCCGTCGGGTTCGCGCTGGTCGGGGCCGTGGCGCTCCTCGTGCCCCTCGTCGACGGCGTCGAACCGCCGTGGCTGGCGACGGCGCTCGCGATCGCTCCGTTCGTGGGGATCGCGGCGCTCGCACTGACCGTCGTCGACGACGGTCCGTTGTTCGAGCTGTTCGCCCGGCCGGGCGACCGCGAGGACCACACCCTGTACGGGCTCGCTGGCTTCGCCCTCTCGATCGCCGGGCTCTCGCTGCTCGCCCTCCAGTTCGGGCTCCCGATGTGGGTGTTCGTCGCCAGCGTGTTCGTGCTGGCCGGCGGGAATCTCGGCACGCGGCTGGTCGAGCGCGTGACCGCCGACGCGGTAGCCGCGACTGCCGGGTTCGTGACGGCGGGGTTCCTGGCGGCGACCGCCGGGAGCGCCGTCTCGGCGATGCTGGCCGGCCGACCGCTGACGAGTCAGTTCCTCGCGCTGCTCGCGTTCTACGCGATCAGCGGCGCTCTGCTGGCGGCGCTGCTGCGAGCGGTCCTGTTCGAGCGTGACGACCCGCTGGTGCTGTTCTCGATCGGGCTGTTGCTGTGGCTGTTCTCCGATCTCCCCTTGCACGACGTGACGGCGGGGCGTATCGCCCTCGCGCTGGGCGTGACGGTCGTCCTCGGCTACGTCTCCTACGCGCTCGATACGGCGTCGCTGCCGGGGATGCTCACCGGCGTCTTCCTCGGTCTCCTGACGATCGTCCTCGGTGACTTCCGGTGGTTCGCCATGCTCATCACCTTCTTCGGTCTCGGTGGTCTGGCGACGAAGTTCCGCTACGACGAGAAACTCGATCGCGGCATCGCCGAGGAAAACGAGGGCGCTCGGGGCAGCGGCAACGTCCTCGCCAACTCCATCGTCGCGCTCGTGGCCGTCCTCGCCGCGGCGGCGAGCCCGAGCCACACCGGCATCGATCCGATGTTGCTGCTGTACGCCTTCGCGGGCGCGGTCGCCGCCGCGATGAGCGACACCTTCTCCAGCGAGTTCGGCGGCCTCTACGACAATCCGCGGCTGATCACGACGCTCCGGCGCGTCGAACCCGGCACGGACGGCGGCGTGACCTGGCAGGGTGCCGTCGCCGGGCTGGTCGGCTCGGGCATCGTCGCCGGCATCGCTGGCGGGCTGTTCGCGGACATCGGAGCCGTCGGCGCGCTCGTGATCCTCGGTGCCGGCTTCCTCGGCATGCTGGTCGACAGCTTCCTCGGGGCGACGGTCGAGGGCGAGACGGTCGGCAACCAGAGCGTGAACCTGCTGGCCACGCTGGCGGCGGCGGTGGCCGGCGGACTCGCCTTCCAGCTCGTGCTATGATCCGCGAGGGCCAGCCCGGCGACTGGCCCCGGCTGCGACGCATTCAGGCCGCGACGCTGTCGGACCCGTGGCCGGAGCTACTGGAGCTGTCGCTCGGCGAGCCGTCGCTGGTCCTGGTCCTGACCGTCGACGAACCCATCGGCTACGCGCTCGCCGTCCCCGACGACGAGGTCGCCTACGTCGCGGAGTTCGCGATCGCGCCCGACAGACAGGGCGAGGGCAACGGAAGCCGCCTGATGCGGGCACTGCTGGACCGACTGGCCGAGCACGGAATCGACACGGTACGGCTCACCGCGCGGGCCGACGCCGGGCGCGTCCACGCGTTCTACCGCGGGTTCGGATTCACCGTCGTCGAGGAGATACCGGACCACTACGACGACGCCGACGGTCTGGTGTTCGAGCGGTAACTACAGGTCCTCGATCGTCCGCACGCGGACCGTCGTCGGCTGTTTGACGAACTCGCCGGTCTGTCGGGCGACGATCTCGTCGACGCCCCGCTGGGCAGCCACGTCGAGGAGTCGCTGGGAGAGCGTGTCGTCGAGGACGACCGCCGCCGGGACCGGATCGGCCGCCTCGACGAGCGCGAACGCCTCGGTCGCGGGACCGTCACGGAGAACGCTCGCCTCGTCGTCGAGCAGCCGGACGGTCCCGGTACCTTCGGCGACGACTGCCTGTGCGTGTGCCGCCACCGTCGACGGCGACGCGTCGTCGCTCGCGTCCTGGCCGTCGTCGGGCTCGCCGGGAGAGCGTTCGACGGCGTCCGGCGACGCTTGGCGGCCGGCGCTCTCGCTGTCGGTCTCGGGGGACACTGGTTCGACCGTCTCGGACGGTGCCGACGCCGCGTCGGTGGTCCCGACGTCGGTGTCGACGTCTCGGCCGCCGGAGGTGACCGCACGTGGCTCGTCGGGCTCGTCGGGCTCGTCGGGCTCGTCGGGCTCGTCGGGTTCGTCCTCGGACGCGTCCGGCGTCGCCGCGACCGGGGCCGGGCTTCCCTCGTCGACGGCCTCGTAGGGGACCTTGTCCCGTAGCGCCGCGAGAATCTGTGAGCGCGAGAGGTCCTCGACGCACGTGCCGGCCGGCGCGAAGGCGACGTGATCGACGGCACCGACCTGTGCCAGCTCTTTCAGGATCAGCTCGCCGCCGCGGTCGCCGTCGAGGAACGCGGTGACGGTCCGCTCGCGGCTCAGGTCGGCGATCGCCTCGGGCACGTCCGTCCCCTCGACGGCGACGGCGTTTTTGATCCCGAACTGGAGCAACTGGAGCACGTCGGCTCGCCCCTCGACGACGATGATGGCGTCGCTCTCGGCGACGCGTGGGCCGGCGGGCAGTCCCTCGTACTCGGTGATGTCCGCGACGCGGAGGCGCTGGCGGACCTCTTCGACGATGTCGTGGGAGGTGATCGCCTCGGCCTCGAAGTCCGCGAGCAGCTCCGTGGCTCGTTCGACGACCTCGCGACGCTTCGCGTGCCGGACGTCTTCGAGGTCCGTGACGGTGACGGTCGCACGGCACGGTCCGACCCGCTCGATCGTCTCCAACGACGCCGCGAGGATCGCCGTCTCGACGCGGTCGAGTCCGCTCGCGATCGTGATCTCGCCAAAGGACTGTCCCCCCTCGGAGGTCACTTCGACGTCGACGCGCCCGACTTTCGACCCCTCCTGTAGCTCCCGGAGGTCGAGCTCGTCGCCGAGCAGCCCTTCGGTCTGTCCGAAGACTGCGCCGACGACGTCGTTGCGCTCGACGACGCCGTTCGCGGTAAAGTCTGCGTGGATGAGATATTTCGTAGAGTCCTGCATTCCTGGATTCCAGTTGCCGGGGAATCGACCCCGTATTCGTGTCGAAAAGACGTTCGATTGGCCGCCTGAAATAGCTGCCGACCGGTCCCCGTCGGGCTGTGGGTCGGACTCGTCTACCGGACTGCACCGGAGAGCACGTCCGCGCCGTTTGCCAGCGCCGTCACGGGGTCGTCGGGCTCGTCGTTCTCGAAGACGGCCCACTCGGCGTCGATCTCCCGGGCGGCCGTCGCGACGGCGTCGACGTCGAGGTCGCCCTCGCCCAGCGGGGGGGCGTCCTCGCTGTCGAGGCGAACGTCTTTGAAGTGGACCAGCGAGATGCGGTCGGCGTACTCGTGGAGGAGAGCGACGGGATCTGCGCCCCCGTACAGCGCCCAACCGGCGTCGACCTCGAACATGAGGTCGTCGCTGGACCGTTCGACGAGCAGATCGAAGGCCACGCCCTCGTCGGTCTCGGCGAACTCCTGGTCGTGGTTGTGGTAATGCAACTGTAGCCCGCGGTCCGCGACCGCCCTGGCCAGCTCCGAGAGTCGTTCGGCCGTCGCCTCGACGGCCGCGACCGTCTCGAAGTGTTCCGGATCGAGCCACGGGACGACGATGTCCTCGTAGCCCAGCGCCTCCGCGGTCTCGATCACGCCGTCGAGGTCCGCTTCGAGGGTCTCGATCCCGACGTGTGCGGCGACGGCAGTGAGACCGGCGTCTTCGAGGGCCTCACGGATCTCTGCGGTGGACGCTTCGTCGACGCGATAGGCGAACTCGACGCCGTCGAAGCCGGCGTCACCGACGCGGGCGAGCACGTCGAGGATCGATCCGTCGATCTCGCGGAGCGTGTACAGCTGGATTGCGGTCTGCATGCGTCGGCGTTGCGGACGTGTACCCAAATAGCTACGGCCGCGTTGCGGGGCGGTGTTCAGATAAGAGATAGAGAGTGGCGGAAGTGAAGCACCGAAAGCCCTCGGCCCGCTCGGCGGTTCTGTGGCGGATATCCTCACTACGCTCGGATAGTGCCGCCGCAGAACCGCCGACCGCGCCTCGCCCTTTCATCCGCCAGGTATCGGCTATCTGATCGTCTGAACCCTGGCGGATGAAAGGGCGAGTGCTGCGTGACGGCGGAGCCGTCACGTTATAGCCGGCCGGTTCCACCGGCCGGCCCTTGCGGGAACCCGGACCGCGCAAGCACCTACCGGAGCGCAGCGTGGGTCCCGGGACCGCAACTGCACGAGGGCTTTCGGTGTCTACAAGTCCACTGACGCAGTTGCTTATCTGAACACTACCCGTTGGGCCGAACTCGCGGGTCCCGACCGCCGACCGTCGCCGGCCGTTTCCGACGCCCCCGCGACGGCAGGTCGAACAGAATTCCTCTTCAATTTCCCGAATTGAATAGCCGTTACCTCTATGTTAGTCCAGTTGCAAGCCAGCACAACGATGTGGGACGGTTCGAACTGGACGCGCAGTCGCTTCGAAGCGCTCGGGTGGGCACTCGCGGCGCTCGCAGTGGCGGCACTGGCGGTCCCGTGGTTCCTCTGGCGAGACAGCACCGTCGCTGCCGGGCTGCCGCTGTGGGTGTGGTGGCACGTCGGCTGGATGGGGCTGGCGTCGGTCGCCTTCTACGCGTTCACCCGCTACGGCTGGGGCGTCGGCGTCGAGGCCGAGACGCCGGAGGTGAATCGCGATGGCTGACACGACGATCCAGCTGGGCATCGTCGGCGGCTACATGGTACTGGCGGCGGCCATCGGCGTCGTCGCCTACCGCCTGACCGATCGCACGGCGGAAGACTACTACCTCGCCAGCCGGACATTCGGCACGGTCGTACTCCTGTTCACGACGTTCGCGACGCTGCTGTCGGCCTTTACCTTCTTTGGCGGCCCGAACCTCACCTTCGCGCAGGGACCCGAGTGGCTGCTGGTGATGGGGCTGATGGACGGGATCATCTTCGCCGTCCTCTGGTACGTGCTGGGGTACAAGCAGTGGCTCGTCGGCCAGCGCCACGGCTACGTCACGCTCGGGGAGATGCTGGGCGATCGCTTCGGCTCGCGTCTCCTCCGCGGGCTCGTGGCGGCGATCAGTCTCTTCTGGCTCTTTCCCTACGTGATGCTCCAGCAGAAGGGTGCCGGCCAGGCGGTCGTCGGACTGACCGACGGCGCGGTCCCGTTCTGGGTCGGTGCCGGCGGCATCACGCTCTTTATGATCGTCTACGTCGCCGTCTCGGGGATGCGCGGGGTCGCCTGGACCGACACGCTCCAGGGGATCGTCATGCTCGGGCTGATCTGGGCGGCCGTCGCCTGGATCCTCTCGGCGGTCGGCGGCCCGGCGGCGGCGACGGACCGACTGGCCGAGACCAACCCCGAGTTCCTCGCACTGGGCGGCGGGCTGTACACGCCGGAGTACGTCCTCTCGACGGCGATTTCCATCGCCTTCGGCGTGACGATGTTCCCCCAGATCAACCAGCGCTTCTTCGTCGCTCGCTCCCAGAAAGTGCTCAAGCGGACGCTGGCGCTGTGGCCCGTACTGGTGGTCCTGCTGTTCGTCCCCGCGTTCATGCTCGGCGCGTGGGCCGCCGGCCTGGGCGTCACCGTTCCGGAGAACGGCAACGTGATCCCGGCGGTGCTCAACGAGTACACCGCCGGGTGGTTCACGGCGGCCGTCGTCGCCGCGGCGCTGGCCGCCATGATGTCCTCCAGCGACTCGATGCTGCTCTCGGGCGCCTCCTACCTCACTCGCGACCTCTACCGACCGGTGACCGACCTCGCCGAGGAGGAGCCGACGCTGCCGGACCGCGCGTCGCTGGTGAACCGCGTCCGCCGATCCCTGCTCGCAGTCGCCGTCTCCGTCGGTCGCACGCTTCACTCCGACCGCGACCGCGAGACGCTGCTCGCCCGCGCTGGCGTGGTCGTCTTCGCGACGGTCTCGTTCGTCGCCAGCCTCTACGCGCCGGGAACGCTCGTCCAGATCGGCGACACCGCGTTCGGCGGCTTCGCCCAGCTGGCCCTGCCCGTCATCGTCGCGCTGTACTGGCCCCGGACGACCCGCTGGGGGATGTACGCCGGCGTCGGCGGCTCGCAGCTGTTCTACCTCGCCAGCGTCTTCCTCCCGTTCGTGCCCGGCAGCTACCTCGGTGGCTGGTCGGCCAGCGTCGTCTGCATGGCGCTGGGACTGGTCCTGACCGTCGGCGTCTCGCTCGTGACGAGCGCGTCCCCCGGCGAGGACGCCGGCCTGTACAGCGTCTCGGGTGTCGACGGCGACTGATACTGCCGGCTGTAACTGTTTCAAGATATTCGCGACAATGCGGTCGCGAAATTCTATACAGACTTACAGCCGGCAGTATGATACGGCTTGTTGTAGTTGCGTACCGGCGATCGTCGCCACGGGGTAGACGATCACCGGTACATCGCTACAATAATCCGTACGACACTACCGGTCGTCCGAGACCCATAGGTGAAGATACAAGAGCGTCGAACCCAACTATTCGAGTATGGATTCAACGGACAACGTTGGCGGCCGTGATCGGATCGCACGCGCGCTACTGGCGGTCGTGCTGAGTGTCGCAGCGCTTCGGTCGCTCCGGAACGGCAAGCGACTGCGCGGTCTGCTCGCCGGGATCGGCGCACTGGCCTTCGGATTCAACGCCACGACGAAGTACTGCGGGCTCAACGACGCGCTCGGCATCGACACGACCGGCGACGAGGTCACCGTCGACATCGACGAACTGCGAGGCGAGGACACGGAGACCGTCGTCGAGGACGCGTCCGACGACGGCGGACTCACCTGTGCCGACTGCGGCGAGCCGATCGTCCCCGGCGAGCGTCGCGGCCCCGACGAGGGCGGCGAGATCGTCCACGATCGTTGTCACTGACACTGTCGCGGACGCCTCACCGACGGACAGTCAACGAATTACAGTCGTTCTGTTACTTCGTGCTCACGACCGATAACCGGAGACGGAATTTTTTGTGTTAGCTTTGCTGAATTGCCGAACATGATGTCGTCTCGATCCGGTCGCGCCGTTTCCCCGGTGGTAGCGAACGTCCTGCTGGTCGCAGTCGTCGTTATCCTGGCCGCGACCGTCTCGGTGTTCGCGCTCGGGTTCGCCGAGGAGGCGACCAAGCCGGGACCCGTCGTCGGCCAGTCCAGTGGCACGCTCGAAGCGAACACTGTGGGTGACGGCAACGGCATCGTCCGCCTCACCCACGTCGCAGGCGACCGGATCCCGGTCCCCGAGATGGAGGTCGTCGTCGACGCGACCGACGCCTGCGGCAAGAAGGGGCGGCTCGTGAATCTCCCCGTCGACCGGTACGGCGGTAAGGCGATCGGTCCCGCCAACATCGAGGGCGACGACATCTTCGACGAGCGGTCGTACAACAGCGACGGCACGCCCGACGAGAACGCGATCCACGGATCGGAGTACACGGCCAGCGATCAGATCGCGTTCCGTATTCCCGATACGGACTGTACGATCGAGAAAGCCGAGGAGATCACCGTCCGCGTCGTTCACACGCCGACGGAGTCGGTTCCGATCACGAAGACGTTGACCGCGACGAGCCAGTGACGCTTTGCACCCCGGCGGTCGGTGCCGCACTCTTTCTCATACGGTTTATTGTAGTTGCTTACCGGTGATCGTCGCCACGGAGTAGACGATCACCGGCAAATGGCTACAATAATCCGTATCAGTCACGACGGCGGACCGTCATCTCGACGGGACCGTCTGGACGAAGCGTGATCGAGGGAGCAAACGAGAGGTTGTCGTGTAGCTCGACGATCAGCCGGTGGCGCTCGACGATTCGGAGCAACTCTGCCAGCTCCGCACTCGGCCGGGAGTGAACGAAGACGTACAGATCGTCCCGTGGTCGACGTCGAGGCCCGGAACCAGCGCGTCTTCGCGCTCAGAGGAGGGCGACCCCGGAAACGTGAGTGTCAGATACCGCACACTCTTGCTCGCGGCGGCCCGCAAACGACAGTGTCGACCGCCCCGACACACGCGAGAAGCTACTCTTTTGCCCTCGACACGAGTAGCGGTGGACATGCAGACCCACATCGTCCCGGTCGGGTTCGACTACGACCGGCTCATCGCGCCGCTCGTGCGCGAGCAACTGGACGTGGACCACGTCATTCTATTGGAGGGAGCCGTCGGTAGCGAGGCCAACGTCGAGTACTCCCAGCATCTCGCCGAGAAACTGGAGACGGACTACCAGAACCTGCTGGGGGCGACTACCGAGCGGTTCGTCATCGAGGACGTGTACGACTACGACGCGGCCTTCGAGCAGGCATTCGAGCTGATCAACGCCGAGCTCGACGAGGGCAACGAGGTGTGGGTCAACATCTCCGCGATGCCCCGGACCGTCTCCTTTGCCTTCGCGACGGCGTCGCACTCGATCATGGTCGAACGAGAGGGCGACCGAGACCGCATCCACACGTACTACACCGTCCCCGAGAAGTACCTCGAAACGGAGCTGGCCGAGGAGCTGCGCCGCCAGAACGATCTGCTGGAGGAGCTGAAGGCGGAGGCCGACGGAATCGCGCCGGACGAGGTCGACGAGGACCTCGGTGAGCGCGTCACGGCTCGTCTCGACTCCGCCCGGGATCTACTGGACGAGTTCGACGAGCGCGGGACCACCATCGGAGCCAAGGAGATCGACGGCAGCCACGTCGTCGAGCTCCCAGTCGCCTCCTTCTCGAACGTCAAGCCCTTCGAGGAGGTCATCCTCTTTACGCTCGGCGAACACGGCGAGTTCGAGTCGGTCTCGGAGCTGGCACAGGCGCTGGCCCGCGACATGGGCGAGGAGTACACCGACAGCTTCCGGTCGAAGGTGATCTACAACGTCGACCGACTGGGGCCGGGCGGGAAAGGCTACATCGAGCAGGAGGAACACGGGAAATCCTACCGGACGCGCCTGTCGCGGATCGGGGAGCTGTGGGTGCGCGCCCACGGGGACCGAGAGGACACCTAAACGTCAGGCATCTCCGGGATCTCCGTCAGGGTCGTCTCCGGAAATTGCGGCATCGTCTCGGAGCTGTGTGATACGCTTCTGAATGGACGGATGTCCGTTCGCGAGGTCTTTTTGACGCCCCCTATCCCTTTTCATTATATTGAACTGTGCGAGACGTTCCAGCATGCTGACGACGGTCTCGGGACTCGTCGCGGAGGCTGCGTACGCGTCGGCGGCGTACTCTTGGGCTGTTGTGACCCACCCCAGTGCGTAGAAGCGATAGAAGGCCACGGCGATCAACAGCAACCAGATGCTCGGTACCACCGAGTACGCAGTGAATCCGACGAACCAGTATCCGACCGAGAACAAGATCCGCTTGGGGATGTGATAGCCCCGGAGGTGGCCGATCTCGTGTGCTACTACCGCTCGTATCTGTGCCGAGTCACACTGCTCCAAGAGGTCGTCGGTGACGAAGATCCAGTAGAGACCCGGGAGGCCGGTGAGGTGTCCGTTCATCTGAGGACTGTCGCCGGTTTCGAGCCGATAAACGCCACGGACATCGATGCCCACGTCGTCACAGAGTTCTCTGATATCGGCCGCCACTTCGTCTGTCACCGAGTCGATGCCGTTGGCAAGCACCACCAGGGCCGGTGTTACTCCGGCTCTGACGACGAGCAGGAGGCCGACGAGCAGTGCTCCGACGGCAGGATAATCGACAATCCGAGATGAGAAACTGTACAGGACGACGACGACGAGCCAGTACCAGACTACGGTAATGACGGTCGATTTACTCCACGTGACGAGGACGCGACGACGATCGTACGGAGCGTCGACCAGTCTCCGATAGATCGGAGTGGTCGCCAGCGTCGAACCGAGCCAAGTGACACAGGCGAACGGTGTGAACGCGACGAACCACAGTGTCACTGTCCACCACGTTCCCGATGGACTCGCTGAGAGTATCGATGCGGTCAAGAACTCGATCGGTGCGAACGCACCGAACCATAGTGCTGCCACGAGCGGGACCACAGGTCCATAGAACGCCGCGATACTTCGTGTTTCCCTCACAGAGTGGACGCGCTCGGCAAGCGACTCGTCACAGCCGGCGATCGAACGACCCCATCTTCGGAAGAACAGGTAGGGTACGAGAAACGAGCCGACGAGGAGTCCACAGAGGAGAGCGAGATCGATCGGTCCGACACCGTAGGTGATCCCATCGCCGGACAGCCACGGCCGACCGTCGACACCGTATCGTTCCCGGCCGAACGAGTGTGACTGCTGGGACGCCGGGTGTACCGTCGCGCCCGTCGGCACATCGACGATAACCGTCGACTCCTCGACGGTCAGTCCCCGGATAGTTTCGCTGGTCATCTCTCGCTGGAGAACGCCCGTCTGACGACCGAGATCCGTCTCGATCGTCGTCTCGTAGAGAGGACCACCCTCCACCAGATTACCGTTGATCCGAACAGTCTGCACCGCGTCGACTTCTCTCGTGCGAATATCTATCACCGGTATATCGGCGTCCTCGGCACGTTCTCGCGCCCGTTCGGTGGGTTCGTAGGTCGGGCCGGTCTGGAAGAACAGTGTCACCGTGTCTGATCCAGCGGGGTCGATATCGATGACGACTGCATCTTCGTCTGGAGGACGTATGTCCTCGTCGGCACTGGTTACGAGTGGGCCGGCGCTAAGACACAACAGTAGACAGACGGCGGCGAGGAGAGATCTGTTCGTCATTGTCTCATTCTCTCCTCCTGTATCGTATTTAATTTGTGGAATGTAAAATTCAATGGAGACGACCAGTGGTCTACGGTAGTCGAATAGTCGAACCGATGAGTTCGCTGTGCGTCAGTCTCTCGACGGACTGAAATCACCGTGTTACCGTGCGACACCGCCTCAGGGCCTGGGCACACTACCGAGCGTCAGGACACTACCCAGACACGGCCCCGTTCGAAACCGAAGCCATTAGGAACCGTCTGAGTGTACGATCACAGCAGATGATGCGTCGAGCACCCACTGCGCTCGTTCTCCGGCCCGTAGTAGGGGCGGCTACGCCCCACTAACTCACTCCGCTCGACGCTCGCACCGCTTTCCGATCACGCCGACAGCGACCGACAGAACCCATGAGTGACACACAGGACGCGACCGACGAATCGCCAGCAGAGCAACAGGGGATCGAGGGAGAGTACGATCCCGACGCCGTCGAGCCCCGGTGGCAGGACCACTGGGTCGAAGCGGAGACCTACGCCTACGAGGAGCCCGAATCGGGGGAGACCGTCGACCCGGACACCCGATACAGCATCGACACGCCCCCGCCGACCGTGTCGGGCAACCTCCACATGGGCCACCTCTACCAGTTCACGCTGCAGGACTTCGTGGCCCGCTACCACCGGATGGCCGACGACACCGTCTACTTCCCTTTCGGCTACGACGACAACGGCATCGCCTCCGAGCGCCTGACCGAGCGCGAGAAGGGGATTCGCCACCAGGACTTCGAGCGGCGGGTGTTCCAGGAGAAGTGTCGGGAGGTCTGTGAGACCTACGAGGCCGAGTTCACCGAGGACGTACAGTCGCTCGCGATCTCGGTCGACTGGGACAACACCTACAAGACCATCGAGCCCCGCGTCCAGCGGGTCTCCCAGCTGTCCTTTATCGACCTCTACGAGAAGGGCCGGGAGTACCGCCAGCGCGCGCCGACGATCTGGTGTCCCGACTGCGAGACGGCGATCTCCCAGGTCGAACAGGAGGACGAACACCAGGAGACGCTGTTCAACGACATCGCGTTCCCGCTGGTCGAGGACGGGACGGGACCAGCCGACGACGAGACGCTGACGATCTCGACGACCCGGCCGGAGCTGCTGCCGGCCTGTGTGTCGATTTTCGTCCACCCGGACGACGACGCCAACCAGCACCTCGTCGGCGGCACCGCACGCGTCCCGCTGTTCGGTCACGAGGTGCCCATCATCGAGGACGACCGAGTCGATCTGGAGACCGGCAGCGGCGTCGTCATGTGCTGTACCTTCGGCGACCAGACCGACATCGAGTGGTACCAGGCACACGACCTCCCGCTGCGGATCGCCATCGACGAGTCCGGGACGATGACCGACGTGGCCGGCGACTACCAGGGCCAGAGCACTCGCGACGCGCGCGACGCCATCCTCGCCGATCTCGACGCCGAGGGGTACCTGCTCGAACAGCGCGATCACGACCACACGGTGCAGGTCCACGAGCGCTGTGAGACGGAGGTGGAGTATCTCGTCACCGAGCAGTGGTACGTCGAGATGCTCGACCGGACCGACGAGTACCTCGAAGCGGGCCGCCAGATGGACTGGCACCCCGAGAAGATGTTCAGCCGCTACGAGCACTGGATCGAGGGACTGGAGTGGGACTGGTGTATCTCCCGCCAGCGAGACTCGGGGATCCCGATTCCGGTGTGGTACTGCGAGGACTGCGGGGAGCCGATCCCCGCGAACAAGGCCGACCTCCCCGTCGACCCGCTCTCGGACGAGCCGCCCGTCGACGCCTGCCCCGAGTGTGGCCACGACGACCTGCGGCCGGAAGAAGACGTGTTCGACACGTGGGCGACCTCGTCGCTGACGCCGCTGGTCAACGCCGGGTGGGACTGGGATGCCGAGGCCGAAGCGTTCAGTATGGAGAACCCCGAGCTCTACTCGTTCGACCTGCGCCCACAGGGTCACGACATCATCTCGTTCTGGCTGTTCCACACCGTCGTCAAGTGCTACGAACACACCGGCGAGGTGCCGTTCGACAACGTGATGATCAACGGGATGGTGCTAGACGAGAACCGCGAGGCGATGTCCAAGTCGAAGGGCAACGTCATCCCCCCGAGCGACGTGCTCGAAGAGTTCCCGGTCGACGCGACCCGCTACTGGGCCGCCGGCACCTCCATCGGCGACGATTTCCCGTACAAGGAAGGCGACCTCGAAGCCGGCGAGCGCCTGCTCCAGAAGCTCTGGAACGCCTCGCGGCTGGTCGAACAGCTCGCGCCGGCCCCGGAGGCTGTCGATCCCGTCGACGAGAGCGATCTCGCGCCCATCGACGAGTGGTTCCTCGCCGAACTGGACGCCACGGTCGAGTCGGTGACGGACCGCTTCGAGGCCTACGAGTTCTCGAAGGCGCGAAACGAGCTCCGGTCGTTCTTCTGGAACAGCTTCTGTGACGACTACCTGGAGATCGCGAAACAGCGCCTCTCGGGCGATGGCAGCGCCTCGACGGAGTTCGCGCTGACCCGCGCCCACCGCACCTTCCTCAAGCTGTTCGCGCCGTTCCTCCCCCACATCACCGAGGAACTGTGGGATCGAATCTACCGGACCGACGGTTCCACGGACCGGGCGGGCCTCGCCGGGGGCGACAGCTCCATCCACACGACCGACTGGCCGACCCCCGGCGGCTACGACGCCGACCTCGAAGCCGGCGAGACGGCGATGGAGGTCATCTCCGCGCTGCGGACGTACAAGACGGACAACGGCCTGCCCCTGAACGCGGATCTCGACCACGTCCAGGTGTACGGCCACGTCGAGGGGCTGGCAGACGCCGTCGCCGAGGCCATGCACGTCGCCGATCTCGAACTGCTCGCGGACGCCCCCGACATCACGACGGAGATCAGCGACATCGACCTCGACTACTCGATCGTCGGACCGGAGTACGGCAACCAGGTCGGCGACATCGAGGCCGGCATCGCACAGGGCGACTACGAGATCGAAGACGGTCGACTGCACGTCGCTGGCGTCACCCTCGACGCGGAGATGTTCGAGATCGAGGAAGCCCGCACCTACTCGGGCGACGGCGAGATGATCGAGACCGAGACCGCGGTCGTCATCGTCGGGTAGGCGAGAGCGACGACGGCCGCCTCGCTGGCAGCGTCCCCGCGGTCTGTCAGACGTGTGCCCGGAAAGATTATCCGTTAGCGGACCCCTACGCACACAACAGACGACCGCTGCAGTTGGGTGCTGGGCGGTGGGCAGCCCGCTCGTCGCGGGACGCGGGACACGCGAAAACGGGGTGGTGGTCAGTGTTAGGAGTCCTCAGAACGGTCGCCGTCGTGCTGGTAGTCGCGGGCGTAGTGGTCGGTCTGGCTCCGACGGTCGGTCTCACGACCGCGGGTGCCGATCGGGGCGTCTCGGTGGGCACGGCACCCGACGGCTCGGCACTGATCGCGCTCGAACCGAGCGGAACGACCGTCACGAACCCGAGCGCGACGACGGTCGCGACGCTGCGCAACAACGCCGGTGAGCCACTGGAAACGACCTACAGCGTCTCGGTCGACGGCGACGGGGGCGCGCTCACCGTCGTCACTACCGGGACGACGACGAACCTAGATTCCGGTAGTGGAACGGACATCGCGGTCAAATGCGAGCCGAACGGACAGAGCGGGACGGCCCAGTTGCAGGTCCACGTCACCGAGGCGGCCGGTGACGGGGTGACGATACGGAACGCGTTGCTGACCGTCGACGTGGCGTACGACTGTCCCGGTGGTGGCGGCCAGCCGGGCGATCGGCCGGCGTTCGACGACGCCGACGGTGACGGCGAGTACGACGAGGGCGAACAGACGTACTCTATCGGCGATCTGGAAGATTTCGAGAATCGAAGTGTAAAACTTGTTATCAGAAATGCGGGCACGCTCGATGCCACGGGCCAGCCGATATCGGTAAAGGCGAACACGATCCGAATTCAGAACACGACGCTCGAATCGAACAGACCGATCACTCTGGACGCGGACGGATCCGTAGATCTCAGTTACGCAACCATCGAGAGCAACAAACAGATACAGGTCGACGCCGGTGGACCGCTGAGTGCTAACTATGCACAGTTCCGCTCGAAGAACGAAGGGGTGGCCCTCTCTGCTAAGAGTTCGATAGAGCTTCAATATGCGACGATCGACGCGAAGGGTGCGGCGACGGCGACGCTCAACACCGCGTCCGCTAGTCTATTGGTTAGTGGACTCAGCGTGCAAGACGACGACAATACGCTCGTTTACAGTCCGTCGGACGTGTCCGTCCCCTACAAGCCGAGCCAAGGCAGTGTCGAAGCCGCTTGATCACTCGGCGAACTCCGTTCGATCGAGGGGCTCGGCTGCCGTCCAGTACCGCTCGAAGGTCTCGTCGGCCCACGACAGCACCGCGGGGTCGTCGGCGTCGATCGATGCCTGCAGGACGCCGTTGTCGTCGCGCACGAGCAGATGGACGGTCTCGTCCGCGACGGTGACGGCCAGTGGCAGCTCGTCGCGTGCGAGCCTGATCTCGACGCCGTCCGTCGCGACGAGCGCGAGCAGTCGCTCGCGCAGCGCAGAGTCCTCCGCGAGGGCTTCGATCGCGGTCCGGGAGAACACGCCGCGGAACGTCTGTTGGCCGGCGGCGGTGCGTTCCTGGACGACCGTGAGGCTCTGCTCGTTGAACGCGTGTGAGAAGACACGCACGTCCGCGGCGGTTTCGATCATGTCGAGGACCCGCTGGACGGGCGCGTTGGGGCGGGTCCCGCTGGGAGTCGTAATTGTGGCGTCGGCCAGCCGCCGGAGGTCGAACGTCATCGCGTCCGCCGGGAGGTGTTCGACGATCGGTCGCAGTGCGCGCTCCGTCTCCAGCGTCGACAGCAGGTCGGTAAAGCCCGAGGCGACGAGTTCGCCCGTCGCGGTGGCGACGTAGCCGCCGCTCTCGCGCCGGACCCAGGACCGGTCCTCGAAGTCGCCCAGAATGCGGCCCAGCGTCGCCTGTGACGCGCCGGTCTCGTCGGCCAGTTCTCGGCGGGTGTGGCGCTCGCTCGCGAGCAGGGCGAGCACCGACACTCGGTTCTCGGAGAGCGCGAGAAACTCGATTTCCGACAGCGCAGCCTCCATACGTCACGTTCGCACTCGCCGGTGTAAACCGCTTTCGTAGCGTGAAAGATTTTCACGAGGGTGTCGTCGCCGATCGGGAGCCGGGCCTTGCACAGCGGCTCCGATTTTCGAACGTAGTTCATGCGTTTGCAGACCCTCCGTTCGAGTATGACTCGTCTCGACGCACAGCGATATCGTATCGGCATCGCCGCAGGCTGGGGACCCGACGGGGTGAGCGGCGAGTGAACGGCAGCCGCAGAACGCTCGTGTCGTTCGCGGTCGCGAGCGTCCTCTTCGGGGGGACGTTCGTCGCCGCGAAGGCGGGACTGGACTACTTCCCGCCCCTGCTGTTCGTCGCCCTGCGCTTCGACGTGGCGTCGGTCGTCCTGATCGGCTACGCCGTCGCGACGACGCCCCGCGAGGCACTCCTGCCGCGCACTCGCGGCGACGTGGTGGGCATCGTCGCCACCGGGATCTTCGCCATCGGGCTGACCAACGCGCTGCTGTTCGTCGGCCAGCAGTACGCCACCAGTGCCGTCGGTTCGATCGTCTTCAGCCTCAACCCGATCCTGACGCCGGTGTTCGCGGCAGTCCTGTTGGCCGACGATCGGCTCTCGGCTCGGGGCAGCGCCGGGATGATCCTCGGCCTGCTCGGCGTCGGACTGGTCGTCAGCCCCGACCCGGCGAACCTCCTCGCCGGTGGGTTCGGCAAGGCGATCCTCTTTGCCGGTGCGGTCAGCGGCGCGCTTGGCAGCGTGCTCATCCGCTGGGCCGACGGAGAGCTGTCCAGCAGCGTCCGCACTGCCTGGGGACTCCCCCTCGGTGCCGGCCTCACGCACGCCCTGAGCCGTGCTGCCGGCGAATCCGTCGGCGCGATCACCTGGAGCGGCGAGGCGCTGCTGGCGCTTGGCTACGTCGGGGTCTTCGCCGGTGCGATCGCCTACATCGCCTACTTCGAGCTACTGGACACGGCCGGGCCGATCCGTGCGAACCTCGTGTTCTACGTCGTCCCGGTCGTCGCGACGCTGGGCGGGTGGGCGCTGCTCGACGAGACGATCGCACCGACTGCCGTCGCCGGCTTCCTGACGATCTTCGCCGGCTTCGCCGTGCTCGGAAGCCAGTCCGTCGACGCCACGGCGGTCCGCCGCCGCGTTCCGGGTCTCCGGCCGAACGACCCCCCGGTCCGAACCGAGCCAAACGGCTTCGAGTCCGACTGATACGGACGGCAGTGGCGCTCGGTCTGTGGAGGGTCCCGAGCCGCGCGAAGTGTCGGCCATCGCCACGCGACGTGCGCGAGATCGGCGGCGTCGTCCGTCGCCCCTGCGGTGTGCTACCGCGATTCTAGCAGACAGTTCAGTTACCTATTTCGATGAGGGAGAGATGGTTAGCCGACTATCCGTGCTACATAGACACTCTAACTGTAACTGACGTTCACGACAATTATATCAATTTCACGAAACACTCATGCGTGTACGTCCCCTCTATTCGGCTACGATGAACTGGCAACACCGACGCGACCAGCACCGTGCAGCACAGAAAGAGACCGAAACCCGCAGCGGTACCCGATGGACCTTCGTCGCGGCCGCCGTCGGCGCGGCCTGAGGGGGGCGGCGTTCGCTTCTCGCAGTCTCACTCCGGGGCGGCCTCGCGGCGTTTGCACTTCTCGACCCGCGTCGCCAGTGCGAGGAAGACGGCGACGAACGTCAGCACCACCGCCCAGCCGGCGGCCAGATTGTGGGCCGGGAGCGTGTGGTCGAACCCGCCGACGACGGACTCCGCTCGCAGCCAGGTGTGGTGTGGCCCGCCCAGAACCGGGACGAAGTAGTCCACCACGTCGTTGAAGCCGTACCAGCCCAGTGCGACGGCGACGGCCGACACCGAGAACGACGCGTAGCGGTGGATCAGGAAGGCCTCGACGGCCATCGCCATGTGGCTCAGGATCAGGAACCAGTAGAGCCACAGCGGGACGCCGGCCGGCCCGTTGATCACGAGCTGGACGTAGGGCGTCCACAGCCCGAGCTTCAGGCAGCCGAAGAACGCCAGCATGTGGAGCCAGTCGGCGTCGTAGTCCAGTCGCCAGGCCACGAGCGAGAGCCCGATGAACATCGTCGCGACGGGCGAGTCGGGGATCAGTGGGTAGGCCAGCGCCGGTGCAGCGCCGAGCTGTCCTTCGACCAGGGGCGGCGCGAGGTTCAGCGGCCGACCCGCGTAGTACCAGAACCCAAAGAGCGTCCCGACGAGATTGACCAGCGCGATCGGCCAGGCCAGTCGGAGTCCCAGGTCTTCGAGCCACTCGGGCAGCGGCGCGACGTACCGGGGCAATCTCTCAGTGTCTGGCAACGTCACGCCGAAGTAGCGCCCGACTAGCCGTTCGAGTCGCCGCCCGACGCCGTCGTGCCCAGCCATGTCAGTGCCCTACGGCGGCCGCAAAATAACGGTAGCGGTTGGGTCGGTCGCGCGGGTCGCCGCGATCGACCGGTGGTCCTCCCCCGTGAGGACCGACCGGGAAGCGACGACAACGTTCCGTATCAGGCGGTCCGGTCGCGGTCGTCCGTCTCGTCGGTGTCCTCGTCGAGGCGGTCGTCCGCTTCCGATCCGTCCGCCGTTTCGTCGTCGAGATCGACCGTGTCGCCGGTGTCCTCGTCGAGGAGGTCGTCCAGGTCGTCGCCCGCGCCGACATCGGTGTCGAGCAGGTCGGCGAAGTCGCCCGCGGCTTCGTCCTCGTCCGACGGCGCGCTCCGCGCCGTCGCGCCGTCGGTTCCGTCCCCGTCGTCCTCCCGATCCGCTCGGGCGTCTCCCTCGTCTGTCAGCTCCGATCCGGGGAGGTCGTCGGTGTCGGGAAACGCGGCGGTGTCGGGGATCGCCTCGGTGTCGTCGTCTCCGCCGTCGGACGGGGACGCCGTCGCGTCCTCGGGATCGATGCCCGGGAGGTCGTCGCTGTCGGGGAACGCGTCGCCAGAGAGGGCGGCATCGTCCGCGCCGTCGTCGCCCGACGCATCGGCCTCGCTTTCTGTCGTCGATGTGTCGTCCGCGTCGTCGCCCACCACCTCGTCTCCGGCGTCCGGTTGCCCGTCGGACGCGTCCGCTCGTCGCTCGCTTTCCGACTGGTCGGGCCGGTGGTCCGCTGGTGGGCGGTCGCTCGCCGCGGGTTCCGGGGCTGTCGCGTCCTCGGCGGCCGTCGCCGGTTCGTCGTCCGTCCCGTCGGCCGGCTCCGCGACCGCGCCCTCGGGGGCCGCGGTGGCGGCCTCCAGCTTCCGGAGCGCGTCCGGCGTCGCGATGGCGTAGAGTACGTCGCCAGCCCTGAGGACCCGGTCTCGTGACGGAAGCGGGACGGGCCGCTCGTCGTCGCGTGTGACGGCAGCGACGGTGACCGACAGCGAACCCACGGGGGTCCCGTCGATCGGGGAGCCCGCCGCGACGGTGACCGTGGCGAGGGTCTCGTCTGCGGCCCGGAGGAGGGACGCGAACTCCCGGTCCGGCCGGTCCTGGACCGGCAGCGTCACGAGCTTGTACCGGCTCGTGGGGTCGAGTTTGGGCGTGTCGGCAGCGTCGATGGCGACCGTGACGATCTCGTCGGCGACGCCGCGGAGCTCTCCCGTGAGCACGCGCCGCGGGGGATCGGTCTCCCAGACCTGGACGAGATCGCCCGCGCTGGCGGCGTTTGCCGGGTCGGCCCGGATCGCGACCGCGTTGGTGGCCGGCGGGAGCGTCGGACCGATCCCGGCGGCCCGCGAGCCCAGCGCCAGGTACTCGATGTTGCCGGCCTCGTCGAACTCCACGTCGACGTGGCCGACGCCGTAGTCGGTCTTCAGCCGCGAGACGAACCGCTCGCGCAGCTCCGCCTGCGTGAGCCGCCGCGGGAAGAGGAACGTCCGACCGGCGAGGGTCTCCCGGGTCGCGGCCGCGACCGGATCGTAGCCGACGATGTCGTCGATCTCCTCGGGGATCTCGACGGCGATGACGCGACCGACGGCCTTGACGAGTTCGCTGACCTCGCCGTCGATCCCGTTGCCCCCCGTCGCCGCGAACAGGTCGATCCCGAGTGTGTCGCCGACCCGCATGCCTGCGTACGCCCCGAGGCCGCCGACGAGGAACGTGACGACGTTGAGCAGCGCCACGAGGGCGTCCGGGTCGGCACCGCCCGGCACGAGCTGCTGGGCCAGCAGCGAGGTCGCCCCGGCGACGGCGGCGACGCCGGAGAGCCCGACCAGCAACGCCAGTCCGACCGGCACCCGCTCGCGGACGTACCACCGGTAGAACAGCGCGACCGCCGCCGCGAGGAAGCCGGCGAGCACCGCCGTGCCGGCGATTCGGGCGGTCGTGTCGACGAGGGCCCCCGTCACGCCGCTGACGAGCTGGAGCGTCACGCCACCGCCTCCTCGAAGGCGTCGAGGTCGGCCCGCGTCCCGACGACGAACAGCTGTTCACCGGCCACCAGCTCGGTCGTGTCCTCGGGCGCGATCCGCCAGCCGCCGGGTTTCCTCACGGCGAAGACGGCCACGTCGTAGCGCTCTCGGAGGGCCGCCTCGCCGATCGTCACGCCGTCGAGGGGCTGGCCGCTGTGCGGTGTCACTCGCCGGAACCGCATGTCCGAACGCCGCAGGAGCGAGACGAGTTCGTACTCCCGACGGGTGCCCCGAGATTCGACGACGACTTTCGCCCGGTCGGCACGCAAGAGCGGCTGGGCGTCGGTCCGGCGGACGCCGGCCGTGAGCCGACCCTCGCCGCCGTCGGTAGTCGGTGCCTGAACGGGGGCCGGCAGCTGCTCGCCGTCTTCGACCGTCGGTTGCTCCGGGACGGCGACCGATTCGGAACTCCCTGAGCGAGCGCTGACGACGGTCCCGCGGACCTGTGCGTCGGTCGTCAGCAGCGTCACCTCGTCGCCGCGTGCGAGCCCGGTCGGGAGCAACGCGTCGACCGACACCGCGTGGCGGCCGTCCTCGATCCGCTTCGAGAGCCCGGAGAAGGGCGGCGCTGCGACGACGGTCGCCCGACCGCGTTCGTCGACGGTGACCGACACGTCGCCGAGGTCGAACTCCGTCTTGAGGCGCTCGGCGAGCCGCTGTTCGAGTTCGTCGAGCCGGAGATCTGCCGGGAACGTCCACTCGCCGCCACGGATCTCGGCGCGGAGCGGTTCGGGGAGTGGCGGGTACCCCTCCATGTCTGCCACCTCGCCGACGACGTGGATCCGGACCTCGCCCGCGCCGCCGACGAAGTCGACCACGTCTTTCGAGAGCGTGCGATTCCGGAGCGACGTGAGCGTGAGCCGCTTGGGAAAGTCCGCCCCCATCGAGTCGCCCTTGCTGTGGGCGTACATCGACGCCATGCTGACGACGAGAATCGCGACGACGATCCGCTCGGCGTTCGGACTGGCGGTGATCGACTTGTCGGCCAGCGCGAGCAGCCCGCCGTTGACTCCCGCCAGCGCGATCGCGAGGACGGCGACACCGAAGGCCGGGACGGTCACGCCAGCGAAGTAGCGAAAGGTAAACGCCATCGCCCACGAGACCAGCGCCGGGATGATCCCGACGAGCAACCCCAGATAGATGCCCAGCAGCACTTCGACGGGAAAGGAAGCCATGTCACAGCCCTGTCGCTCCTGTTCTATAGTGGTGTCGGCGCGGGCGGAGAGAAGACAAGCTTTACTCGCGCCGACGCGAGCAACGGAGTATGGACGACGTTCGCGACCTGCTGGGGGTACGCGCGGTGCTCCTGTTGCCGACGCTCGTCGCCGGGCTCTCGTTCGTGACGGGGGTCGCGAACATCAGCGCGCAGCGCGCTTCGGGACCGCTCGCGGAACACCTCCCGACGGTCGTGAGCCAGACGGTCGGGTTCACTGGCGCGCTCACGGGCTTTCTGCTCCTCTTTGCCGTCTCCGGTCTGCGACGACGGTATCGGGCGGGCTGGTACGCGACGGTCCTGTTGCTCCCGCTGACAGCCATCCAGGGGCTGTTGCAGGGCGTCATCGATCTGCCCTACGTCGGCACCGAACTCCCCGTCTCGCTCCCGTTGGTCGTCCTCTCCGTCCTCTCACTGCCCACCGTACTGATCAACCGACGGCTGTTCGACCGGGCGCTCGACGTATCGACGACCCAGCAGGCCGCGGTCGCGGCCCTGATCGGTGGACAGGTGTACATCACCACCGGTACGTACGCGCTGCGCGAGCAGTTCGGCGGCGTCTCGACGCTGACCGACGCGCTGTACTTCGCCATCGTCACTTCGAGTACCGTCGGCTACGGCGACATCTCTCCCGACCCCCAGTCTCAGGCCGCGAAGCTGTTCACCATGTCGGTGGTCGTGCTCGGCACGTCCAGCTTCGCGCTGGCGCTGGGGTCGGTGCTGGGGCCGGCGATCCAGAGCCGCATCACGAAGGCACTCGGAACCATGACCGAATCACAACTCGACTTGCTCGAAGACCACGTACTGGTCCTCGGCTACGGCGACCTGAGCGAACCGATTCTCGACGAACTGTCCGGTGCGGTCGAGTTCGTGGTCGTGACGAACGACCCGGACGACGCCGCGGCGCTCCAGCATCGGGACATCCCGGTGTTGACGGCCGATCCCAGCGACGAGGAGCCGCTGTACCGGGCCGGAATCGAACGCGCCCAGGCGGTGATGGCGGCGACCAACGACGACGCACAGGACGCGCTGGCGATCCTGACGGCCAGACAGCTCAACCCCGGCGTCCGGATCGTCGCCGCCGCGACCGACCGCGAGAACGTCGCGAAGCTCAAGCGAGCGGGCGCGGACGTGGTGATCAGCCCCGCCGCCATCGGGGGTCACCTGCTGGTCGAGTCGGCGCTCGGTGACGAAGACTCCGAGTCCCTCGCGGACCGGATTCTCGACGGCGAGCTCTAGCCGCGGTCGACGATGGCCACGTCGGTGTCCATCTCGGCGATGCTCTCGAAGGTCGGCGGCGCGACGAACCGAGAGGCTGCGCTTCGGTCGCGGCTGGCACCGATGAGGACGAGGTCGTAGGCGGGTGCCGTCCCGCGCAGGAAGGGGACGATCTCCTGTCTGGCGACGCGGGTCTCGATCGGTGCCGCGAACGGGTTCGCGAGGTTCGACAGCATCGACTCGGCGCGTCGCCGGTTGGCCGACGGACCGATACAGGTACAGACGGCGACCTCGCCGGTGGCTCCGGTGAGCCGGATCGCGAAGTCGATCATGCTGTGGGCCACGTCGCTGGCCCGCCGGACGGGGACCAGTGCCCGCTCCCACTGGGTCGTGCCGTCGGCCGAGCGGTGGACCAGTACGTCCACGTCGCTCCGGAACAGCTCGTGGACGAACGGCGCGAGCCGACCGCGGTGCTTGGCGTAGGGCGTGGCGACGAGATCGCAGTTCGTCTCGGTCGCCGTCGCGAGGATCGTCCGACCCAGCGACCCGCTCTCGACGGCCACGACGACCTCACAGGGGACACCGGCGGCCGTCTCGATGCGGTGGGCCCGCGTCTCCAGCCGACCGACCGTGTCCGCGACCGCCGACCGGTCGATGTCGTCCCACAGTCCCGCTTCGGAGTTCGACCCAGCACCCGCCCGGTCACCGGTCTCGGGTTCGTCCAGCAGGTCTCGCTCGGCGCGTGCCAGTCGCTCGTCGTCGACCACGTCGAGCAACACCACCTTGCCCGCGTCGTGCGCGCTGGCGATCTCGCCGCCCAGCATCGCCGTCGCGTCCGCCCGCTCGCCGTACATCGGGACGAGGACGTGATCGTCGCCCTTGACCGACTGGTACAGCACCGTCGCGCGCTGTTCGTAGAACTCCCGCCGCCAGACGACGAAGACGCTCGCGACGAGCAGGCTCGCGACGAAGACGCTCCCGAGGAAGGCCGGTTGCTGGCCCGAGGGGACGAGTAACCCCAGCAGCGCCGTCGAGTACGCCGCCGGCTCTTCGAGGCCGATCGACCACGTGGCCGCACCGACGAGCAACACGGCCAGAGCGGCCGAGACGGCCGTCACCTCCAGTGCCGCCGCCGCGCCGACCACCCGGTTCGAGACGGCCAGACCGACCCAGCCACAGCCCGCGCCGATCGTCAGCCCGCCGACGAACTGCGCGGGGTTCGCGTACTCGCCCTCCGGGTTGGCAAAGAGCGTGTACGCACCCGAAGCCAGCGGCGGGAACAGCAGGAAAGAGAGTGCGTCGAGCGTGTTCGAGAGGTAGGTGACCAGCCCGATCGACAGCGGGACGAAGACCAGCACGGAGAGGTGGACGATCGTCGAAGTCCGCTCCAGCCAGGCGCGAAACGCGTGGCGCTCGCGGCGCTGGAGTTGGCGGACCCGCTCGACGGTCGTCCGAATCGCCCGCCCGAGGCGGTCGCGCATACCGGTCACTGCCGCGCCGCCGACATGAGCGTGTCGACTACAGCGACGCGGCCGTCTCCAGTGCCAGCGTGATCGCTCGCTCGACGTTGTTCTTTGCCTTCTCGGGCAGTTCCTCGTCGTCGGTCTCGCCCTTCTGGGTCCCCTCGACGAGGTTGCCGTCGACGGTACAGATCGCGCCAGCGGCCATCCCCTTGCGACGGGCCAGCGAGAACAGCGCGGCGGCCTCCATCTCGACGGCCAGCAGGCCCGCCGCTTCCCACGCCGAAACGTACTCGTCGGTCTCGGCGTAGAAGGCGTCGTCCGTCGCGATCGGACCGACGTGGACGGACTCGCCGTTGGCCTCGGCGGCCTCGACCAGCGCCGACAGCACCGCGTAGTCCGGCACGGCCGGCACCGTCTCGGCCTCGTATCGCTCGGTCGTCCCCTCGTCTTTGGCCGCGCCCGTGGCGACGACCATGTCGCCGATCTCGATGTCGGACTGGAGCGCGCCCGTCGTGCCGACCCGGATGACCGTCTCGACCCCGACGGCGTGGAGTTCCTCGATCGCGATCGCCGCCGACGGCGAGCCGATGCCGGTCGAGCAGATCGTCAGGTCGCAACCCTCGTAGGTCGCGTTGACGACCTTGTACTCGCGGTTCCGGGCGACCGTCGTCGCCTCGTCACACTGGGCGGCGATCCGGTCGACGCGGCCCGGATCGCCGGGAACGAGCGCGATGTCGTTCAGATCGCCGTCCTCGACGAGCAGGTGGGGCTGCTTTGCCATGTCCGTCGGGAGGGGCGACGGCGACTAAAATAGCCGTGCTTTGGCTCGACCCAAACAGATAATGTCTGTGAGTATGAACATACGCCTATGCCACAGCTCGAAGTCCACCTCAGCGTCGACGCGGAGAGCGAACCGACAGTCTACCACGTCGACGGCGATCTGAAGCGCCCCGGCGAGGCGATTCAGGCCGCCAAAGAGCTGGCGGCCGAGGACGGGCACGAGGAGATCGCGCTCGAAGAGGTGAAGCTGGCCGAGACGGCCTGATACGGTTTATTGTAGTTGCTTGCCGGTGATCGTCGCCACGGAGTAGACGATCACCGGTAAATCGCTACAATAATCCGTATGATACGGACGGATGTAGCGAGGTGCCGGTGAGCGCCCCCCTCGGGGGAGCGACCGCTCGGCTTCCGAACGGCAGGCAACTCGTTCGACGGTCGTCGCGCGCGACAGCGACGCCGTCAGAACGCCGGTGCCAGGAACAGGAACAGATTGTTCGTGGCCGGCCCCATTCCGACCGCGGCGATGAGCGAGAAGACGAGCGCCCCCTCGGTCGGCTCGTCGGCCAGATAGCGGTTGAACGAGACGACGATCGCGGCCGCGATCACCAGCTTCACCAGCAGGAACAGCCACCCGACACCGAGCAGGTCGGCCGTCGGGAGCTGGCCGGCGAACTCCATGATCAGACGCGGCAGCGGCGACTGCTCGCTGGCCCCGACCACGTCGGCACCGATCGCGGTCGAGACGCCGTCGAGCGCGTGGGCGAAGACGACGACCGGACCCGCGTACCGCGTCCGGACGAACACGGGCGTGCGCCACAGGCTGATCGCCAGCACCACCAGCGCCGTCACGGCCAGCGCGACGATCAGCGACACCGCCGGCCACACCGGCGAGAACGTCGGCTGTGCGATCGACTGCCAGATGCGGACGACGACCAGCACGACGAAGATCGCCGTCCCGACCAGCCCGAGATTGCGGACGACGGTGTCTTCGTTTCCCCGGACGATACCGACGGCCTGGAGAGCGAGCCAGACGCCGCCGGTCAGGAGGAGGGTCGTCAGGTACACCGCTGGCGTCCCGAACAGCGGTTCGTACAGGGGCGGGTACAGCGCCAGCTGCTCGAAGGCGTGGAAGGCACCGCCGATCGCCATCCACGGCAGCAGGGACACCACTGCCCGCTGGTCGATCTCGGGTTCCGCGGCCGAGAGCAGTGCCGTCACCAGCCCGGCCCCACCGAGCAGGACGACGAGATACGGGAGCGGCGGCAGCGCGAAGCTCGTCGGTAGGATCTGCATATCCCGCCAACCGTCGCCGAGGGGCGAAAGTGTTCCGACCTTCGGTGGCGGCTCGGTCGCCTGGCCGACGCCACGACCGCGTCGCCGTCGGGAGGCTTACGTGGCGACCCGCCAATGGGTGACTATGGACACCGTCCCCGAGCGCATCGAACACACGGTGCTGGGACCGACGACGCGGTGGGCCGACGTACAGACAGTGCTCGACGAGGCGGCCCAACACGGACTGCGAGCCTGTATCCCACCGTGTTACGTCGAACGGGCCGACGAGTACGCGGACGTACCGCTCAGCACGGTCGTGAACTTTCCCCACGGCCAGGGCGCGACCGACGCCGTCGCGGCGGAAGCGACGGAGGCGTGGGACGACGGTGCCGACGAGATCGACGTGGTCTGTAACGTCGGCCAGCTGAAGGCCGGTGCCGACGCGGCCGTCGAGGAGACGATCTCGGAAGTGGTCGCGGCCGTGCCGATCCCGGTGAAGGTGATCGTCGAAGCGCCGCTCCTGACCGACGGCGAGAAGCACCGGGCCGGCGAGATCGTCGCGGAGGCCGGTGCCGAGTTCTGCAAGACGGCGACGGGTTTCTCCGACGGTGGCGCGACGGTCGCCGACGTGGAACTGTTGAGCCAGTACCGGCCGGTCAAGGCCAGTGGCGGCGTCGGCTCCTGGGAGCGAGCGAAGGCCATGTTCGACGCCGGGGCCGAGCGCATCGGCGCGTCGAGTGGCGTGACGATCGCCGAGGAGTGGCGGGCCGCCGAGGGCGGTGAGGACGCGTGAGCGTCCTCGATCGCTTCCGCCTCGACGGACAGACGGCGATCGTCACCGGCGGCAACCGCGGGATCGGCCGAGCGATCGCACAGGCGCTGGCAGAAGCCGGGGCCGACGTGGCGATCGGCAACCGCGACGCCGAGAGCGGCCGGCGGGCGGCCGAGGAGATCGAGGCCGCGACCGACGCGACCGTGCGGGCCTACGAGGCCGACGTGACCGACGAAGCGCAGGTCGAGGCGCTGGTCGAGGCGACGGTCGAGGCGTTCGGAGGGGTGGACGTGCTCGTGAACAACGCCGGCATCACCGTCCACGCGCCCGCCGAGGAGATGACCGTCGAGCAGTTCCAGCGCGTCGTCGACGTGAACCTCACCGGGACCTTCCGGTGTGCGAAACACGCTGGCCGGGCGATGCTCGACACTGCCGATCAGAACGACGAGAGCGCCCGCGGCGGCGTCGGCTCGATCGTCAACCTCTCGTCGATGTCTGCCCGCGTCGCCAACTACCCCCAGCACCAGGTCGCGTACAACGCGACGAAGGGTGCCGTCGATTCGTTCACGCGACAGCTGGCCTCGGAGTGGGCCGACGACGGCATCCGCGTCAACGCCGTCGCACCGGGCTACGTCCGCACCGATCCGGTCGACGAGGCGCTGCGCGAGGACCCCGAACTGGAAGCGCTGTGGAAATCGGAGATGCTCCTCGACGAGATGGCTCGCCCCGAGGACATCGCGCCGCTGGTGGTCTACCTCGCCAGTGAAGCCTCGTGGTACGTCACCGGCTCGTCGGTGCTGATCGACGGCGGCTACACGGTGCGGTGAGCGAGCTTCGTCGCCCGATCGGGCGAAAACTGACAGACGGCGGCCTCTTCTCTACGCGCGTTTGAGAACCTCTAGCTGCCGTTTTCCCGACCGAGACTGTTTTCCCTCGTGACCGGCTAGGCCGCCCGTGACCGACGCCGAACAGACACCCGCTCGCGACGACGAACTGACGAGTCACGGATACCACATCACGCTCGACGACGGCCGCGACTCGTTTTTCGCCCTCTCGATCGAAGACGAACAGAGCGACGACGCCTGGCTGATGTCAGACACCGTGCGTGCGCTCGACGAGATGCGCTAGCAAATCGAGGTGATTCTCCGCCAGCTGCTGTCGCTACCACGCCGACAGTCACTGTACCGAACACTCACCTATAGTAGCCATTGAAAATCAATGCACACCCGATCGCACGACTGCAGTGCGATCGGTGTGTAAATCGTTTCAATTGTTACTATAGTGCGGCCCTCGAAAGCCCTCGGCTCGCTCCGGGGATCTGTGACGGATAACCTCACTCGTCCGAGAACGATTCCGTCGTGCTTTTGGCCGCGAGGGACAAGAGTCGGGTAACGCAGCGCATGGCCCAGTATCACATCGAGACGTACGGGTGTACGTCAAACCGCGGCGAGACCCAGGAGATCGAGCAGGCGCTTCGCGAGGGGGGCCACTACCCCGCCGACGGGCCCGAGGAGGCCGACGTGGCGATCCTCAACACCTGTACCGTCCTCGAGAAAACGGAGCGCAACATGCTTCGACGGGCCGAGGAACTCGACGCGGAGACGCCCGGAGATCTGGTCGTCACCGGCTGTATGGCGCTGGCACAGGGCGAGGAGTTCCGCGCGGCCGACGTTGACGCCGAGGTGCTCCACTGGGACGACGTGCCCCAGCACGTCCTCAACGGCGAGTGTCCGACGGTCACGCCCGATACGGAGACCGTGCTCGACGGCGTCGTCGGCATCCTGCCGATCGCGCGTGGCTGTATGTCCGACTGTTCCTACTGTATCACCAAGCAGGCGACCGGTCGGATCGAGTCGCCGTCGGTCGAGGAAAACGTCGAGAAGGCCCGAGCGCTGGTCCACGCCGGTGCGAAGGAGCTCCGCGTCACGGGCCAGGACACCGGCGTCTACGGCTGGGACACCAATCAGGGCGAGAGCCTGCTGCCCGAGCTGCTAGAGCGGATCTGCACCGAGATCGACGGCGAGTTCCGGGTCCGGGTGGGGATGGCCAACCCGAAGGGCGTCCACGGCGTCCGCGAGGAGCTGGCCCGCGTCTTCGCCGAGCACGACGAGCTGTACAACTTCCTGCACGCGCCGGTCCAGTCCGGCAGCGACGACGTGCTCGCGGACATGCGCCGCCAGCACGCCGTGGGCGAGTACGTCGCGGTCGTCGACACCTTCGACGAGTACCTGGACTACTGGACGCTGTCGACCGACTTCATCGTCGGCTTCCCCAGCGAGACGGAATCTGACTTCCAGCAGTCGATGGCGCTACTGCGCGAGACCCGCCCGGAGAAGATCAACGTCACCCGCTTCTCGAAGCGTCCCGGCACGGACGCCGCCGACATGAAGGGGCTGGGCGGCCAGATCAAGAAGGACCGCTCGAAGGCGATGTCCGAGCTGAAGATGGACGTGACCGGCGACGCCTACGAAGCCATGCTCGGCGAGCAAAAGCGGGTCCTCCTGACCGAAGACGGCACCGACGACTCGCTGGTGGGCTACGACGAGGCGTACCGACAGGTCGTCGTCGTCGACGCACAGCAGCGCGGGCTCGAAGTCGGCGACTTCGTCGACTGCGAGATCACCAGTCACAACACCGTCTACGCGTTCGGCGAACCGATATAAGCTGGGAGCTGTATCGCGACGAGCATCACGACCGTCGCGACCGCGGCGACCGCCGTCGCCCGACGCCGCGAGAGGTCGTAGGTCGCGTCCAGCGCGCCGGTCCAGACGTAGCCGATCCACAGCGTCACCGCCACCGAGGAGAGCGAACTCACGTCGATCAGTCCCCGGCCGTTGAACGTCACCATCGTCCCCTCGACGCCGCTGGTGCCGTGGAGGACGCCGTTCAGCGTCGCACCGGGCGTCGTCGCCAGCTGCCAGGCCGCGACGAGCGCGACGAGCGGGTAGACGACGACGTAGGGGGCGTGAGACCAGCCGACGAAGGCCAACAGCCGCCTGAACCGTCCCCTGCCACCCGCGAGACGCGCGGCCCCGTGCAGCAGTGCCGTCGTCACGACCCAGCCGACGAGGACGACGAGGATCCCGCCCACGGTGCCGATGGCGAACCAGATCGGCAGCCGCGCGGTCTGGGAACCGATGACGAACTCGACGGTCGCGATGTCGGACGAGAGCCGCCGTTGCAGGGCGACGTAGACCGGGAACGCAGTCGCGATACTGCTCGCGCCGACCAGGAACACGAGGACGAGCGGCTGGACCAGCGAGAGCCGCTCGCCGGCCGCCTCGAACGCCGTTCTCGGCCGGACGAGCAGCGTGGCGAGAGACACGTCCATCGCCAACAGTTCCGACACCGCACCGGAAATAGTTACCGCCAGACGCGTTCCGAGTCGTCGCGCCGGAATCACGACCCCCACACCGGCGACAGATCAGTCCCGGAGTGCCTCGACCGGACGGGCGTTAGCCGCTTTCCAGGCGGGATAGAGGCCGCTGAGGAAGCTGGCACCCGTCCCGAAGAGGAAGCCAAGCACCGTGTACTGCAGGGCTTGCCCGGAGAAGGCGAGGGGGTCCGAGAGGAGCTGCGCGTTCATCACCATCCCCAGGCCGACGCTGATGAGCACGCCGAAGATCGAGCCGACGACGCCCAGCAGCGCCGCTTCGTACAGCATCAGCTTGACGATGTCGAGGCGGTGGTAGCCGACCGCCCGGAGGACGCCGATCTCCTCTTTGCGCTCGATCGTGCTCATGAGCATCACGTTGAGGATGCTCACGGACGCGACCAGCAGCGAGATCCCGCCGACAGCGAGCAGGAACGTCCGGATGAGGCCGATCTGCTGGTTGAACTGTTCGAGGGCGGACTCGGCGTCGAAGACGCTGTAACGAGTCCGGCGGTCGCTGTTGAGGTTCTCGTCGATCCGATCGCTGATGGCGAACGCCTGCTGGGGCGTCTCCCCTCGGATGAGGACCTGCGACGCGCCGTCACCGAGTTCGCCCGGCGGCAGGACGAC
Source organism: Halomicrobium mukohataei DSM 12286 (assembly GCF_000023965.1). Classification (NCBI taxonomy): domain Archaea; kingdom Methanobacteriati; phylum Methanobacteriota; class Halobacteria; order Halobacteriales; family Haloarculaceae; genus Halomicrobium; species Halomicrobium mukohataei. The sequence continues at coordinate 1,445,897 of NC_013202.1, read as the reverse complement.
GGCATCGCCCGTCGAGACGAACGAGGCGCGGCTCGACTCGGCCAGCACGGCGACGACGCGCCGGCTCTCGCCGTCGACCTGCACGCTGTCCCCGGGTTGGACGCCGAGCGTCTCCGCCAGTTCGTTCCCGATCGCGACACCAGAGCGCCAGTTCTGCGGGATCTGGCCCGACTCCGCGGTGACGAACACCTCTGGATCTGAGAGCGACACCAGCGAGGCGCTCGTCGTCTCCTGTAATCCGGTCACTTCCCCCCGGCCGCGGGTGAGCGTGTAGACATCGCCGTTACCGGCGTAGCGTTCGATCTCGGCGACCTGTTCCCGACGGAGCAACCCGAACTCCGAGTCTTCGCCGGGACCGACGGCGACGGTCCGGATCGCGTCGTCGGACGTGTCGAGAAACGACTGTTCGAGCGTGGCTCCGAACATCCCCAGCGAGGCGATCGCGACCACGCCGATCGTGATCCCCGCCATCGCGAGGATCGTCCGAGCGCGTGCCCGCGAGAGGTTGTTCCGGGCGAACGCCAGGAACGGCGAGAACCGCGCGAGCGGGCTCTCAATCATCGTCTAACCTCCCGTCGACGAGCCTGATCGTCCGGTCGGCGAAGTCGGTCACCTGCTCGTCGTGGGTGACGGTGAGGATCGCGACGCCCTCGTCGGTGATCTCGCCGAACACGTCCAGTACCTGCGCGCCGGTGTCCTGGTCGAGGTTCCCCGTGGGCTCGTCGGCCAGCAGGATGTCGGGATCGTTGATCAGCGACCGCGCGACGGCCACGCGCTGTTTCTGCCCGCCGGACAGCTCGTTTGGGTAGTGGTCGAGTCGGTCGCCCAGCCCGACGCGTTCGAGCAGTTCGTCGGCCCGCGCCTGCAGATCCGACCGATCGTCGCGGACGAGTCCGGGGACGGCGACGTTCTGGCGCGCGGTCAGCGTCGGCACCAGGTAGAAGCTCTGGAAGATGAATCCGACGGTCTCGCGTCTGAGGTCCGTCCGTTCGCGCTTCGAGAGCGTCGACAGTGCCGTCCCGTCGACGGTGACGCTGCCCTCGGAGGGCTCGTCGAGCAGGCCCAGCAGGTTCAGCAGGGTCGACTTCCCGCTCCCGCTGGGGCCGACGACGGACGCGAACTCACCGGCGTTCACGTCGACGGAGACGCCGTCGAGCGCACGCAGCGTCTTGTCGCCGGACTCGTAGATCTTCACCGCGTCGGTGGCGCTGATGACGCTCATCGGTATCGTCGGTATCCGAGCCCGCCGGCCACCACGACGAGCACGACGCCACCGATCAACACGATCGGGACCGAGGAGTCCCGCTGGGATTGCTCGGCGGCGGGTCCGGTCGCCCGCGGCGTGTACGGGACGGTCGTCGTCGTGTCGATGCGCTGGCCGTTGACGCGATAGCTGACCTCGACCGGAACCGAGACGGTCTCGTTGGTGTCGCCGGTCAATCGAGCGTCGACCTGGAAGGACTTGAACTCGCTCTGGGCCACGTTGCCGGCGAAGTAACTCGACTGGGACTGGGCCGGCTGGATCCGTTCGTTCTGGCCGACCGAGACTATCACGGCGGAGACGTTGCTCGTTCCGAGGTTACTGGCGCTGCCCCGGACGGTGAGCCGACTGCCGGTCTGTTCGATGCGGACGCCGGTGAGATTGACCTTGCCGCTCGAGCTGAAGTCTTCCTGAACGGTCACCGTTCGCGTCACCTCCTGGCCGTCGAGACGGTACGCGACCGTCAGTGGGATCGTGGCGGTCGTCGTGTCGTCGGGTACCGTCGCACCGAGCTGGAAGTCACTGGAGGTGCTGGCGTCGAGCCTGCCGACGAACGCGCTGGACTGGGCCTCGCCGAGGCTGTACGGACCGTCCTCGACGGTGACGGTGACGCCCGAGACGTTCGTCTCACCGGCGTTGTTGGCCTGCCCGGAGATCTGCAACTCGCCGTCGGCACCCGACACGTCGATGCCGCTCAGCGAGACCTCACCGGGGTTCTCGGCGCTGTCGGCCGTCGTCGTCAGTTCGCGCGTGACGCTCTTGAACTCGCCGTCGTTGGTCGTGTACGTGACCGCCGCCTCGACCGTCTTCTCGCCGGGCTCGACGTCGCTCGCGGGGAGCTTCAGCGTCGTCTCCGCGCCCGAGGCGAGCTGTGAGACGACGTGTCGATCCTCGTCGAACTGGATGTCTCCCGCGGACACGTCGACCGTAACGGCTCGGATGGGTTCCGTGCGAGCGTTCGAAACAGAGAGGTCGAACGTCGCGTCACCGTCGGCACCGATATCGCCGCCGGACAGCGACAGCGCGGGGTCGGTCTCGCCGGCAGTGACGGTCACGTTGCGTTCGAAGTTGACGACATCACCGTCCGAGAGGACCTGGACGTGGAGGACGAACTGCTGCTGGCCGCTCTCCTCGATGTCGACCCCGAGATCCCGCGTCGTCGACTCGCCGGGCTCGATCGTGCTCGACTCGTCGGTCGAGTTGTACAGCGTGCTGTTGTCGGCGGTCGTCTCGCGCACTTCGACCGAGCGCAACTGGAAGCTGGAGCTTCCGGCCTCCGGATTCGAGACGGTCGTGCTGATCGTCACGGTGTCGCCCGGCGCGGGTCGGTCCGGCGTCGTGGTGGTACTGATCGAGACGACGCCGGTGCTGGCACCCGTGACGGGACCGACGGCGAGTGCGACGGTCCCGACGACGAGCAATCCGACGAGACACAGCGAGCGGAGCCGTTTCATCGGGCACCTCCGGCGATGGGTAGACAGCGTCGGGCGGAAGGCGTATCGGTCGTCCTGCGGGGCGCGTTCGGCGACTTCGATGGCGTAGTCATTCCGTTTTCGCCTTTGGCCCCCGAATAAAAATACCACCCCCCACAGCTTCTCGGCGTGAAAGTGTGCCGGGCCGTTTTTTATACTCCCCCGTCGATCACGGATATGAACCGTGTCTGGAACCGCCCCGTCACTCGCCACGCCGACGTGACTGATGAGCGAGGAGCCAGGGATCGAGACCGTCGCCGAACTCCTCGACGACGAGTACGCACGGGAGATTCTCGCCGCGACGAGCACGGAACCGATGTCGGCAGAGGAACTGGCCGACGCCTGTGACGCCTCGCCGCCGACCGTGTACCGCCGGCTCGAACGGCTGCGCGAGCAAGACCTCGTCGTCGCCCAGCAACAGCTCGATCCCCAGGGCCACCACTACGACGTGTTCCGGGCTCAGCTGTCCCGCGTCACGGTCGATCTGGCGGACGGCGAGTACAGCATCGACATCGAACGCCGCGAACCCGACGCGGCCGACCGCTTCACCGAACTGTTCGAGGGGCTCAAATGACGACCGAACCACTGGCGACACACGCCGCGAGCGGGTCGACGCCGCTCCAGTCGACGGCCTCGCCGGGACAGCTGCTCGTCTTGCTGTTCTTCCTGGGGTTCGTCCTCTCGGTCGTCCTCTCGATCATCATCCTCATCAAGGGCGTCCAGAGCTACCGGCGCACCCACGACTCGGCGCTGCTGGGCATGGCTGCGGGCATCCTGCTGTTGAGCGGCGTGCCGCTCGTGGTGAATCTGATCCTGGGCAACACGACGGGAGCCAGCACGGAGACGATCCGGATCGTCACGGACCTGACCAGACTGAGCGGGCTCGGTCTGATCCTGTTCGTCATCTACCGCACACAGCGATGACTCGACACACGACACCACTGCCGACAGCGGGGGCGAGTAGCCGTGAGTGAACTCCTCCAGACGTCGCTGGCGCTGACGACGGTGACCGCGCTCCTGACGGCGGTCGTGGGCGGCTTCGTCGCCTACCAGGCCTACCGGGGCTACCGGCGCAACGCCAGCCGTGCGATGCTGTCCCTGGCCGTCGGCATCCTGCTGTTGACGACGATTCCGTTCGTGCTGAAACAGCCCCTCGTCCTCCTCTCGCTGGCGACGACCGCCGAGGCGGAGCTGCTCGCCCAGACGTGTCGAATCGCCGGACTGCTGACCGTGCTGTACGCGTTTACCGGCGCTTAGTCGACGAGGCGGTCCACGTCGGCGTCGGCTTTCCACTCGCCCAGTTCCTTGGGGTCGACGTGGACGAACACGTCGTCGACCTCCGGCAGTTCCTGGATCGCCTCGATGACGGCGGTCTCGATGTCGTGGGCCTCGAACAGCGTCTTGTCGCCCTCGACCTCGACGTGGAGGCTCACGTCGATCTCCGGGCCGACGTAGTGGGCGATCACGTCGTGGGCACCCTCCACGTCGTCCTGTTCGAGCGCGCGGCGGACGATCTCCGCCCGCAGCTCCTCGGGCGGGGCAGCACCGACGAGGTAATCGAGGTTGTCCCGGACGACCTCGACGCCGGTGTAGATGATGCCCACGGAGACGACCATCGCGGCGATCGGGTCCAGGACCGGGTAGCCAAGCGTCGCGCCGACGACGCCGACGAGGGCCGCGGCTGCCGTGAGAATGTCGTTGCGGTTGTCCAGTGCCGTCGCGACCAGCGCGGGAGAGTTGTGGTCTCGCCCGGCGGACAGACAGTACCGATACAGGGCGTACTTCAGCACGCCGGAGAAGACGAGGACGCCGACGGCGGCGGGGCCACGGCTCACGCCGACGTCGCCCGACAGCAGCGAGCTGGCGGCCTGCCAGAGGATGATCCCACCGGCAGCGAAGATCCCGACGGCGACGAACAGCGAGACGAACGGCTCGATCCGCTCGTGGCCGTGGGGGTGCTCGAAGTCCGGCGGCTGTGTCGTCAGGTAGAGCCCGGCGACGATGACGAGGCTGTAGGCGGTGTCGGCGAGGCTGTTGACCGCCTCGGAACCGACGGCCAGGCTCCCGGTCTCCGCCCAGACGACGCCCTTCAGGAGCGCGAGGGCGAGATTCGCGCCCAAGATGACGAGACCGACCCGGCGGAGTACGTCCCGACGTGACATCACGTCGTCGTTGCGCCGGGGGTGACTAAGCCGCTTCGCTCGCGTCGACGCCGTCTGGAGAACCGATCCCAGTGATCTCGAAGGAGGCACCGGTGGCCGTTCTCGAACCGGATTCCGAGTCCGTGTGTCCGTCGGGGGCGTCGTCGGCCGCTCGCCCCGACACCGTGATCTCCCAGCCGTGGGCGTCGACGATCTCGCTGACGATCGCCAGTCCGAAGCCGGTCCCCCCGTCGGTCGTCGAGTAGCCGGACTCGAACACCGCCTCGCGCTCGTCGACCGGGATGCCGGGACCGTCGTCTGCGAGGTAGAATCCGTTGCCGTCCGGTAGTCGCCCGACTCGAACGGTCACGTCGTCACCGCCGTGTTCGACCGCGTTCCGAAAGAGGTTCTCCAGCAGTTGACGGAAGCGGTCGGGATCGGCGACGAGATCGAGATCGGTTTCGACGACGAGATCGGCGTCGCCGGCCTCGATGACCTCCCAGCACGACGCCGCCAGCGACGCGAGCGAGATCGGTTCGGTCTCGTCGATGGGCTGGCCCTGCCGGGCGAGCGAGAGCACGTCGTCGATGAGCGTCTCCATCCGGTCGAGCGCTCGCTCCCCGCGGTCGAAGTGCGAGGGGTCGCCGGTCTCGCGAGCCCCCTCGAACGCGCCCCGCAAGACCTGCAAGGGGTTCCGGAGGTCGTGAGAGACGACGCTGGCGAACTCTTCGAGGCGCTCGTTCTGGCGCTGGAGTTCGCGTCGGTCGCGTTCGCGCTCCGTGATGTCGGTAAAGAGCACGAGCCGACCGACCGGTGACCGTCCGGCCGCGAACGGGCTCTCGGTGAGCTGGTAGTATCGGGTTTCCTCGCCGTCACGAACGGACAATACGCCCGACTCGGAGTCGAGCACCTCGGCGACGGACGGAACGACGCTCCACAGCGGTTTCCCGATCACGTCCGGCCGGGTGAGCGCGGGAAAGAGGTCGGCCGCCGCCGCGTTGTACTCGCGGAGCTGATCGCGTTCGTTCACGATGACGATGGGCTTGTCGTCTCCCTCCGCGAGCCCGATCGCCTGAAACCGCTCGTGGAAGACGAACGAGACGCCGACGGCGAAGACCGCGACACCGAGGGGTTCGTGGCTCACGTCGGCGAGCAGCGGGGTCGCGTGGCCCACGAGGTTGAGCAGGAGAGGAACAGCCGTCACCCCGACGAGGAGGCCGAAAGACCACGTCTGGTAGCTGACCTGTCGGAGCCGCTCGAAGAGCATGAAGTATCCGACGGCCGTCAGCGCGTAGCAGAGTCCGACGACGACCCAGTGCAGCGGCTCGTGTGTCACCGCCATGTGTGGGAACGGTTCCGTCGCTGTCCGGGTCGCGAAGTACAGGCCGTGATAGTTCGTGACTTTCACGGCGACGATCGCAAGGAAGATCGCGACGGCCGCGCGTCGTAGACCGGTGCTGCGATGCAGCGTCCGACCGGTGAAAGCCGAGCAGAAGTAGAGCCACGCACCGACCGTCGCGAGGCCGACGACGAGGCCGGCGACGTAGAACGCGGTTTTGAGCTGGGGGTCTGGCACGAGGAAGTAGCCCAGATACGAGAGCGCCCAGCCGCCGCTGGCCAGGAGCAGCGCCGTCAGTCCACGCCGCGTGCCCGGCTCTTCGAGCTGTTGGACCCGGTCGATGCTCACGAAGCAGGCCAGTGTTGCCACAGCGAACACCAGGAGATAGCCCGCGTAGGTGAGGTCACCAGCCAACTGAATGATCACTCGAAGACTCCGTCTGTTGCAGTGCTCACCGCCCGACGATCATGACATTATCGCTCCCGACAGTTCGAGCCACGTTCGGACCCGAACGCGACGGCGGTGTCGTCGTCGACGACCGTGGCGTCGTCCTGGGCCGCGAACCCTTCGTGAACGCGGTCGTACGTGTCTTCGAGACCCTCGACGATCACCTGCGTGTCGCTGATCACCGGCATGAAGTTCGTGTCTCCCTCCCAGCGGGGGACGACGTGGGTGTGGAGGTGATCCTCGATCGAGCCGCCCGCGGGTCCCCCACCGAGGTTCAGCCCGGCGTTGAAGGCGTCCGGGTCGAGCGACGCCTCCAGGGCGTCGAACGTCCGCTGTTTCAGTCGCCCGTGCGCGAGCAACACCTCCTCCGGGAGGGCTCGATAGTCGCCCGTGTGCTGGTAGGGGATGACCATGAGGTGGCCGGGACTGTACGGCGCGTTGTTCAGCAACACGTAGGCGTGGTCGTTGCGGGCGACGACTCTGTGCTCCCGGTCGTCGTCGCGCTCGGGCAACGCACAGAACACGCAGTCGACGTCCGGGTTCTTCTCCTCCCGTTCGACCCACTCGATCCGCCACGGCGCGAACACCTGTTCCATGGCCGTGGATCGGCCGCGAGACGGTAAATCGCTTTGCCACAGGACGGGAGAAAGTAGTATTTAACTCTTGTTGCCGTTCACGGACTGTTATCCACCGAGACGGAGCCAGAGATAACTATAAACAATCTGGACCCCTCTAAGACAGTACTGCTGCGTATTCGGCCGCCGTATTGCGATAAAACGGTCTAAACGGCCCCGAACTGTGGGGGGTTTTTATGCGCATCTCTCGCGTTAGTCGAACTGGGATGGCAGTCACAGACACCGACACCCACATGTCGGAGACGTGCTCGACGTGTGAACGAACGACGCCACACGACGTCTCCGTCCAGATACTGACCGAAAGCACCAAATCGAAGAACGCAGCGTTCTCGCGGGAACCGTATCGCGTCAGTGAGTGTCGAGTCTGTGGCACCACGACAGAGACGCGAATGAACAACGCCTGACGGAGTATTGTCGGTCTGCACCGGATCGATCGCACGACGACGTGCGGTCGACCGGGAAAACGGCGACGAGAAGCCGTACGCGACCGACATCCCGGCACCACCCACCACCCACGCCACCTTCTGAGCGCTCACCGTCGAGCGCCAGCGTACTCGACGGCAGTCCACCGAGAGCGCGTCAGTCGAGACGCGTCGTCACTTCACAGCCGTCGGCTACCACCTTTTTCCACTGCGGGTCGTTCGCTACGCTCACGACCCCTCGTGGAAAAACCTGGGGGAAAAAGCCGATCGCTCCTCCGTCGCGACCGGTGCTACAGCCGCGTCGTCACTTCACAGCCGTCCTCGGTGACGATGACGGTGTGTTCTCTCTGGCTGACGAGTTCGCCCTCGGCTTCCTGGAGGACCGGATAGCCGTGAACGATGTCTTGCTGTTTCAGGCGACGGAGCGCCATCCCCGGACGGGACACGTCGAGCCACCGGGCCGCGAACGGCAGGGTCCTGAACTCCTCGGTGATCTGGTTCAGCGCCTGTCGGGCCTCCCGGTTGCGGACCGACCCCTCCCGTTCCAGCGAGAAGATCTCCTCTGTCGCGCCCTCGTTTACCTTCCCCGTCCCGGTCGTGGCGAACGGCTCGATCGCGACGACCTGTCCCGCCTCCAGGGTCGCACCGCCGGGAATCGACCGGTTGGGGACGTTCGGCTCGGTGTGTTGCTCCCAGTGGCCCAGCCCGTGGCCCGTCAGGTTGACCACCGGGTTGTAGCCGTACCCCTCGATGACGTCCTCGATGACGGCACCGATTTCGCCGGTCTGGACGCCGGCCTCGACGGCGTCCAGTGCCGCGTCGAGGGCCTCGTCGGCGGCGGTCTTCAGCTCGTCGTTGCCCGAGAGATCCACCGTGACGGCCGTGTCTGCCAGCCACCCGTCGATGTGGACGCCGATGTCCAGTTTCACCATCTGCTCGCCGACGGTGCGGTCGTCGTCCGGCCCGGCGGCCCCGTGGGCGGCCTCGTGGTCGACGCTGACGTTGACCGGGAAGGCGGGCTCGCCGCCCAGTTCCCGGATCCGGTCTTCGGCCCACTGGGAGATTTCGAGGTAGCCGGTCCCCACTTCGAGTCGATCGGCGGCCTCGTTGCGCACCTGTGCCAGGATCTCTCCGGCCTCGCGATGTTTCTCGTACTTCTCGGCGGCCAGGTCCACGTCTGTCATGGGAGTGGGTTCGGAACTGTGGGGCAAAGGGTTTGCCGTTGTACGTGAATAGGGGTGTAATGGCTACCAACCGTGAGGGACCGATCTACGCCAGCACGCTCCTGTGGGGGCTCGTGCTCCTGGCGACGGCCGCCGTCATCGTGGCGCGCGACCTCTGGTCGGGTGTCGTCGTCTTCGCGAGTGCCGGCGCGGCCGTGGCCCTCATGACCGCGTTGCTCGCCGTCGTCGACCGGTTCGATCGCGAACCCCAGTACGACAACAAGCTCGACCCCTGGGACGAGTAGCGACCTGCCCTACCGCGTGGCCGTCTGCATCGCGTCGGTGTTTTCGGCCGCTCCGACGCGGCCGGCGCGGTCGAGGACGATCACGCCCGCTCGGCCGCCGATCGCGTCCGCGAAGGCGTCCACGGCCGTCTGGGCGGCCTTGCTCGGGTCGTGTCGATCCAGCGCCCGGACGGCCTCCTTCGCGAGTCCGAACCGAGCGATCGCCTCTCCCTCGCCGGTCGCGCTCGCACCGCCTCGCTCGTCGGCGTAGACACCCGCCCCGAGCTGTGGCACGTCGCCGACGCGGCCCGCCAGCGCGAACCACCGGCCGCCCGTCGAGGTCGCGGCCGCCACTCGATCGCCGTCGGTCGCGACCGCACCGACCGTGTCGTGGCTCGCACCGAACCGCTCGCGGACCCACGCCAGTTGCTCGGCGGCGTCTCCGTCCGGCGGATCGGCCGCCTGCCAGCGCTCCCGCGTGTCGTCCGTCCACAGATCCGCGTCCGTCTCGACGCCGACCGCGTCCGCGAACTCGACGGCGCGATCCCCGGCCAGCAAGACGTGGGGCGTCTCCGTCGCGACCGCTCGCGCCACGTCGACGGCGTGTTCGACACCGGGCATCGCGCAGGCGGCCCCGGCGAGACCGTCGTCGGTCATCACGCTCGCGTCCGTCCGGACGACGCCGTCGCTCTGGACGGTGCTTCCGACGCCAGCGTTGAAGCGGGGGTTCGACTCCAGGACGGCGACCGCGTCCCGGACTGCGTCGAGTGGCGACGCGGCGTCGCTGCCCGCACGAGCGGCGTCGTCGAGGACCGCCTGCCGGGCCGTGGGTTCGTCGGGGGCCGATCCAGCGCCGCCGTGGACGATCAGATCCATATGGGGGTCGAGCGCCGCCACGGCCAAAAGCGACCGGGCGAACGAAGCGGAGAGGGCCTGTGTTCCCTGTTACCACGCCCTCGCGGAAAGCGGCACTCCTTTAGGCGCGACTTTCGATTGGCCGGGTATGAGCTACGATTACGACAAGGTCGAGGTGCCTGCCGAAGGCGAGAAGATCGAGGTCGTCGACGAGGACAACGACGAACTCGATATTCCTGAGAATCCGATCGTCCCCATCATCCACGGGGACGGCATCGGGAAGGACGTGGGACCGGCCGCCCAGAAGGTCCTGGAGGCCGCCGCGAACGCCACAGGCCGCGAGATCTCGTGGATGCGCGTCTTCGCTGGCGAGTCCGCCCGAGAGAAGTACGACGAGAACCTCCCCGACGACACCGTCAACGCGATCGACGAGCACCGCGTCGCCATCAAGGGGCCGCTGACGACCCCGGTCGGCGCTGGCTTCCGCTCGCTCAACGTCGCGCTGCGCCAGACGCTCGACTTCTACTCGAACGTCCGACCGACCTACTACCTCGACGGCGTCCCGTCGCCGATGAAAGCGCCCGAGGAGATGGACATGGTCACCTTCCGTGAGAACACGGAAGACGTCTACGCCGGCATCGAGTGGGAGGCCGGCACCGAAGAGGTCGAGCAGGTCCGGGAGTTCGTCGAGGAGGACATGGGCTTCGACGACGTGATGCACGACGGCCCGATCGGCATCGGCATCAAGCCGATCACCGAGTTCGGTTCCAAGCGGCTGGTCCGCAAGGCCATCGACTACGCCATCGAGCACGACCGCGACAAGGTCACGCTCGTCGGCAAGGGCAACATCATGAAGTTCACCGAGGGCCAGTTCACCGAGTGGGGCATGGAAGTCGCCGACGAGGAGTACCCCGACGACGAGGTCTTCGCCGCGCCCGACTCTCTCTGGGAGACCCAGGACGAGATCGACATTCCCGAGGACGCCGTCATGGTCGAGTCCAGACTCGCCGACGCGATGCTCCAGTGGATGCAGCTCCGGACCGACGAGTTCAGCGTTCTCGCCATGCCGAACCTCAACGGCGACTACCTCTCGGACGCCGCCGGCGCACAGATCGGCGGCCTCGGCATCGCGCCCGGCGCGAACTTCGGTGACGCCCGCGTGCTCGCAGAGCCCGTCCACGGCTCGGCCCCGAAACGCGCCGGCCAGAACATGGCCAACCCGACCGCGATGATCCTCTCGGGCCGTCTGATGTTCGACTACATGGGCTGGAAGGACGCAGCCGACCTCGTTCGCGACGCCGTCGAGGAGACGATCTCCTCGGGCACGGTCACCTACGACCTCGAACGCCAGCTCGAAGACGCCGAGAAGCTCGGCACCGAGGAGTACTCGGACGCCATCGTCGAAAACATCGAAAAGTTGGCCTAAGGCCAACTTTTCGTGCGCCCGGAAATCGGAGACTTCCGGGAACATCGAGAAGCTTGCGTACGCAAGCTTCTCGGGCTTTCGCGGCGTAGCCGCGAAAACATCGAGAAACTGTCGTAGACCGTTTCTCGTCCTCTGACGGCTGCGCCGTCAGAACATCGAAGAACTGGCCTGAAGACGATTTTTCGGGCAGTCAGAACGTCCTGCGTTCTGAGGACATCGAGAAGTTCGCGTAAGCGAGTCGCCTGGCTCGCGTAGCGTCACCGCGTGAACGGCGAGACGCTCGCGCCACCGACGTCGTCGCCGTTCGACTGTTCTCTCGTCTCGGATCGGTGCGATCGTCCACAGCAGTCCCTGCAGACTGGACACATCCATTCCCGTCCGTTCACTTTCTCGCCCGACTGGCACGGTCTCGCCAGACGCCGCCCAGTTCGATACACATCTACAACTCTTTATATAAAAATACAGTGGAAATGTACTAATACGTGAGGGTTCGTGGCTAGTGTTGACTGGCGTGTGATCCGTCAGTTCGAGTACAGGGAGACGATCGACGACGGACGCTTCGGATCGCAACGGCCCGGTTGGGGGATGTGGACACCGTGCGGTCGCGCGGACTATCGGTCGGCCCGACCCGGCCAGCGAGCGACTGCCGAAGGCGACATTCGAACACATGAGAGAGACACGACGCAACATCCTACGGAAGGCATCGGCACTGTCTGCGCTGGCGATCGGCGTCAGCGGGACCGCATCGGCAGCAGATTGCAGCGACGTTCAGCAGTGGCAATCCGGCACCGCCTACAACGGCGGCGACCGCGTCGTTTACGACGACGTTCTCTGGGAAGCCGAGTGGTGGACCCAGGCCAACGAACCCGAAGAGAGCGACTCGGTCTGGACGAAGATCGGCGACTGTAGTGGCGACACCGAGAACGAGGCTCCGGTCGCGTCGTTCACGGCGAGCATCAGTACACCCGCGCCGGGCGAGTCCGTCACCTTCGACGCGTCGGGCTCGTCCGATCCGGACGGCTCCGTGAGTTCGTACGCCTGGGACTTTGGCGACGGCGACACGGCGACCGGACAGACCGCGAGTCACACGTATGGCTCTGCAGGCGATTACACGGTCACACTCACCGTCACCGACGACGACGGCGCGAGCGGGACGGCATCGACGACGGTGTCCGTCTCGGAAAGCGACAACGAGGCTCCGAACGCGTCGTTCACCGTCTCGCCGTCCTCGCCGACGACGGGCGAGTCGGTGACCGTCGACGCTGCCGACTCCTCGGACGCCGACGGGTCGATTTCGTCGTACGCCTGGGACTTCGGCGACGACGCGACCGCCAGCGGTCAGACCGCGACCCACACGTACGACTCGTCGGGCGAGTACACGATCACACTCACCGTCACCGACGACGACGGTGCGACCGACACCAACGCGACGACAGTCAGCGTCGGCGGCGACGGCGGCGAGTGTAGCGGCGTCTCGGAGTGGGACTCCGGAACGACGTACACCGGCGGCGACCAGGTCATCTACGACGGCACGCTCTGGGAAGCCAAGTGGTGGAGCAAGGGCGACGAGCCCAGTAGCGATGGAGGCCCCTGGAAGCAGATCACCGCCTGTGGGCCGCCCGAGCCAGTCACGAAGACGCTGGCCGATCTCGTGCCGAAGCCGGGCGACATCACGACCGCCGACGACGGCTTCGAGATCACGTCCTCGACGACGATCGTCGCCGAGGGCAGCGGGACCGAAGTCGGACAGTACCTCGCCGACCTGCTGGGGCCGGCGACCGGCTTCGATCTGTCCGTCGAGAGTGGCTCGTCCGCGTCCGCGGACAGCATCGCGCTGTTGCTCAACGGCGCTCCCTCGTCGGTCGGCGACGAGGGCTACGAGATGAGCGTCGACAGCGACGGCGTCACGATCCGAGCCAACGAGGCCGCGGGGCTGTTCTACGGCGTCCAGTCGCTTCGCCAGGTGCTCCCGGCGGCGGTCGAGGCCGACACCGATCAGTCCGTCGACTGGGTCGTCCCCGGCGGTTCGGTCACCGACACACCGCGCTTCGAGTACCGCGGCGCGATGCTCGACGTGGCACGGCACTTCTTCGACAAGTCGGTCGTCAAGGAGTTCATCGACCAGGTGGCGGCCTACAAGATCAATCACCTGCACCTGCACCTGACCGACGACCAGGGCTGGCGTATCGAGATCGACGACTGGCCGAACCTCACCGACGAAGGGGCAGACTCGGAGGTCGACGGCGGGCCCGGCGGCTACTTCACGAAGGCCGACTACCAGGAGATCATCCAGTACGCGCAGGATCGCCACATGACGGTCGTCCCGGAGATCGACATGCCCGGCCACACCGGGGCGGCCCTGGAGTCGTACGCGGAACTGAACTGTGACGACACGAAACGCGAGGAAGACACCGGCATCAACGTCGGCGACACCACGCTGTGCATGGACGACGAGCACAAGGAGACGAGTCTCCAGTTCGCAGCCGACGTCATCAGCGCGGTCGCCGAGATGACGGACGGCCCGTACTTCCACGTCGGAGGCGACGAAGCCGACGTGCTGTCGGATGCCAAGTACGAGGAGTTCATCGACGCGGTCCTCCCGATGATCGAGGACGCCGGAAAGACCCCCATCGGATGGCACCAGATCGCCAGCACGGAGCCCGTTACGTCTGCGCTCCTCCACTACTGGGGAACCGACGCACAGGCCCCGGAGGTCGCGGCCCGGGCCAGCGAGGGCAACGACGTCATCGCCTCGCCCGCCCACCTCGCGTACCTCGATCAAGACTACAACTATCAGGACGGTGTGGGCCAGGACTGGGCGGGACCGGTCTCGGTCGAGGACGCCTACACCTGGGATCCGGGCAGCTACATCGACGGCGTCGACGAGTCCTCGGTCGCCGGCGTCGAGGCACCGCTGTGGACGGAGTTCGTCGAGACCCAGGACGACATCGAGTACATGGTGTTCCCGCGGCTGGCGGCCATCGCGGAACTGGGCTGGTCGTCGTCGTCCGATATCGGCGACTTCGACGCGTTCAGCCAGCGTCTGGCCCTGCAGGGCCCACGCTGGGCGCAGGCGAACGTCAACTACTACCAGTCTGATCTGGTCGACTGGCAGTAGCCGGCCAGCGGGCGCGGGCAGCGTCCCGCGTCACGCTGCGCTCACTCCCAGTTTGGCTCGTCGCGTGGCGGGCTGAACACGTCGATCCCGCGAACGGGCTCGTCGGTCCGATTGGCCGCCTCGTGGGGCTCCTCGGCCGGGACGACGTAGGAGTCGCCGGCACCGACGACCTGTTCCTCACCGTCGACGAGAAACGTGAACGTGCCGCGAGCGACGAAACCGACCTGCTCGTTGGGGTGGCTGTGCTCCGGGACGACCGCGCCCGGCTCGATGTGGAAGTGCTGGACGTTCATCCGCTCGCCGACCGCCAGCGGCGCGATGTGGACGCCGTCGACGACCTCGGTGAACTCGCTGTCGGCGGTGTCACAGACCTGCATAATCGAGGTGAGTAGAGGGCGGCAGGTAAGCCTACCGGGGATGATCAGTGGGGAGGGGCGAGCCGGGACGCGTCGGCGGACTGGAGAACAGTTTTCATGCCGTCGCCTCCAAGGATCGAGTACCACCAAGATGAACGAGCAATCGAAGCGAACGGCCGTCGCACTGGTCTCCGCGCTCGGGCTCGGCGCTGGCGGCTTGCTCCTGGGAGCCCTCCTGGCGAACGTCGCAGCACTCGGGCTGCTTCTGGCCGGATTCGACATCGAGCCGACGAGCGTCGAGTTCCTGATTCTCTCGCTGTTTTTCATTCAAGGCGTCGGCTGTTTCGGCGTGTCGATGCTGTATGTCAACGCCAGACCGTCGCTCGGGCCGAAGCTCAGAGAGCGACTGGGTTTCGAACCCGGATCGACGCCCTTCGACATCGGTTACGGCGTGCCAGACCTGCGCGATTTCGGTGTGATCTTCGGGGGGTACTGTACCGCCTTCGCGGGCGTGTTCGTCGGCCTCCTCGTCCTCTCACAGCTACAGGTCGAGACCGGACAGAACCAGCTCGGCGAGGTCGCGATGGCGAACCCCGGAATCGTCCTCTACCTGATCCCGGTGATGCTGTTCGTCGTCGGCCCCAGCGAGGAGTTGCTCTTCCGTGGCGTCGTCCAGGGTCGCCTCCGGGAGGTCCTCAGTCCAGCGGTCGCGATCCTCCTTGCCAGCGCCGCTTTCGCCGGGATGCACGGGTTCGCACTGGTCGGCGGGTCGACCGTCGGGAACGCGCTCGTGCTGGTCGTGTTGCTGTGGCCGGCGCTGGTGTTTGGCACGAGCTACGAGTACACGGACAACATCGTCGTCCCGGCGGTGATCCACGGCGTCTACAACTCGACGCTCGTCCTGTTCCTGTACATCGGTCTCGTCTACGGCGACGAGATGGCGGCAGCTCCCGAGACGCTGCTGGCCGCCCTGCCGGTGTGACCGCCAGATTCAATCGGCGACCGTCCCAACGGTGAGTATGTACGCCGTCGTGGGGTGTAGCGACTGTTCGGCGCTGTGGATCGTCGAGGGGCGGCCGGCGACGACCCAGTGTCCCCGCTGTGGCACGACCAGAAAGCACGAGAAGCGCCGCAAGTTCGTCGAGACCGACGACGAAGACCACGCTCGCGAGGTCCGGTCGTCGATGCTGGCCAACCGGCAGGACCACGGTGAGGCGTTCGCCGAACTCGATTCGTTTTCCGAGATGGAGGGGCGACTCGACGACGCCGGTCCGAGCGACGAGGCGGTGCTCGAAGCGGCCGGCGTCGACACGGAGGAAGTCGCGGCCGCCGCCGAGCGGTCCGAAGGCGGCGCTGGCGGCGGCCAGAGCCGAACGGAGATCGTCCTGTCGGCGCTGCGCGAGTGCGAAGCGCCCACCGAGGCAGACGTGATCGACTACGCGACCGAGCGCGGCGTCCCGGCCGACTACGTCCGCGACGCACTGGCGAAGCTCCGTCGCCGCGGCGAGGTGACCGAGAGCGGTGGGACCTACCGGCGACTATGAACGTCGCCGGCTACGCCGTCGAGCCGGGCCGGACCGCCGTCGGTGTCCTGGTCGGGACCGCCGGACTGCTCTTTCTCGCCCAGCCGATCACGGGACCGATCGACGTGGGCGGGGTCCCGATCCAGCCGGCGCTGGCCGCTCCGATCGTGCTCGCTGCGGGACTCGCGCTCGGGGCTTTCGTGTTCTACCGGCAGGGCTACGCGCTGTTCGCGGCGGCACACGCGGTCTTCGCCGTCTCGCTGGTCGGCTTCGTCGGGGGCGTCGCGCTGGGGAGCGACCTGCTGCTCGTGGTCGGCGTGGCGGCGCTCGTCGGCGGCGCAGGGTGGCTGGTGACGATCCAGCGACGGGCGTCCTGACCACGGCCCGTTCTCGCTGTTTCGAGACAGTCGCGACCGCTGGACCGCGTCACAGACGAGCCACAGCGTGGCACGCGCTAGCGTGTGTTTCGTGGTAGCTTCAGAGCAGGCTACGCCAGTGCAACCATCTCTCCAGTGCCGCCGACGTAGAGTCGCTCGCCGACCGAGAGGAGCGCGTGGTTGACCTGGCTGTCTCCGACGCCGGCCTCCCACCGCACCGCTCCGGTCGAGCTGTCGAGGGCGACGACGCGCCCGCCGTCGTCATCCGGTCCCGAAAGGTACACCGTCTCGTTGGCGATCACGGGACAGCCCGCGCGAAAGTCGAGGGGCTGTGACCACGCTGTCGCGCCGCTGGCACTGTCGAGTGCGTACACGGTGCCGTGGGACGTTCGAGCGCCCGCTGGACGGGCAAACGTGTATACGCGGCCGGCGTCGGGATCGACTGCCGGCGTGTAGACGTAACTGGCCAGTTCTCGGTGCCACCGCCGTCTGCCGGCGTCGAGATCGTACGCTATCAGCGGAACGGTCGATCGGTCCGTGCCGACGGCTCCCCGGTACAGCGTTCCATCGACGACGGCAGGCCACAGGACGGCGACGCTCTGATGCGGTGGCTGCCAGGACGTGTGAATCGCCGGTGGCTCACCGAGGAGGGCCGTCAACGGCGAACGGTCGGACCGGTAGCAGCGGATTCGGTACGGCGACGAGACGAGTGGCTGCCCCCGGTAGATGCTGACGCCGTGGTCGCCACCGATCGACGCGTGCCACTGGATCGCCCCCGTGTCCGCGTCGAGTCCGTAGAACGAGTCAGTGTTCGTCGCGACGTAGATCGTGCCGCGGTGCTCGACGGCCGAGTACGCTTGTCCGTCCGGGAGCTTCGTTTCGAACAGCTCCCCGCCCGAGTCCGCTTCCAGCGCCCGGAACGTCCGTCCGCCGAGGTACAGCCGCCCAGCGACGTAGTCGAGCGATCCGACACCGTCGAGATCCGCCTCGTGCCACCGTATCACACCGTCCGTCCGAACGGCGTACACGTCACCCGACCCACCCGATCGCAGCGTCAGACAGTACACTGTCGCGTCGGTTGCGACCATCCGAAACACCGTTCCCCGGAGGTCGACGCGCCACTCGCGTTCGGGTGTCTGTCTCGGTGGCACAGCAGTTGGAGTGTGGCGACTGTTTCGAACGCCGCGGTGCTGTGACGGCCACGTCCCCGCCGGAGGTCGTCGATCGGATCGGATCGTCCGCTCCGGACGCCGCGGAGAACGGCAGCCGGCAGTAGCGACCGTTCCGGCGACGACACCCGCACGGAGCAGTGACCGACGGTTGTACTGAGACATGACAGTGATGTTGACTCGGTGACCGTTCGACGGCTACAGCTACACCTGTCAAATATTGCCAACATAAGTGTACTGAATTCGTTCGGCAAGATTAAGGTCGAAGCCACGCCGAACGTATGGCGACACGCAAGACAGCAGGCCGAACACCGGCGTTGTCTGGACGATATCGCTCGAAATCGATCGTTCGAGTGCTGCTATCGGCCGAGATCCTCGTGAGCACTGGAGAGGTGCCGCGAGGAGAGTGCCGCCAACAGGGAGAGTTCGCCGGCCAGCGCCCCGGCGGCGATCACTTCCGCGAGGGCGTCGGCGTTGCTGCCCGCGGGGTCGCCGCCACCGGCGTAGCCCAGCACGTCCAGCCCCTCGGCCTGGGTCGGGAGGCTCGTGCCGCCGCCGACGGTGCCGACCTCCAGCGACGCCAGCGTCACGGAGGCGTACAGCCCGTCCTCGCGGGCGTCGACGGTCGTGATCGCGTTCGCGCCTTCGACGACCTGTGCGGCGTCCTGGCCGGTCGCGAGGAAGGCCGCGGCGACGACGTTTGCCGCGTGGGCGTTGAAGCCGAGCGCCCCGGCCTTGGCCGAGCCCACGAGGTTCTTGCGCGTGTTCGCCTCGGCGATGGCCTCGGTGGTCGTCCCGAGTCGCTCCTCGACCTGTTCGTGGGGGATCAACACGTCCGCGGCGACGGTGCGGCCCCGTCCCTCGACGGCGTTGATCGCGGCGGGCTTCTTGTCCGAACAGAGGTTGCCCGACAGCGCGACCAGCTCGGCGGGCGTCTCGCGCTCGACGATCTCGCAGGCGGCTTCGGTCGCGATCGTCGCCATGTTCATCCCCATGGCGTCTTTGGTGTCGTAGGAAAACCGCAGGAAGACGTTGTCGCCGACGACGTAGGGGGTCACGTCCTGGAGTTCGCCGTGTCCGGTGGTCGCCTCGGCGGCCTCGGCGAGGTCCTCGACGTGTTCGCGCACCCAGGCCGACACCTCGCCGGCCGCGGCCACGTCCTCGACGCGGAAGACCGGCGCGCGGGTCATCCCCGACTTGAGCACGCGAGCGGTCGCACCCCCGGCGCGCCTGATCGTGCTGACGCCGCGGTTGACGCTGGCCACGAGCGCGCCCTCGGTCGTGGCCAGCGGGAGATAGTGCTCGCCGTCGGCGGCGCTCCCGTCGACGGGAAGGGGTCCGACGACGCCCATCGGCAGCTGGGCCGCGCCGATCATGTTCTCGACGTTGGGTTCGGCGTCGGCGGCCTCGAAGGTGTAGTCGCCGATCGATTCGAGGTCGACGCCGGTCTCTTCGGCCAGCAACCGTCGGCGTGCCGTCGCGGCGGTCTCGGCGTCGGCGTGCTCTTCGAGTTCGTAGAGGCGAAGCTCCCCATCGCGGACGCGCGCTGCGAGCTCCTCGGCGTCGGTCATGACCGGATGCTTGCGGGCGACTCCCCTAACAGTTCTGATCCGTCAGGACAGGCGTTCGACCAGTTCGTCGGCGGTGACGGACGCGCCGTCGAGTTCGATCCGGAAGGCCGCGTCACCGCCGGTGCGCTCGAAGGCGGTCAGGTCCCCGGTCACGAGGAAGGTGTCGCCGTAGCCGGGGTTGCCCGTGTACCCCGAGACGGTGACCGTCCCGTCGCCGCTGTCGGTGATCGCGTCGTTGTCCTCGGCGACGAGGTCGTCGGCCACGTCGGCCGCTCGCTCGACCGATCCGTCGACGGTGAACTCGTAGCGCACCTCGCCCCGTTCGGTGGCGACGACGGCGACCTCGTGAGTGGTGGGTTCGTCGCCGCTGCCGTCCTCCCCACCGCCGTCACTGGTACCGTCCGGGGAGCCGCCGACGGCGTCCGTGCTCCCGCCGACGACGCGCCGGTCCATCTCGCGGACGACGTAGTCGCCGTCGCCGCCGGTCTGTCTGATCTCCGTGATCGCGCCGTTGACCACGAACGAGTCGCCGTATCCGGTGTTCCCGGTGAAGCCACTGACCGTCCACGTGCCGTCGTCGTTCCGGCTGACGGTGTCGTTGTCGCCGGCACCGATCCGGTCGTTGATCGTCGTCGGCCGGATCGGTCCGGTCGCGGTCAGCTCGTAGCTCACGTCGCCCTGGCTCGCTCCGACGACCTCGACGCAGCGCTCTTGGGGCGTCTCCGTGCCGAGTGTGGCGGCCTCGGCCACGTCGCTGCAGAGGTAGTGTCGACGGTAGTCCTGGTCGGTTTCGATCTCGATGGCCTCGATCGTCTTGCCCGCGTGCTGGCCGCTCCCCCGGTAGACGTTCGGGACGGCGTCCATGCCGTCGGTGTCGCGGATGCCGGACAGCTCCGGGAAGTCGTCGGTGTCGCCCACTCCGTCCTCGCTGTAGCGCTGCTTCGTCTCGGTCGTCCCGTCGACGAAGTGCAAGCGAACTCGCGAGGTCAGCACCGACGGCACGCCCCCAGAGAGGACGAACTCGCCGACGGGGACGTGGACGCTGGCGGCCGTAAACGTCGTGGCTCTGTGTCGACGCTGGCACGGGTCCGGGTTGTCGACCGTCTGCGTGCCGTTGATCGTGACCGAGTCGACGATCCGTCCCGGCGAGCCGTAGCGGACCGGTTCGCCGTCGTCGAGAGAGACCCCGTTTCTCGACTGGACGGAGCTGCCGTCTTCGAAGGCGACCCGGACGGCGTCGATGCCGGTCGAGTTGGTAACCTCGACGTAGTCACAGCCGATCGCGAACTGGCTGTCGCTTACCTGTGCCGTCGCGGTGCCGGCGACGCCAGCGGTTCCCACGAGCGCGCCCCCGAGTGTCACTCCCAGAAACGCCCGCCGTGTGCTCCCGTCAGACTCGCCGTTCGGTCCGGGATTACCGCCCGAATTGTCTCCCATACCCCTCGTCTCTCTCCGTGGGGCGGTTTGTTATTTGGAGCCAACCGCCGACCGACGATCGGTAAGTCAACCGTACCGAGGCTTTCGGGCCTCCACGCGGCCCGTCGGCTCGGCGGCCGCGCCGATTGTGTGCTAACAAACATCACGATACTACAACGGCGGCTATCGACTCCCAGAATGCCACCGGTCCCGCATATTGAAGGTAAAATCTTTTCAATACGGGGTTCCGTAGGAAGAGACAACAGGGGTAGCCAGCTATGCCAGCAATGGAATCCGCGGAGTTCGAGACTGACCTCAGTCTCTTCAAGTACGACAACCTCGAACAGCTCCCGCCGGAGTATCGGGATCTCGGGGAGGACGAACGGACCGAGCGAATCGAGAGCGCGCTCGACACACTCGGGGACGACGTGGTGATCCTCGGACACAACTACCAGCGCCGGGAGATCGTCGAGCACGCCGACTTCATCGGCGACTCCTACCAGCTGAGCAAGGAGGCAGCCAACGCCGACGCCGACTACGTGATCTTCGGCGGCGTGACGTTCATGGCCGAGTCCGCCGACATCATCACGGACGACGACCAGAGCGTGATCCTCCCGAGCATGGAGGCGTCCTGTCCGATGGCCGGCATGGCAGAGGCTCTCCAGGTCGACGCGGCGTGGGCCGAGTTGACCGCCGAGACCGACGCCAACGTCGTCCCGATCACGTACATGAACAGCTACGCCGACCTGAAGGCCTTCTGTGCCGAGCAGGGCGGGCTGGTCTGTACGTCCTCCAACGCCCACGAGGCCTTCGAGTACGCCTTCGAGCAGGGCGACAAGGTCCTGTTCCTGCCCGACAAGCACCTGGGCGAGAACACGGCCCACCGGCTGGGACTCGAAGACGAGATCGTCGAGTGGGACCCGTGGGACCCCGACTCCAAGGACGCCAGCAAGGCCGTCGAGAACGACATCATCCTCTGGGACGGCTACTGCCAGGTCCACGAGCGGTTCCGCGAGTCCCACATCGAGCAAGTGCGCGAGGAGTACGACGACGCCAACGTCATCGTCCACCCGGAGTGTCGCCGAGAGGTCGTCGAGGCGGCGGACGAGGCTGGCTCCACGGCCCGGATCTGCGAGGTCGTCGAAGAGGCCGACCCCGGCGACACGTGGGCTATCGGCACGGAGATCCACCTGACCCACCACCTCCAGCGGTGGCACCCAGAGGTGAACGTGGTCCCGCTGTGTGGCGAGGCCTGCATGGACTGCAACGCCATGCGACAGATCGACCCGAACTACCTCGCGTGGGTGCTCGAAGAGCTGGTCGAAGGTCGCGAGCGCAACGTTATCGAGGTCGCACCCGAAGAGAAGGAACTCGCTCAGGTCGCGCTCGACCGGATGATAGAGATCTGACATGAGTGGAACAGACCACGAGACGACTGACGTGCTCGTCGTGGGCTCCGGGATTGCCGGCCTCGCCGCGGCACTCGCCGCCGCCCGCCAGGGCGAGAACGTCGTCGTCGCGACAAAGGCAACGCGGCCCGAGGGGGCTTCCTCCTGGTGGGCACAGGGTGGCATCGCCGTCGCCCGCGACCACCCCGAGCAGTTCAAGCAGGACATCCTCGCGGCCTCTGACAACACGGCCGACCCCGACGCGGTCGACGTGCTCGTCGAGAACGCCAACGAGGCAGTCCGTGACGTGCTCGTCGAGACGCTGGACGTGGAATTTGATGTCGAGGGCGAGGACGACCAGCGGGAGTCCTCGGAACGGGCGAACGGGGAGGAACGACCCGTGAGCGAGAACGACGGCGACGGAGACGAGGAGTTCGACTTCGGACGCGAGGCCGCCCACAGCGAGGACCGAATCCTCCACGTCGACGCCGCGACGGGCAAGCACATCCATATCCCGTTCCTGAACTATCTCGACGATCACGAGAACGTGGAGATGCGAGACGACACGGCCGCGCTCGATCTGATCCGCCACGAGGGGCGGGTCCACGGCGCGATGCTCGAATCCGACGGCGAGTACTCGCCCGTCTACGCCGGCGCGACCGTGCTGGCCACCGGCGGTATTGGTGACCTGTTCACCCACTCGACGAATCCGACTGGCTCGACCGGCGACGGCATCGCCATGGCGGCCCTTGCTGGCGCGGACGTCGAGGACATGGAGTTCGTTCAGTTCCACCCGACCGCCTATGCCGCAGAAGACGGGGAAGACGGCTTCCTCCTCAGCGAGGCCGTCCGGGGCGAGGGCGCACTCCTCCGGAACGGCGACGTCTCCGAGTCTTCTGACTCGGAGGCTCGGGAGACGGAGTCTCCCGGTGGCGAGCGATTCATGCCAGACTACCACACGGACGCCGAACTCGCTCCTCGCGACGTGGTCGCGCGTGCGGTCGCCGCCGAGCGCGAGGCGACTGGCACCGTCGTGCTGGACGTGAGCCCGCTGGACTTCGAGAGCGAGTTCCCCGGGCTCGTCGAGAAGTGCGAGGACCGCGGTGTCGACTGGACCGAGGGTATCCCGGTCGCACCCGCCGAACACTTCCTCTGTGGCGGCGTCGCCGTCGACGACCGTGGACAGACGAGCCTCGACCGCCTGTACGCCGTCGGCGAGTGTGCTCGCACCGGCGTCCACGGTGCGAACCGACTGGCCTCGACGAGCCTGCTCGAAGGGCTGGTCTGGGGCCTTCGCGCCGGTGCCGACGCCGCCGGCAACGAGGCCGAGGTCATCGAGGCACCGGACCTGCTGGAGCGAGACCCCGATCTGCCCGAGGACTTCGCCCGCCAGAAGTTCCACCGCCTGCGCCGCGTGACCGAGGAGTACGTCGGCCTCGAACGCGATCCGGCAGACCTGAACCGGGCGCTGGGGGTGCTCCGACGGCTCAAGGGCGAGGTCGACGCCTACGTCCGCACCCGTACCTCCCGGTCGCTGTACGAACTGCGCAACGCCAGCGTGACGGCGCTGCTGGTGACTCGCCACGCACTGGAGAACGACGAGAGCGTCGGCACTCACTACGTGGTGACCGACGACGAAGCGGCCCAGCAGCCCGAAACACAGGCCGACGACTGATGCTCACCGACAGCGACATCGAGCGGTGGCTCCGCGAGGACGTGGGCCATCACGACGTGACCAACGACGTGCCGGGCGAGACGACCGGGCGACTCGTCGCCAAGGAGGCCGGCGTCGTCGCAGGGCTCGACGCCGCCGCAGCCGTCTTCGACTACCTCGACGTAGCCGTGACCGAGCGCGCCGACGACGGTACACTGATCGAGCCGGGCGACGTGGTCCTCCGGGTCGAAGGGCCGGCCCAAGCGGTGCTACGCGGCGAGCGCGTGGCGGTCAACATCACCGGCCACGCCGCCGGCATCGCGACGAAGACCGACGCCGCGGTCGCCGCCGCCCGCGAAGTAGACGAGGACGTGCGGATCGCCGCGACGCGCAAGACCACGCCCGGCCTCCGCGGCGTCGAGAAGCGAGCTGTCGTCGCGGCAGGCGGCGACACCCACCGGCTCGACCTCTCTCATATGGTGATGGTCAAGGACAACCACGTCGCCGAGATGGGCCTCGAAGGCGCGATCGAGCACTTCCGCGAGCGAGCCTCGTTTGCCACCCAACTCGACGTGGAAGTCGAGGAGTCAGCCGACGCTCCGCTGGCCGCCGAGGCCGGCGCAGACATCGTTCTGCTGGACAACATGACGCCCGAAGAAACGAGGGAAGCCGTCGATCTCGTGGCTGAGAGCGACGCCGACGCACTCACCGAGGCCTCGGGCGGGATCACCGTCGAGACGGTCCCCGACTACGCCGCGACCGGCGTCGATGTGCTCTCGATGGGCAGTCTCACTCACTCCGCGCCGACGCTGGATCTGTCCTTTCGGACCGGGTGAGATCGACGCCACGCCGAGCACTGCGGAGCCGACTGGGCCGCCGGCTCCGATCACCCACACACGTTGGGGGGGACCGTTACGCTTATGCGACGTATCGCTGATAGTTCGATCGAGACAGTGGACGCTGGGGACAACGACGAGTAGGGACACATGGCGTCGGAAAACAACGAGACAGCCGCGCTCGCCGACGATCTCCTCCAGCGGCCGCTCTCTGCCGTCTGCGACACGGAGGAGACGGTCCACCACGTCCTGACCAACAGGCGCGTCGGCCTCACCAGAGGCGGCGACGAGACGACGGTGATCGAACCCGGCACCGACTACGGTGCCGTCGCCGCGATCACGGACCGTCGGCTCCTGTTTCTCGTGGGCGTGCCGCCCGGCCACGAGACGGATTTCCGTACGGAAGTCGCCTACGACGACGTCGAGGCCGTCGAGAAACGAACGGAGACCCTGACACAGTCACTCGTCGTCGAGACGGAAAGGGAGCGATTCGAGTTCACCGCGCGCAAGGCACGAGCGGTCGACGAGGCCGTCGACGTGCTGGAGTCGACGCTCGCCGAGCACGTCCTCGATCGGGCCAGCGCCCACCACGAGTCCGCGCGCGAGGCCACTGAGCCCGCCGACAGCGCCACAGAGCTGGAGGCGGCGCTCGACGCGTACCGCCGCGCGGCCACGCTGCTGGGCGACGAGGACGAGCCGGTCAGCGACGCCGAACGGGCGGCCCGCGAGGACGCCGAAGCCGTGCTCGCTCGGCTCGTCGCCGCCCACCGAGAGCACGCGGCGGCGTGTGCAGACGCCGCCGACTGGGAGCTGGCGGCCGACAACGACGAATCGGCCTACGAACTCCTCGTCGACGCGCGCGAGGCCTACGACCGGGCACTCGAACTCGCACGGGCGTACCCGCCCGGCGATCCCGACGCGATCGAACGCGAACGCGCGGCCGTCGTCGAGACGCTGGAGCCGCTGAAGGTGAGATTCGCCGTCGCGAACGCCTGAGCGAACGTCAGCTGTCGCTCGTGAACTCGTCGAAGATCGACGAGAACTCGTAGGGTTCCTGATCGATCTGGCTGCTCTCGTAGAGCGCGCTCCCCTCGCCGTTGTCGCGGACGAGCTCCCAGAACGACAGCCACCGGAGGTTCTTCTCCTGGGCGAAATCGAGCACCGTCTGTGCGTCCTCGGGGTAGAACACGTTCGAGTCCACGTCGTTCTGGCCGATCATCGGCGTCAGGCCGATCGCGTTCCAGCGCTCGGCGGCCGACCGCTCCGGATAGATGTCGGCCAGCTGTCCGTGGACGCTCTCGGCGGCGTCGACGACGGTCTCGCCGTTCAGTTCGAACGCCGAGCCGTAGTTCATCGTCATGAGGTTCACGGCGTCGAGTTCGACGCCGCGCTGGGCCGCGTCTTCGAGCACGAACAGCACGTCGTTGCTCGATTGCTCGGGGAGCCCGCTGGGCATCACCGGCAGCGTGTACGAGATCGACAGCTCCGGGTACTCCTCCTGGAGCAGAGCGAGTGCCTCGTTCCGACGCTCGATGACTTCCGGATTGTCCCGGATGTGTTGTTCCTCGTCGAAGTCGATGAACTGCGCGTCGAGCCGATCGACGACGGTCGCGTACTTCTCTTTGAGCGTGCTCGCGCTCGTCACCGCCTCCGCGAGGTACGTGCCACTGAGACCGCCAAAGGAGACGACGACCTCGCCGCCGTGGTCGGCCCTGAGATCGGCGATCTGGCCCTGCATGTCGAGGCGTGCTCCGCTCTCGCCGACGATCAGGTTCGAGTCGCCGGCCCACGCCGGCTCGCCCCCGGCGGAGTTGACGAACGCGAGCGTGAAGTACTTCGTTCCGGCGTTCGAGACCGCGTCGGTGAGCGCCTGCTGGTCGTCCAGTGCCACGTCGACGAACGGGGCGAAGACGTTCTCCGGGATCGCGCCCGGTGTGCCCGTGCCCCCGTCTGAATCGTCGCTGTCGTCGTCACCGCTGCCGTCGTCCCCACCGCCACCGTCTGCGGGACCGACTTCGTCCCACGGTCCACCGGCGTCGGGCTCGTCTCCCCGAGTCCACCACTGGGCCTCGTAGATCGTCCCCTCGTAGACGACCCGATCGCCGCCGGTGTACGTGGTGCCGGCGTCCCAGGCCGGATAGTCGGTCTCCCCACTGCCACCGTCCGTGCCGTCGTCGCTCCCGTCGTCGCTACCTCCGTCACTCCCCCCGTCGGAGCCACCGTCCGAAGAGTCGACGACGGTCCACGGTCCCCACTGGGTGCTACCGGGTTCGTCGCCCTGTGTCCACCACTGGGCCTCGTAGATCGTCCCCTCGTAGACGACCCGGTCACCCTCCGTGTAGGTCGCGCTCGCATCCCACGTCGGGTACTCTTGCTGTGCCGATGCCGCGCCGACGCCCGTGAGCCCCACGAGCGCCGACAGTGATCGTACGTACGTCCGTCGTCGCATATGTGATCCCTCGACGGCCGGGACGGCAGTACGACGGCGACACCGATCGGGCAGCTGCCAGTGCCCCCAACATCCGGACACCCCGATGGCCGCGACCGTAGCGGACGCCCGACCGCGACAGTACTGTGGTGTTTCGCCGGCTAAAAATTAATCATTTATAGTGTGCATTTCTGTCGAACAGCGCGGAAACGCGCGGCGACGGCCACCGATCGTGCGTCGATACGAAACGCCGAGCCGATCGACGACGGCTTCGGACGGCCGATCGGTGCCCTCACTCGACCAGCGGTTCGCCGGTCATCGCGTCGGGTCGGTCGATCCCCAGCAGCGACAGCATCGTCGGCGCGAGGTCCGCGAGCGTCCCGCCGTCGCGGGCCTCTCGGCCCGCCGCCGTCCCGTCGGGGCCGAGATAGACGAACGGGACGGGATTGAGCGTGTGGGCCGTGTGTGGATCCTCGGCGGTTCCCATGTCGTCGGCGTTGCCGTGGTCGGCACAGACGAGGACGTGACCGCCGGCCTCGGTGATCGCCTCGACCATGCGCCCGAGCTGCTCGTCGACGGCCTCGACGGCCGCGGTGGCGGCCTCGAAGTCGCCGGTGTGGCCCACCATGTCGGCGTTGGCGTAGTTACAGACCATCGCGTCCGGATCGTCGTCCTCGATGACCGCGATGGCGGTGTCGGTGACTTCGGGTGCGCTCATCTCCGGTTGCTGGTCGTAGGTCGGCACGTCCGGGCTCTCGACGATCCGGCGGATCTCGCCGTCGAACTCGACCTCGCGGCCGCCGTTGAGGAAGTAGGTGACGTGGGCGTACTTCTCGGTCTCGGCCAGGCGAAGCTGCGTGTGGCCGGTCTCGGCCAGCACCTCTCCGAGCACGTCCTCGGGCTGGTTGGGCGGGTAGGCCACCGGGAGATCGAAGGTCGCGTCGTACTGGGTCATGGTGACCAGCCGGATCTCCGGCGGTTCCGTGTCGCCGCCCCAGTCCTCGGGGCGAACGTCGCCCAGCATGCGCGTGAGCTGACGCGCGCGGTCCGAGCGGAAGTTGAAGAAGATCACGGCATCGCCGTCGTCGAGGGCCGGCCGGTCCCGCTCACCGCGCCGGCGTTCGCTCTCCGGGGCCCGTCGGGCATCGCCCTCGACCAGCGTCGGCTCGACGAACTCGTCGGTGTCGCCGCGGTCGTAGGAGCCGGTGACCGCCTCGACCGCCGTGTCGGCGCTGTGGTCGGCCTCGCGCGAGACGATGGCGTCGTAGGCCCGGCGGGTGCGCTCCCAGTTCTGGTCTCGGTCCATCGCGTAGTAGCGCCCGGCGACGGTGGCGACGTGGCCCGTGCCACGCTCCTCGGCGTGGGCTGCCAGGTCGGCGAGATACTCCTCGCCGCCGGTCGGCGAGGTGTCCCGGCCGTCGGTGAAGGCGTGGGTGACCGCCTCGACGCCGCGGTCGGCGGCGAGGTCGATCAGCGCGTGGAGGTGCTTCTGGTAGGAGTGGACGCCGCCGTCGGAGACCAGCCCCATGAAGTGGACCGCGCCGTCGTTGGCCTCGGCGTAGTCGAAGGCCGATTCCAGGCGGTCGTTCTCGAAGAAGGTGCCGTCTGCGATCCCGTCGGTGACGCGAGCCGAGTCCTGCGTGACGACGCGGCCGGCCCCGATGTTGAGGTGGCCGACCTCGGAGTTGCCCATCTGGCCCTCGGGGAGACCGACGCGACGCCCGTGGGTTTCGAGCGTGCTGTCGGCACCGATCTCGCGGTATCGGTCGACGTTGGGCGTGTCAGCCGCGGCGACCGCGTCCCGGGTGTCCGTGTCGGGGTTCAGTCCCCAGCCGTCCAGAATGACGAGTCCGACTTCCATATCCGGTCGGTGGCGGGGCCGCCCTAAGATACTGTCGGGTGTCGGTGGCGCTCACGCCGCGGGTTCCCACGTTTCGAGCGTGTACCCGTCGTACGGCGTCTCGTCGACGAGTGTCCACGCCTCGCGGTCGAACGCCGGGAACGTCGCGTCGCCCTCGTACTCGCCGTCGACGCGGCTCAGCAACATCCGGTCGTACCGTGGCAGGAACGCCTCGTAGACTCCGGCACCGCCCAGCACGTACAGCACCGGATCGCCGCGCTCGCGGGCGAGATCGATCGCCGCGTCCACGCTCGCCGCGTGAGTCGCCGTCTCGGCCTCGAAGGAGCGCTCGCTCCGACTCAACACGAGCTGTCGCGCGCCGGGCAGTTCCTCGAACATCTCGAAGGTCTTGCGGCCGAGCACGACGGTGTCGTCGGCGACTCGCTCGCGGTAGCGCCGGGACTCGTGGGGGAGGTGCCAGGGCAGTTCGTCACCGCTGCCGATGACGCCGTTTTCGCCGACCGCCGCGACTGCGATGATCTCCATACGCGACCGTTCGGCCGCCGGCTACTACTCTCCACCGCCGCGGATCCCCTCCGAACGCGACCCAGCGCCCGCTCGGACGCCGCGGCCGCGTGGCGGTGCTTTATCTCTCTGCGGTCGCACCCACCGGCATGGACGTACTCGTCATCGGCGGCACCGGACTGATCAGCACGGGCGTCTCGCGCCAGCTCGTCGAGGCCGGCCACGACGTGACCTGTTTCACTCGCGGGGAGACCGACGCCGAGTTGCCGGACGCGGTGTCGTTCGTCCACGGGGACCGCGACGACGACGCCGCCCTGAAACGCGCTCGCGACGCGGTCGAGCCCGACTGCGTGATCGACATGGTCTGTTTCGCCCCCGCACAGGCCGAGGCCGCCGTCGAGATCTTCGCGGGGATCGAGCAGTACGTCTTCTGCTCGACGGTCGACGTGTACCACCGCCCGCTGGCGACCAACCCCGTCACGGAAGACGCCGCCCGCGAGCCGGCCGTCAGCGAGTACGGCGCGGACAAGGCCGCCTGCGAGGACCGCTTCCTGGCCGCCCACGACGAGGGCGCGTTCGCCGCCACCGTGCTCCGCCCGTGGAGCACCTACGGCGAGGGCGGGCCGGTGCTGCACACGCTCGGCGTCGGCACCTACTACGTCGACCGGATCCGGAAGGGCAAGCCGATCGTCGTCCACGGCGACGGCCAGTCGCTGTGGGGACCGTGCTACCGCGACGACGTGGCCGCGGCGTTCGTCGCCGCCGTCGGCAACGGAGACGCCTACGGCGAATGCTACCACGTCACCAGCGAGGAGGTGATCACCTGGAACCAGTACCACCGGACCGTCGCCGACGCGCTGGACGCTCCCGAGCCAGAACTGGTCCACATCCCCACTGACGCGCTCGTCGAGGCCGCCCCGGACCGCACGGCGATGCTGCTCGATCACTTCCAGTTCTCGACGGTCTTCGACAACAGCAAGGCGAGACGGGACCTGGACTTCGAGTACACCGTCACCTTCGAGGAAGGGGTTGGTCGTACCGTCGAGCGACTCGACGCCGAGGACCGGATCGAACCATGGGACAGCGAGACCGACGACGCGCTGATCGACGCGTGGCGCGACGCCACCGCCGACTTTCGGGCCTCGTTCGAACGGTCGTGACGACCGTCCGTGTCAGTCGACGATCGCGGACGCCCACTCCGACAGCGACACGAACGAGAGGCGATCGCGGAGGAGGAACCACGGACTCGCCAGCACCGCCCCGAGCGCGTTGGCGTAGGCGTCTCCCAGCCCGAAGTAGCGGTTCGGCAGGAACGACTGCCAGATCTCGATGCCGACGCCGTAGGCCACGGTGATCCCGAGGACGAACACCGCGAGCCGACCGGTCGACCACCGCCAGGTGCTCGTGGCGTACGCCAGTGTCCCACCGAAGGCGGCGTACGCGAGGAAGTGACGCCACTTGTCCAGCGGGAGGAAATCGAAGGGCCTGACGACCGGCTCTACCGGCGGCGCGACGACCACCGAGAGCGTGAAGATCACACCGCCCACCACGGCGACGGCGAGCCACCGGAGCCGCGACGGCAACAGCGGGACGCGAAGGTCGTTCATTGGCTACGTTGCCGACAGAGAGGGCTAAAAGCGATGTGGTCGCGGGCGACGGGCTCGCGGCGACGAGGCGTCTTCCTAGGCGTTCGTCCTGTACAGGCTGCCGTCGTCGTCGTAGCGGGCCTCGAAGATCCGGTCGAACTGATCGTCGGAGATGGTCACGTCGATCGCCCCGAGGTTCTCGTCGAGCTGGTCGACGGTCCGCGCGCCGACGATCGGGACGCAGTCGAAGTCCGGCTGGTCCATTAGCCACCGCAGAGCGACCTGTGCCGGCGAGGCGTCGACCTCCTCGGCGACGGCTCGGACCTCGTCGAGGACGTGCCAGCCCCGTTCCGAGACGTAGAAATCGAGGAAGCGATCGTCGAACTGGGCGCGGGTGTCTTCGGGCGCGTCCAGCTCGTAAGTCCCGTCGCCCGCACGCTCGTACTTGCCAGTGAGGAAGCCACCGGCCAGTGGCGAGTACGGACAGACCGCGAGATTCTGGTCGGCACACACGTCGAGGTACTCGGCCACGTCCTCGTAGTAGGCGGCGTGAAAGAGGGGCTGCGTGACGGTAAAGGCCTCGTAGTTGTTCACGTCCGCCTTCCACAGTCCCTTTGTGAGCTTCCAGGCGTCGGCCGTCGACAGGCCGACGTTGTGGACTTTCCCCTCGCTGACGAGGTCGTCGACGGCGCGCAGCGTCTGCTCGATCGGCGTGTCGTCGTCGAACCGATGCAGGTAGAGAACATCGAGGTAGTCGGTGCCCAGCCGGTCGAGCGATCCCTCGACCTCCGCGCGGACGTTCTTCTTCGAGAGGTTCTCCTGAAAGCGCGAGACCGTCGACCAGAAGCACTTCGAGGCGATGACGTAGTCCTCGCGGTCCCGGTCTTCGAGCCACTCGCCGATCCACCGCTCGGAGTCCCCGCCGCCGTAGCCGTTGGCGGTGTCGATGAAGTTGCCGCCGCGCTCTGCGAAGGCGTCGAGCAGCTCGTGGGCGTCCTCGCGGTCCGTCTCGACGACGCCGCTGTCCTCGTGTTCCTTGCCGAAGCGCCACGTCCCGAGACAGATCGGCGATACCTGCAGTCCCGTGGTACCGAGTCGTCGGTAGTGCATACGGTCGGGTGTGAGAGCGCGAGCCGGATAACTGGGTGGGTCGGCCAGCAGTTCAGTCCAAGAACAAGTTCCTGACGTCAAGACAGAACGAGGGCTGCAACTCATATCACCAGCAGCTTTTTGCAAACTCTGCTGCAAGAGACAGTTATGAGTCTCACAGCAGAGGATTTCCGTGATTTCTTGATAACGGATCCTGATGACGACGAGACAGACCCACTCGGGGATGCACTCGACGAGTTAGCCGTCGATGTCGAGGTCGACGCTGTCGAAGCCGTTCGTGACGTGCGCGAACAGCTATGACGGTTCTGTTCGACACGAACGTGCTCGTTGCAGCAGTGACAGCCGATACCGACCGTTCCGACGAAGCGATCGAATTGCTCAATCAAGCAGACGACCCCCACGTTTCCGTGTTGAGTCTCATGGAACTCCGCAGTGTGCTAACGAAAAAGAAGCAGTTCGAACGAGAGCGAATCGAGCAGATCGAGCAACGCATCTCGTCTCGGACAACAGTCACCTTTCCCGACGCGTCAGATATGATAGCAGCCAACCGGCTTCAGTCCGAGACCCTGCTGTATCCGATGGACGCGATGATACTCGCGGCCGCGGATGCGATCGACGCAACACTCGTCTCGTTCGATAGTGAGCTAGTTGAACACGGTGCGAAGCTGCCGACTGATGTCCTTTGAACAGTAAGCCCCCATCGAGTTTGAACGATTCCTCGCGAGCCTGGAACTTCTCGAGGAGTTCCGCCTGCAGGCCGAGGGCCGGTCGGTTCTCCTCGACCGCACCGTGAAACCACGACATCGGCGAGCGGACAGTTCAGGTTGCGAGGCGCTCGCAGAGTTGTGACCCGAGACGGCGACGACGGAACTGACGGCCGATCCGTCGAAATCCACTCGATGAAGTACTAAATCGACGCGAAACCGGAGCCACGACGCGGATTCGCGGCGGCGCTAGAATCTGGCGTCGTCGAGTTCGTCCAGCAGCGCCGGGCGGTTCGAGTGGCTCTCTCGCAGCCGGGCGACGAACGCGGCCAGTTCCTCGTCGAAGGCCAGCTGTGACATCTCACGGAGGTGGCCGATCACCGCCCGGTAGTGGTCTCGCCCGGTGTCGTCGGCCAGATGCGACGCCAGTACCTCTCGGTAGGTCTCGAAGTACGCCTCGGGATCAAGATCGGCGAGGTCTGTCTGGTACTGACGAAGGAGTTCGGGATCCTCGCCGTCGAGCACGCGCGACAGGGCTTTCTCGCGTTCCCCCTCGCGGATGTAGAGGTCGATCAGCCGGTCGGCGTCGAGTCGTCCGAGTTGCGAGACGAGCCCGTGGAAGACTGACTCCCACTCGTCGTCGGGACAGGCGCTCACGAGTTCGTCGTAGGCCTCCCAGTCCGCAAAGCGGACGAACATCGTCTGCAGGAGGTCGCGGTAGCGCTCGTCGTCGCGATCACGGTAGCAATCGGCCGCGAAGCGATGGAGTTCCCGTGAGTGGCCGAACCGATCGAGTCCGCATTCGAGCGCCGCTGGGGCGCGTTCGTCGCTGCCGTCCGCGAGGAGCGCCTCGACGTATCGGCAACAGAGCGTCGGGGTCTCGGTTGCGACCGGTTCGAGCACAGCGCGGAGTGCCTCGTTCTCGTCGAGTTCCGACAGCACCCAAGCGTAGGTCGAGACCACCGTCTGTGCCTCGGCCGAGAGTCCCGTCTGGGAGTGCTGGCTGTCGCCTGCAGTCGCGCCCCCCGCCTCCGTCGACGCGAGCTTTGTCGCGAGCGTCTCGCCGACGAAATCGGATACGTCGAGCGGGCTCTCGGAGAGACGGTCGATGTCGAGCACACCACCGGTGAGCAGATCGGCGTCGAGGCGGTCCCGGGTCGGGTCCGGGAGGCCACCCTCGTCGCCCTCACTGGTTTCCGTTTCGTCCATGCGTTTGTCGCCTTCCGCCACAGGCGAGGGGAGGTGTGGCTCCAGCAGCGAACGGAGGTGTTCGAGGTCCGCGGTCGTCTCACAGATCGACCGGAGCGCGTCGTCGTAGTACTCCATGACGAAGGCGTATTCAGTCGCCTCGTACTGCTCGAAGAGAGTGTCGAGGAACTCGCGTCGCCGCTCGGCGTCGGACTCCATCTCGTTGATGCAGTCGACGGCTACGTCCATCGCGCGCTCGATCTGGCCCGCGTAGTGGCCGCCGCTGTCGTCGATCCGGTCGAGGTTCTGCTGGATTCCCTCGGCGAGCGCTCGATAGATCGTCAGCGCTCGCTCGTGGTCGCCGTGCTCCCGATAGGTGTCCGCGCGGTCGTAGTACTGGCGGAAGTCGAGTTGCGTGTCGTACGCGACGATCCCGCGGCGATCCGTGGCCTGCTCGAACTTCCGGTCGATCTCACGCCGATAGTCTGCGACGCTCTTCTCGGCCGGCGTCCCGACGGCGACCAGAAACTGCTCTCGACGGTCGGAGTCCTCGGCGAGCACGTCGCGCAGGAACGCCCGCATCGTCTCCGGGTCAGCCTCGTCGACAGCTCGTTCGACGGCATGCCGTGTCGATCGATCGTCAACCGCGACGCCTGATGTCAACATTTCGTGATCTGGCACTCCAAAATCGTGTTCCGCATGTTCATCGAACAGTTCTGCCGACTGTTCAATCACAGTCAGTAACACCGCGACGACGTGCTTGCACTCGCCGGCGTGGTCGTACGGGCACGAACACTGCGGGTCGAACCCCTCGACTGACAGGTCGACGGCCGTTCGGTAGTCGTGGCTTCCCCTGACCGTCGCCTCCGCCTCGGTACCTGTGACGGTGAGGTCGCGCACTCGACCGTCCTCGACGTACTCGACGCCGCGCTGGAATGACTGTGCGGTGCAGATGCTCCTGATGGCATCGCGGGTCGGTGTCAGGTCGCGGGAGTCGGGATCAAGTTCGGAATCGGGATCGGAGCGGGTCATGACTCTTCAAGGAATTGTGCTTCAGGCGGAAGACGTTCGTCGATTGCCGTGACACCTCGCTCTTCGACCGCTTCGAGGAAGCCGATCGCCGTCTCCTCGGGATCGACGGGTCCCCAGCCGTGGTGTGTCCCCCAGAAGCGCGTGGCCCAGACGAGATCGCCGTCGACGACGATCCCGACGTTGCCGACGAGGTCCTCGGGGCCGTCGTAGCAACTCGACGGTGGCTCGCCCAGTCCCTGCTGTAGCGCCGGATTGTACGTGAAATCGTCCCACGCTTCCGCAAGCGTGCGGTGTTCGACGGTCCCCGAGAAGTCCTCGGGTGGTGCTCTCTGTGGCTCGACCTGTACGATCTCGACTGCGATCGCGTGTCGATCAGCGATCGATTCGAGGAGTTCGACCGTCTGACGGTGGTCAACGTCGGTGTCGGCTTCGGCGTAGTAGCGCAGGTGCATTGGTTCGAAGTTGATTTCGGTCAGTCGGACTCGGTCGAGTCTTCCCACAGGTGGTCGATACGTTCTTCGACCGCGCCAAGCACGATCGAATAGAGATCGAGCGGATGCGTGTCCTCCAGCGAGAGGGTTTCGACGGCGTTCCCGTCTGGAGGTCGATGAAAGTGGAGTCGCGCGTTGTGCTCATTCGGATGGCGATCCCATCGACACTCCCATCGGCCGCTGTCGTGCGTCTCGTTATAGTGAAAGGAAAAATCACCAGACACGAACCAGCGGACATCTAGATGAGTGTCGACCACGGACACAGGGTATCGGTCCGCGTCGAGTTCGGCCCGGAGCGAGCGCAACTCGTGTGTACTCGGTTCGAAGCTCGTCGCCGCGACCAGCGGGTCGTCACGGAGATGCTTCTCGAGGAGTCGCAGTGTCTGTCGATCCGGGGGACCGGTCGTCCCCGACGGGCCTGTGGGCGGCGTCACGCTGGGATGAGGTGGCCGTCGTTCTGGGTGATCTGGCGCGCGAGTTCGTACAGGCGAATCTCACGGACGATCCCTTGCCAGTCGCCGATCGCGGCCATTCGCTCGTGTACTGCGTCGTGGCCGTCGGCGTCGAACGCCGAGACTCCCGACGGATCGGTCGCATCGAACCGTTCTTCGTATGCCGAACGCTTCGTTTCGAGTTCGTGGACGCGTTCGACGATATCGTCGACGCTGTGCTCGCGAGCGATCCGACTGGCCTCTTGCCACTCGAAATACGCGTCGTTGCGCGCGTACCGGGCGGGCTGTCCGTCCGTGTCGGCACGAGCGATGTCCATCTCCGTGAGGCGATCGAGGTGTTTCTTTGCCGCGTTCGGCGAACAGTCGGCCGTCTCCGCGATCTCGGCGTACGGCGTGGGTGCCGTCGTCCCGAGCAACACGTCGTACACCCGCCCGAACGTGTCCGTGCCCGCTTGCCACCGCTGGCGATCGGGCTCAGGAGCAGGGTCGAACTCGTCCATACAAACTGTACGTCGCCTACCGCAATATAATTGTCGGACGCACAATTATTTGAGAATAGAGTGTCAACGAGAGAGTGACCGACAGAAAGAGATCCTGAGAAATAGAGCGTCGCAAAATCGTAGTGTCCCGTTACAGCGAGACGACCGTCGCCCGGATTGTCTGCTCGCCCAGGTCGAATGTGACCGTACGACCACGCTGAACTGTCTCGCACTTGAGCGCCGTCCTCGCTGGGGAGAACAGAGTCACCGACCCCCGGTGGATTCAGTCGTCGTCCGGTGGTTCCGGCGGTTCGAGAAGTGCCCGGGTAAGTCGGCCAACGCGACTCTGGGAGAGTTCCTCGAGCGTCCAGTCGACGCGAAGGCCACCCAGCGCGAGGAGCCACGCGACAGCGTGTATCCCGAGGGTCGTCGTGGGTTCGTTTTGAATAGACGGGAGAAGCTGAATCGTCTGAGCAAGTAACACGGCGATGAAGAGCACGCTCGCGACCTTGATCGGGACATCGCGTACCAGCTCGGCCGTGCGAGCAGTCGTGCGCTTGAGCACTGATCCGTTCCAGGCCCGCTCGACGTATGGGATAAGTCGATCGAGCAATCGGATGAACGGACCGACGGTGTAGGTCTCGGCCAGGTCAATAACCATGACCTCTGGGTCCGGCTCTTTGGTGAGCCAACGGTAGAGGGACGACTCCCGCGTGACATCTGTGATCCACCCGGTGAGTGACTGGCCGATCTGAATGGTGTGTGAACCATCCGGTAGGCGGGCCACTTCTTCAGCCGCAGCCTCGAGATACGCTGTTATCGAGCGTTCCTCAGCGTCCATTCGAAGTGGGTACCAGTTTGACTGGAATGATATCCCGCTTTCGGTGTTCGAACGCGGTCACCCGCCGATACTGGCGACCTCGGTCCGGACGGTGATCGTCCCCAAATCGAGCACGACCGTCGAGTCCTGTCTGATCGTGTCGCCCTTGAACCGGACGCCGCTGGTCGTTTCTCTGACCCGCAGCTCCGTCGTGAGTGTGACATCACGGAGGAACGGGTGATCGACGACGTTCACAGAACCGCTGTCGTCTGTGGCGATGATGACCGCTGGGTCAATGTCGACGCGGGTCACACGGGCGACGGTCGTGCCACCCGAGTGTTCGGTCATGCCCACATCGATCGCGTCCGTCGTATCCTCGCGGATGTCGGTCATCCGGAGCGTGACGGTACGGTTACTGAGCGTACCACGTTCTTCGAGTGCGCCGACGCGACGGATCGGTCCCGACAGTGCGTAGCTCTCGGTCTCGATTTCGACGTTGTTGCCCCGCTGGACGTGCGTGCTTCCGAACTGCTGGTACTGGTCGTCCGATAGCGTCTGAAGCGTGATCCCGACGAACACGTGCGCTTTGTCGGGATTCCCCGTCGCGTACGTCGTGACCCGCTGTACTTCAGCTGTTTCGTGTCCGGCGACCGTCGCGATGTCACCTTCGGCGATTCGGTTTGCCGTTTCGACGTCGACGGTGCTCTCGACGAGCACGTCGACCTCCCCGCGATCGAGACCGCCCCCGACTCGTTCGAGTCGGCCGTCGATCGTGTACTCGCTCGCTGGGAGGGTGACTGTCTGACCGCGACGGAGTTGCGTGTTCCCGAAGCGACGCTCGCCCCGCTGGGCGTACGTCTCGAGTTCGGCTTCGACGTAGACGGTTCGTTGCGCCGATTTATTCGTCGGGTACGCGGCTACGTCCGTTACCGTGGCGATGGTCCGTCCCGCGAGTCGGATCTCATCGCCAGTCGTAATTGCACGAGCATCAGTTGCCGGGACTGTGTCCTGAACGACGACAGTGGTCGTCTCTCGATCAAGAGAGGTTCCGCCGCCGATGGCACGGATCTGGCCGCTAACTTCGTAGCGACTCGTGGCAATATCGAGTGTACGGCCGAGGCGAAGGAGACCGTCAGCGTAGGTGGGACCATCGCTGTTGTCGTCTGGCCGATCCTGGATCTCAGCACGGACGGTGACGTGCGTCTGATCGTCCTGTGGTGAGAGATAGATGTCCGTGATTGTGAGATTGGAATTATCGCCGGGACTGTAGGAGTCGCCTTGGTTCATCTCCGCGACGACGTAATCGGGTTGGGGACCGAGATCGAGCGTGACGTTCGTCGTCGGGAGGTCCGGTTCGGATTGCTCGTTGTTCCCGAAGACGAGCGAGACACCGGCAACCACGACAGCGAGAACCAGGAGGACCACGAGCCCGTCGATGACGTTGACGCGTCCGAAGACGTTCCCTTCGTCGTCGATGAGTTGCATTCGCTTCGGAATGTCGGGCTGTTATAAAAGAGGTTTCGCTACGACGGTTGATATTTTTGCAGCGACCTGACGAGAGGTGACTACGACAACGGATACCTCGAAAGCCCTCGGCAGACTCGCGGTCGCTGCTCGACATCTCCTCGCTCATGACGTTCGATCAAAGAGGGGCTCGCAGGCGACACGGTTCGAATCCGCCGGTCGCTCACCACAAGCCTGCTTCCCCTTTCACTCCGCCAGGGGATGGTTGGTTCCACCTCGGAAATAGGTCGGTTACAGCGTGTCATAGAATGCGTCTCACACCCTCTACACAGTGACTTTGAGCACTTCGCCTCACGCTTGATACAGAGGAACGCTGTATTTTATATTATATTCGCATGATTTCTCGGGAAATGATCTAGCTGAGAACTAGTGTATGACACGCTCCGGTTAGTCAATTCCTCACGAGCGGACGATGGTTGGTCCCTCAGCCTTCGACAGCCGTACCGTTCCGGACAGCGCCGGCCTGGACGGTCGCTTCCCGCGTCTCGTTGGCCGTCTCAATGGTGTACGTGCCGGGGTTGGCAACGCGGACGCTGTAGTGACCGGCCGCGTCGGCCGTCGTCTGTCGTTCGTACGTGAACGACGCACCAGGGATCGTCACGTCCGTCTGGACTGTGACTGTCTCGTTGGGCGCGACCTGCCCCGTCAGGTTCGCACCGGGGACGACCTGGTAGGTGAGTTTCTCGCCGCCTGCCGTGACGTACAGTGGCTGGAAGTGAGCGAGTCCGTCCCGATCTGCGGTTCGACTCCCGTAGTGGTCTGTGAGGTGTGCGTAGGCAGTCCCACCGGTGGTGTTGACGTCCTCGGAGAGGACGACGTAGCCGACGCGGCCGTCGAACCGACTGTACCACTCGTCGGCATTGGGGCTCGCGAGAAACTCGGCGTACGTCTGTCGAGCGTAGCTGTAACTCTCCGATGCACCGTTGACAAAGTAGTTGTACACGCGGTTGCGACCCCACTGGCTCAGGACGTAGTTCTCCGGATAGGATTCGTTGAGCTGGGCCGAGTGGTTCGCGACGTAGGCAGCGCTCTGGTAGGTGCTGTCCTCGACCGTGAGCTGGCCGGTCTTGACCGGCACTTGGACGATTCCGAGGCTGCCGACGAGCAGGAAGATCAGGGTGAGCGTCCCGAGCGTCCGTCGATCCGGCACGGTCAGTCCAGGGAGCGCCGCGCGGGTCGCATCGACCGAGAGCGCCTCGACAGCGTCGATCCAGGCCGCGAGTCGCACGAAACCGATGCCCGCGAACACCGCGAGGACCGGCGCGAGTTCGCCGACGAAACGGACCGACAGCGTCGCGAGTCCGAAGAAGTACCAGACGTACGCGGTCGGCACCGCCCACTTCGGTGCCGTTCGAGCACGTTGGACGCCAGCGACCATCGCCGGGATCGCGATGACGAGCGTAAACCCCAGCAAGAGCAAGACTCCCAGGGAGTCCGGATCGAACAGGCCGACCGTCTCGGCGATGTTGCGCTCGGCCGTGATCCGTCCGGTGCCCCGCAGGAGCGCCTCCCAGTCTTCCGGGCGAGCTTCGCGGAAGGTGAGGATGCCAATCGGAGCGAGAACGGCATCGATGACCAGGAGGTGGCGCGCATCGTCGGTCGTCCGGTGGACGGCTTCGGCGACGAGGAGTGCGAGGGCGACCCCACCGAGGACCAGCGCCGGCGAGAACGCGACGCGTGGCGTGTGCCAGCCGACGAAGATGTGGCCCGCCGCGGCGAGGCCAGCAGCGATCGTGAGGCCGGTGAGGATCGGCGCTCCGGGGACGAGCGGGGACTCACCCTGATCGACCGCTGCCAGGGCGACAGCGGCGACTGCGAGGCCGACCGCCGCGATGAGCAGCGGCGCGGACTCCCAGGCCAGCGTCTGGCCGGCGATCACGATCCCGAGGAGGGCGCTCGCGAGCCACGTTTTCGAGGTCGTGACTGCGTCCCGGTCGACGCTTGCGAGTACCGTCAGCGCGTAGGCCGTCGCCGCCAGCCACGGGTAGTCGAAGGCGTGGTGATCCGCGAAACCCAGGCTGGTCCGCATTGCGTGGCCGGGGATAATCGCGAAGAGGAGGACTGCCGCGAGACCGACGCGTCTGTCGCCGGTAACAGCGACTGCCAGCAGGTAGACGAAAATCGCCGTGACGACTGCCGTGACGACGGGGTACCACGCCATCACGTCGCCGACGACAGCCGCGCCGTCACCGAGGAGTTCCGAGACCCACCACAGCGTCGCGACCAGCAGTGGTTCGCCATTCGTGACACCGCCTGGTAACGCAGCGAGGGTGTCAAGACTGAACACCGACTGGCTCTCCGCGAGGACCCGCTCGACCCAGTACCGGTAGTAGTAGGGATCGTTGCCCGAGAGGACGACGTTACCACCCCGGTAGACGCTTCCGAGAGGGTGGGCGCGAACGAGTGCGACGACGGCGAGCGCGGCGGTGAGTGCAAGGGAGGTTATTCGGTCGAACATTGGCCACTCGAATCCAGAGAGGGGATCGCCGAAATCGAGCGACTCCGCTTGGTCTGTTGGGCCACTTGAGAGCGCCGCTGCCGTGACGTCAGGGTTCGTGAGTCGGTACTCGTTACCGACAGACTCTACGACACCGCTGGAAACGAGTTCACCGAATGGACCGGAAGCGATCGGTACGTCTTCGAACGTCCAAGTGTCATATTGTTCGTCGACATACATAACTGTATCGAGGGCGTCTCGGAGATCCGGACGCTCATCGAGAAGCGCGTTCACGTCGCCCTCATCGCTCATATGCGGTGGTGTTCGGTAGCCAGAATAAAGTCACCGACTCCCAATGGAATTATCGGCCTTTTTTGGAATCTATAGTAGCTCGAAGAATGTCTTCGCAAGTCTGCCGAAGCGATTTTCAGCGAGTTCTGTGAGTATCCAGTCGGCGCGAAATCTGTCTGGTGCGACGATCCAAGCAAAGAGAATTGGTGCTGGGATGGCCGACAGCGTCTTCTGCCGAGTGAGGACGAGGCTGAGCATCTAGATGAACAACAGAGCGAGCATGACTGTGTTTGAGGGTTTGATCGGGAATCAGTGTCTCGTCGATTCTCCCATTCTAATCTTCCCGATATTATAATAAATTATATTTTTATATCGAATTATTCGTCTCGTTGAGGATTGTTCCTAACTGCTAACACGCTCATACTGGTCGCTTGGTTAGCAAGCACTGAACCATCGATTCAGGCGGTTTCAGAGCCCTCAACCGTTCCGCCAGTGCGTTGTCTAAGCCTGAAC
Organism: Halomicrobium mukohataei DSM 12286; assembly: GCF_000023965.1. Classification (NCBI taxonomy): domain Archaea; kingdom Methanobacteriati; phylum Methanobacteriota; class Halobacteria; order Halobacteriales; family Haloarculaceae; genus Halomicrobium; species Halomicrobium mukohataei. Next base: position 1,403,624 of record NC_013202.1, on the reverse strand, counting down.
TACGGCCACCATGACTTGCTCCTCCTCTCCCTGTTAGTGGATCCGGTCGGCACTTCGCTCGAACGTCGGAAATATTAGTTGACGAACTTCGTGATCACATGTCGGAGACGATGGGCGATGACTACGCTTGCAACGCATGCCACCCCTCGATGTACGAAACGGGACCCGAGGCGTTCATGTGGGGGTACCGGGCTTGCCGGTCAGAACGAGGATGAGTAGCCAATTCAGAATCTGGCTCTTCCTCGTCTACTTGAGCGGCTATTCGAGGTAGCCGAGATCCCCGAGTCGCTCTTCCACGAGTTCGTGGTTTATATCCGTGTTGTCTCTGTCGATTGATCCTTCGTAGATATCCTTCCGGTCTCCATTGGAGTGAACGAGCCACGGCACTTTGATTAACGGTTCAATGTGACGATATGGCGGATGCCCGACGACGCCCCACTCGTTGAATGATCCGAACACATTACCGTGGTCGGACGTTACAACGGTCTTCCCAGGAAGTTCGTCAAGGATCTCCTCAATCGCTGGGAGGGTCAGTTCGAGGTTCTCCCGGTAGGCTTGCCTGACTCGGTCCGGCTCAATTTCTCCGTTTCGAATGCTCCCCCACAGGTTCGGTGCTTCCGTGTCCTGAGCGATGACGTCCCCGGAGAATCTAACCTCGTGAGGAATTTCTTGGCCGGTTGGTCCAATAAAAGGCTGGTGTGGAGGGATGTAATGTGCGAGAATCCGCTTACTCGGGTACTCGTCAATCGCTTGGAGGACGTGCTTGTTCATCGTCTCTGCAGTAATCGTCCCAAGTTCTGTATTCCAATCTTCCCTCCAGACATGGATGATGTCGTGAAAACTGTCTTCGACATTCGGCTTGTAGTACTTCGGAGTTGATGTGACGCAGACGATGTCCGGGAATTCATTCCCATTGAACGTCCTCTGGACGTACTCAGTCGTGTTGGACGCAACAGAATAGTAGGAGTTGAGTTCGCCCGGAAGCGAATTGAGTTCTTCGAAGAGATCGTATCGACAGGCATCCAGGAGGAGCAAATTGTCCCAGTCCCGTTCGGGGATCGGAGGATCATTTTGTCCGAGCATCTTTCTTGATACCGTTGATATGCCACGCCAACATATATTGATCATCCCCCTTTTAAACAACGAGGGGCTTTTTACACCCTCTTTTACTTGCTCTATTGAATACATAGTATTTGGAGACGGGATGGTGGGTTGTTAATGTTACTTCAACGCTCGTCCGTTGCCTGCCCAGGCCTATATCGGCTGTGATACCGATTTATGTCATTAAGCTCCGATAGTCGCTGTGAGGAGTTTGTCTACTATTGAATCTGTCTAATAACGGCTTCTCCACGAAGAGCCCGCAGCCATGGATACCAAACTGAGTGCCCTCAAGACATGGTGGTAAATTGAATGAGTGACGTACGTAACATTATACGCATCGAGTGTCCAGGCCCAAATCGGTGAATTCGAGAATTTACAGTCGATATCACGCATTCGATGTTCCACTCCGATAGGCCAGCAACTCTATCTCCTTGTGAGATTCTTATGCATATTGGGGAGGGTTATATTTCGGCATTTTGGGGAGGTTATCGCTTCCACTATTCTCTCTTTTCGGTAGTCAAGGTTGGCCCGTTTCTTGACCCGTGCTGCCCCTCCTCGACAGGAACGTCTTGATCTCTCACCGAAGACGTATTCGCCCAGCAATGCTTAGTTCGATTTGGAGAACGTATCAGACCCTACCGACACTCATTCCCAGACTACGGAAGCACCCCGGTGGACAAAGTTACAGCAGTTTCGAAGGCTTTCGAGAATTTGGTTATGAAATTTTGGGGTTGCTGCGGTCGCAGGACTCCCTGAGGCCGCTAGGAATTGAATGCCGTATTCAAGATCAGCATCTGTAGGGAAAGACATCAAACCGGTGTCGCTCTTGTGAAGCACGTTGTTGATTTTCAGAGTGCGGCGTTGAGAGCATGTTTGAGTGCTTCGTCACCTGGTTTTCTGTAGAGTTCACGGCGGAGTTCGAAGGCTCTGAGATACGGCGTTAGCTTGTCTTTCGAGACGCCTCGATGGGGCGAGAGCCACCGTCGCGTCAGCGACGCGTGGCTCTCGCAGCCGTTGACGTGTACTTCGCCATCAGCGTATTCACCGTCGCTGTGGACGACGTATTTGCGGGTGAATGAGTCGTCGTCTTCTAGTGGGTCGTAGGCCCGAAATCCGTCCGTATAGACGGTCAGTGACTCCTCTTCGTGGTCAGCAAGCAGGAGTCGAACGGTCGATTCGTCAGCGGATTTCGCTGGCACGACGTACCGCTCGTCCGAACCACGATCGACGAGCGTGAACACCGGCGGTTTGTCGCCGTCGTACGATCCCCGTCCACGCGTGGACAGGCCACGCGAGCGCGACTCCTGGTCACGCTCGCGGCCTTTGAGACCAGCAGAGACGTACACTTCGTCGATTTCGACCGGTCCAGACAGCGTAATCGAAGGCGCGTCGAGAGTTCTGGCGAACTGCTCGACGTGCCGTCTCACCGTCCGGTAGGAACAATCAAGCTCTGCCTCGATTTGCCGAATACTCGTGTTGAACCGTAAGAACACGTAGATCGTGAAGTACCATTCTTTGAGCTTCAGCTTCGAGTGAGCGAAGATCGTGTCGGTCTTGTCGTTGAACGTGCGACCGCAATTCTTACACAGATACCGTTGATACACCCGGTAGCTGCCGTTTCTGACCGTCAGGTCAGAACGGCAGCGGGGGCACTCGACGCCATCACGCCAGCGAACCTGTTCCAGCAGGTCCGCTGCAGCCGATTCCGACACGAACCGGCTTATTGGGAACATATCGGGCACCGCTAGCGCGGTGCCCTTGCCCTCTTCGACTTTCAGCTCCAGCCATCGCTATCAACAATCTCCTTCGCAAGAGCGAACCGGTGTTAACGGCGTCAGACAATATAGCCGGTCAACAACAGGACGGAAAGCCATAAACTCAAGCGTTATCCCAGCTAAGGGAGTTCTCCAATTTAAGATTCGCGCCTGGAACCGACTCTTCTGACTCGTTGGGCTACTGGACTTCGAAGTGGGGTACCTTTGGATGAAGTGCAGAGCGTTTCGTTTCGGTATACAATTCGATCCCGTTCGGACGTAATAGTTCTTCGTCGATATCGTAGATGATCTGTTCGAGGGGGATTCCTTGTCTTGAAGCGTCGTTCGTCTTGTGAACTTCCTCGGGGTTCCGTTCCATGTTCGGCTCCGGGATAGGAATATCTTCTTCGTTCAGTTGACCTCTCCGCTCGTCCCAAAAATACTTCGAGTCCACCATGTCGACACCACATAGAACGATTCGGTCGTATCCTAGAACCGTGGCGAGAAAGAGTGTGTAGCTGACCGAACCCCGTTTCTTGAATAATTGATTAATTCGGCCATCTTGGGTGAGGTAATTCTGGTTGTCCAGGTACCGCAATACGGTTCGAAATCGCTCTCTGGAATCTCCAAACAAGGGAGGAAGTTCGATGTCAGGAGACAACATAATCCCCGTAGTGAACCAATCCGGAACTGCATCTACAGAAGATGTATGAAAGAACCGGTCCACATCTTTAAGAATCAGCTGTGTCTCCTCGTAGTCTCTTTTTTTCATATCTAATAACTCCCAATACTGTTTTCTTATCTCTTGACCTGCATTCAATGAAGGTATCTCAAAAACCAGATAGGTAGGTGAGAAATCGTGGATAGGCCAACGATTCAGCCCCATCGAATCGTGATTGTCGATTACATCCCATTCTTCTTCGGATATCCTATTTATTGAGCTTCCAGAACCGAGGATAAAAACCGTGTTGCTGGACTTCTTCCGGGTCAAGATGGAACGATTGAGTGGGGTCCCGAGACCTTTTTCATTCAATCTTTTTATATACCAGTTCTGCTCGATAGATTTCTTCTTGCAATACGCGGATGTCGACGTGCTTAGAAGTAAATCTAAGCCTCCGTTGACAATTCCTGTAGGACCTTCGCGGTGATACGCATTTTTCGCTTTTTTCAGCAGTTCTGTCACTTCGCAGGAGTTTTCGAGGGGTGAATAAGTATCTATCGGTTCTAGTGAAGTTGTCTTGAAAAATCGGCTAAAAGCTTGACGAGTCCAGAATAGATCGAACGTCCGAATCCAATACGAGCGTTCATATTGTTGCTCTCAGCCCTCGGAGAAGTCGTATCGACCGTTTATGAGGTACCCAAAGGTTAGTCCGATACTGACAGATTTGAAATTTGCTCCAAAGAGCGGTGCTCCCCCTTGAAAGTGATGAACCGCAAATGCTACAGCGAGGGCGAAAATAAAGATATTGATTCTATCGTCAAAAACAGTATCTATGAGGCTGTAGAAAATAAAGGCCATATATGTTATACCCCCAATAAATCCAGTATATAAAAATATTCGAAAATAGGCATTGTGAATGGAGTGCCCTCGCTTGTTTTCAGGAAGATACAGTTCTATAATATCAGCCGTCTCTTTCACCCCGTATCCTAGAGCAGGCTTTTGCTTGAAGGCTTTGTATCCCGCACGCCAGATCTCCTGTCGGTCATTCAAATTCACGACGTCGAACCAGCTCGGCCCGGGGAAGATACTGGAATACGTCAATATACCTGCCAAGAATAGCACTCCCCCCGATATGGTGACTACCCCTACGGCCTCGTACCTATACACTAAATACAGAAAAATGAGGGAAAAACCGATCAGGGCTACGCCGATTCCGCCACGACTGTGGGTTAGATACAACCCGACGCCGTTTATCACCGATAACGCGATGTACACAGAGGTTTTCTCTTGGACAAGTTGATAGATTGACGCCAGGAACCCCACGAATAACAGGACAGCTGTGTTGTTCTGGCTTCCACGATAGATCGACCGCAATGGGTGAAGCTCCCCGAAATAATACACTTGGTCAGTGCCCGGCCAGTTTTGAAGTTCAAACCAGAGTAAACTGATGTCACCAAAAACAAGCATCAGTAAACCAACGATAACGACGACAGCAGAGACGCGGCTGGTGATGAAAGCAAAGTACTCGCTATTGATCACGTGAGGGATGACGAATAGATTCGCAACCAATAGAAAGACCGTGACTGCCGGGAAAAGAACGTGAGTGATATCTCCGACCTTTCCCATCACGTGGTTCAAGACCATTAAAGACGATAGCAAAGCTAGTGCAAAAAAGGCGTAGTGAGGACCTATCAGGAAGTATCCCCGTCGAGAGAAGGTTATCAGGATAAACACGGCATACGTGCCAACGAGAAGCACGATACCGGCCAGCCTTGGGAGAATCACCGAGGACGAGAGGACGCTAATCACAATAATTGAATAGAATATCCACCGCTCCTGACGGGTGCTTTTTCGATTAACCGCGCTTTCAAGTGTTTCGATCATACAACCGGAACGAGTCCTCCTCAAATCTTGTATCCCAGTTTCTTCAGTCGTTCATTGACCTCGTCAATGGAGAGATCGTTTTTCCTATTATCCGATGGTGACTCCGCTATAATCTCTTTTCGCTCATCGAATGGTAAGTTGAACCAGGGGACTCGGACGAGTTCCTCACGATACGCCTGGGAGGGGTGCCCGTATTCCCGGACAGGAATCGGAAACCCACGTTCCCCAAGTAGATCGCCGTGATCTGCGGAGATGACCGTTTTCCCGGTCAGTTCTGGATAGAGACCTCCGACTTCCTCCAGAACAATCTCTAAGTTTTCTCGATACGCTCTGCGGAGAATCTCATGGGATGTCCGTAACTCCTCTTTGCCGTCAAACTTCTGCGGTAGCTCCCCTGCGTACTCCTTGCCTGTCGGTCCGATGTACGGCGTATGGGGCTGGTGATAGTGGACTATAATACGTTTGTTCGGATATCGTTCGATGGCATCGCAGGCTTCATTTGTAACTGCTTCGGGGAGAATCCATTCACGATCCGGTCGCACCGTGTCAATATCAGACTTGTGGGACTCTACGCTTTTGTTATCTACGACAATCAGATCGTGAACATCAACATTTATTTTTCCAGAGGTGTCGGATATTTTTTTATACCATCCATTGGCTGATACGACAACAACGTCATGGAGTGTCCGGTCAGCGAAGTTCGCCCTGACGAACTCACGACTCGATGATCCGAGTGAGCAATGTGTCTCGAGGTCACCGCGGAAAGAGTTCACTTCTTCGAAGATGTCGTACCGACAAGCATCTAGGATTAGGAGATTGTCCCAGTCCCGTTCGAACACGCTTGTTCCCGAAGAATTGAAATGACCGGTAGTGAAGTTCCGATAAAACTGCCTATTGAGTTTCGAACACGACTTCCGGAAGAGTGCTCTCGGACCGCCTTCACGGAGGATTTCAAGTGGGCGGTGGATTATTCTATGCATATCTGAGATATACGATATTTTTTAAAAAGGCTTTCTATCGATCGTTTCGAGAAACGACTGACTTCAGAATTCCAGTATGCTACTCTGTTGAATCCGATGACTGCGAGCGGATAGCGTTGCTGTGAAGGTGGAAGCGAAGCGGAGAGAGTGAATGTACCAATGCCACTCTTCCGCTTCGTTACACAAGCCGCATCACTGGCTCAAAAACGCTGTGCCGCCAGCCCCACGGCGGTGGTGAGTGACCCGGCTGGCAACGGATTTGCGGATTGGAAGCATCTGACGCTGCATTTCTTGCGGAACCACATGGACGCGAGCTACCGCGAGATCGTCGATTGGGCGAGTGAGATGGATCGCGTTCGTGGCCTGTTACAGTTGGCTCGGACCGACTTCCCGGCCCCCTCGACGCTGTGGCGGTCCTTCGAACGGGTGCCGACCCGTATCTGGCGGCAACTGCTCCGTCGGTCGGCGACCCGCTGCGATCCCGGCAATCATGGGGCGCTGGATGCCACATTTTTCGACCGTGAAGCGGCATCCAGCCACTACGTCGACCGGTCGGATCGCCACATACGCACGCTGAAAACGACGGCCCTCGTAGACACGGCGTCGTGTGCCGTCCTCGACCTCCACTGTTCGGCACACTGGCCCCACGATACACAGGTCGGCCGTCGGGTGGCACTGCGCAATACCGCTGAAATCGAGATCTCGCCGGTGACAAAGGCTACGACGATCAGTCACTGCGGGACGCACTCCGTTCCGAAGGCGTCCGGCCGGTCATCAGACACCGGCTGTTTGCGCACTACGATCACGCCCACAACGCACGGTTGGACAGCGATCTCTACGGGCAGCGATGGATGGCCGAGACCGCATTCTCGGCCATCAACCGCCTATTCGGCTCCGCTGTCGGGCCGAGCGCGTGGTACCGCGAATTCAGAGAACTGGTGCTGACCGTGGCCGTCTACAACCTCGAACAAGCCATCAAGGAGTGATCACTACGCCATCCCTGGATTCAACAAGGCACTTTGTTCGAAACGGAGGTGTAGAATCTGTACGACCAATCACTGGATATTCGCCAGAGATTGTGGAGTGTCGTCTCTAGCGCAATCTTATTTCTCCAGTGAGATCTATGATCACAACAGTTGTTTCGAAACAGTCGCGAAACCACCAGTTTACGCTAACTTTCCCTTTCTCGACGGGACGACTATCTCAAGATTTCCCCACTACTTGTCAGTTACACCAACTACCGATCACGGAGCGGTGTCTGAGCCCAAACTAGCAAATACAACAGTTGGGGCCCCGGATGTTCGTTCCAAGTAACTAAACACGATACTGCCAGAGCAACGAAAACGCTTAATCCAGTAGCTCGGGTACGAACGTACAACACATATGTCCTCACTTGAGGGGAAGAAAATTCTCGTTACTGGCGGCTGTGGCTCGATCGGCTCCGGGATCGTGAAACAGTGTCTTGAGCGGGATCCCGCGGCCGTTCGCGTCTTCGACAACGACGAGGAGGGGCTCTTTCATCTCGAACGGAAACATGAAGAACACAGTGATACACTCCGGATGCTATTGGGTGATATCCGCGATGAATCGCGATTGGAAATGGCAGTCGAAGATGTAGACGTCGTCTTTCACGCCGCAGCGCTGAAACACGTCGAAATTAGCGAGTACAATCCGTTCGAAGCGGTCCAGACCAACATCCAGGGGACACAGAACCTCATCAACGCAGCGCGAGAAGAGAACGTCGAATCGCTGCTGGCAATCAGTACGGACAAGGCATCGAACCCAACGTCGGTGATGGGAGCGACAAAACTGCTCTCCGAACGGCTGGTCATCGCAGCCAACACGTACAAGGGGAACCGACAGACGAAGTTCGGATGCGTCCGGTTTGGCAACGTCCTCGGGTCGAGCGGTTCGGTCGTTCCCCTCTTCATCGATCAAGTCAGGGACGGTGGGCCGCTGACCGTCACCGATCCCGATATGACCCGGTTCCTCATGTCGATTGAGCGTGCCGTTGAGTTCGTCCTCAAGTCGCATGCACGGCTGGAGGGCGGCGAGGTGTTCATCCTGAAGATGCCGGCGTTCAAACTTGAGGATCTTGCGGTCGTCATCCGGGACACCTACGCACCGCGAGCGGGCTACGATCCCGAGGACATCGAGATCGAGATCATCGGTCCGCGGCCGGCCGAGCGGACCCACGAGAAACTGATATCAGCGGACGAACGTCGACAGACGAAAGAGGAAGACAAGATGTTCGTCCTGTATCCCGAGATCGACCTCAGTAGCTACACGACGACGTCGAACATCTCCAACTCGCTCACCAGAGAGTACACGTCCGAAGAGGCCGACCTGCTCTCTTCGGACGAACTCTCGGCCCTCATCGAATCGCAAGCGCCGAATGGAGGCTGGTGACGATGGCCGACGCAATTCCACTCTTCGAGATCACATGGGATCGTGACGACGTCAAGAACGTCCTTGACTCGGTCACTCGAGGGTCATACTGGGCCAACGGTCCCTACATCGACGACTTCGAGACGGCTCTTGAGGAGTATCACGATGTCGACCACGCCGTCGTATTCAACTCGGGGACGACGGCGCTGGTCAGCGCTCTCCGGGCGTTGAACGTCGGCCCGGGCGACGAGGTCATCGTCCCGTCGTTCACGTTCATCTCGACGGCCAACGTCATAGAGATGGTCGACGCGAAACCGGTCTTCGCAGACATCGAACCGGAGTCGTTCGGTCTCGATCCCGACGACGTTCGTGACAGGATTACGGACGACACCGCTGCAATTCTCCCGATTCACTACGCAGGCAAACCCTGCAAGATCAGGGAGCTGCGCGAGATCGCAACCGACCACGATCTTCGACTCGTCGAAGACGCAGCGGAGGCGCTCGGTGCGGAATCACGGGGACAGAAGGTCGGGACATTCGGCGACGCTGGGATGCTGAGCTTCTGTCAGAACAAAGTGGTTGCGACGGGCGAAGGAGGGGCTGTCCTGACGGGAGACGACGACGTGGCACGCAAGGCTCGGCTCCTTCGGTCGCACGGACGAGCTTCGCGGGACTACTTCGACTCGGCCAGTGGCGGCGACTACGTCGCGCTCGGGAACAACTTTCGGATGCCCGACGTGGTCGCCAGCATCGGTGTCGCACAGATGCAAAAAGTCGAAGACACGCTCATCGCCGGCCGCCAACGCGTGGCGGCACGCTATCGGGAACAACTGGAGAAAATCGCCGGAGTCACGCCGCCTCGCGCTCCGGCAGACGGACGCCACGTCTACCAGCTGTTCACGGTCCGGTTTGACGACGATGTCGATCGCGACGCTGTCGTTCAGTCACTCGAAGACGAGAACATCGCATCGAAAGTCTACTTCGATCCTGTCCACCGGTCAGAATACTACACCGAGCGATACGGAGATGGTGCCTGGTCTCTTCCGACGACCGACGCCGTCTCCGAGAGCGTCCTCTCACTGCCGATGTTTTCGCACATGGCCGAGGAGGACATCGACCGCGTGGTCGACTGTGTGGCAGCAGCACTCGACTGACCACGTGCGAACGGACTGTCCGCGGTTCGACAGGCGTATTCAAACGGCACTGTCTAGTTGAGGGATTGAGGAACGAGCAGGCCGTAGCGAGAGGTGTTCATATCACTCGCAAACCTGCTCAGAGAAACGTTGGAAATAGACAGTCATGACGTTTGGGAGAACGAGCGCACCCCGACACCCGTCCGGCGGTTTGGGGTACGTCTCCACACGGCGGGGCTGTCGATCAGGGAGACGGTGGTGATCTTAGAACTGTTGGTTGTCGATCGTTCTCACGGGGCGGTCTGGAATTGGGTGCATACGTTGTCTGAAGCACAGAGCCACCCACCGACGGCGGAGCCGTCGCGGGTTGCGGTCGACGAGAAGCAGATCGAGGTTGATGGTGAGAAAAAGTGGCTCTACGCTGCCATCGACACCGACTCAAAGTTATTGCTCGACATTGACGTTTTCAGCCGCCGCGAGACTGACCCCGCGGCGTTAACGAGAGCGCTGCTCTCGTTCGCACATCAGAAATCGAAGATTTCTGAGGACGGCGTTTTTGCATCGACTCACCGAGAAACACGATATCGACAATACAGAGTTTCTCGTCGATGATAGCGGCTATCTGACTGCCCTCGCGCGTCACGAATTGAGCGGTCGGCTCGACTATCGAACTCGGAACCACATCGAAAAGTGTTCCAGACCGTCACCATGCGAATCGACGGCTTCCACACCTTCTGGCGGGGCAGTCAATCGAGCGCCAGACAATGGTTACGACGCTTCAGACACCACTACAACCACGAACGGCCGAACCAAGCACTCGACGGACGAACGCCAGCTCAGGAGCTCCAGAACTAACAGTGCCATTCAAACGCTTTTGTAACCGGGCCGGAAAGGCGTCGTATGCGTATACTGTTTACCGGTCTCGGATCGATCGGTCGGCGGCATCTGCGACTTCTCGATGAACGGCCGGAGGAGTTCGAGGTACACGCCTACCGGAGCGGCACTGCAGAAGGGGACGGGCCGGCGGGCATCGTTGAGCACGACTCACTAGAGGCGGGGCTCGCCGTTGACCCGGATGTCGCGTTCGTCACGAACCCGACCGCGTTGCACGTTGAGACCGCCACACGGTGTGCCCGCAGTGGGTGTGACCTCTTCCTCGAGAAGCCGCTATCCGACTCACTGGCTGGCGTCGAGGAACTCCAGCAGGTCGTCGACGAACGGGACCTGATCACGTACGTGGGGTGCCAGCTCCGGTTTTCGCCCGTCTTGGCGGCGGTCCGGGATGCACTGGGGGCAGACAGGATCGGTGACGTGCTCTCCTTTCGTGCGACCGCCGGCTCGCACCTCCCAGAGTGGCGACCCGGGCAGGACTACCGGAACTCGTACAGCGCTTCGTCCGAACTCGGTGGCGGGGTCGTGCTCGACCTCGTTCACGAACTCGACTATATCTACTGGTTGCTCGGCGACGTGGCGACGGTCGATGGACACATCGGTCATCTCAGCTCTCTCGAGATCGAGACCGAAGATGTGGCTGAGATCGTTCTCCGGACGCGGTCGGGCGCGCTCGGTAGTGTCCATCTAGATTACTTCCGACGTGTGCCAAAGCGGACACTGGTGGTGATTGGCGAAGCCGGCGTCGTCCGTGCCGACCTGAACGAACAGACGGTGACGATCGAAACGCCAGCCGAGACAGATCACCGAGAGTTCGACTACACACGCGACGACGTGTTTCGCGACCAGCTGGGGTACTTCCTCGAGCACGTCCGAACCCGAGAACCGTGCCACAACGACGTGCCCGAAGCAAAAAGGGTTTTAGAAATTGCCCTCGAAGCAAAGGAGAATCAGGTATGACAGTAGATGCTTCGACGCTCGTAACGATCTGTGCCCGGGGCGGGTCGAAGGGCGTCCCCGACAAGAACGTGCGTGACCTGGACGGACAGCCGCTGATCACACACACGATCCGCCAGGCAAAGCAGTGGGATCGGACGACTGATCTTGTCGTCTCGACCGACAGCGACGGAATCTCGATGGTGGCCGAGGACGCCGGTGCGCGGGTCCCGTTCCGCCGTCCCGACGAACTCGCCACGGACGAAGCAGCCAAGCTCCCGGTCATCCAGCACGCACACGAGCAGATGGAGTCCATCACGGGTCGGACCTACGACTACGTCGTCGATCTCGACGCGACGGCACCGCTCCGCCTCGTCGCGGACATAGAGAACTGCTTTCAGCGGGTCCACGGGACGGAGGCCACCAACGCCTACACCGTGACGGAGGCCGACAAGAACCCGTACTTCAACATGGTCGAACTGGACGAGAACGGCTATGCGTCGCTCTCGAAGTCGCTTGACGACGAGGTCGTCAGGCGCCAGGACGCGCCGAGCGTCTACGAGATGAACGCCTCCGTGTACACCTACGAGCGATCGTACCTGGCTGATGCGGACTCGACTCACGGCGACCGAACCGGCGTCGCGGAGATGCCACCGGAGCGCTCTGTCGACATCGATCGCCCCATCGACTTCGCTCTCGTGAAGTTCCTCGTCGAAGAGTGGGGTGTCGACTTTGATTGATGCGTTCGATCTTGACGGTGACGTCGCCCTCGTTACCGGGGGCGCGGGACTGCTGGGTCGAGAGATCTGTGAGGGGCTCGCGGATCACGGAGCAACAGTCGTCGTCGCCGATCCGGCAGCAGAAGAGGGACAGGCGGTCGCGGATTCGATCGGCGAGAACGGACAGTTCCGATCGCTCGATATCACGAAGGCCGAGGCGGTCGAGGAGACGGTGGCGTCTGTAATCGACGAGTTCGGCTCGCTTGACGTCCTCGTCAACACGGCGTACCCACGGAACAAGAATTACGGGCAGCGCTACGAGGAGATGACACTCGCAGACTGGCGAGAGAACGTCGATCTCCACCTGAACAGCTACTTCTACAGTTCGTACTGCGCGTCGATGGCGATGAAAGACCAAGCCGACGGCGGGAGTATCATCAACCTCGGCTCAGTCTACGGTGTGCAAGCGCCCGACTTCGGCGTCTACGACGGGACGGGTATGACCAGTCCCGTGGAGTACTCGGCGATCAAAGGGGGTATCCTGAACCTGGTCCGGTACATGGCCTCCTACCTCGGTGAGTACGACGTCCGAGTGAATGCGGTCAGTCCGGGCGGTGTGTTCGACGGACAGGACGAGCAGTTCGTCGAGAACTACGAGCGGAGGACGCCGTTGGGGCGCATGGCTGCACCGGAAGATATGGTCGGTCCTGTCGTCTTTTTGGCGTCTGACGCGGCGGGGTACGTTACCGGGCACAACCTCGTCGTCGACGGTGGTTGGACGATCAAGTGAGTCCGCTCACGGCTTGGAGTTCGTCTATGTCTCGAAGACGAAACCTACACGCCGCCGTGGCGAGAACGTTCTTCGCATGGACGAGCAGGGTCGACGCACGATCACGGTACTGACCGGAACTAGAGCCGAATACGGGTTGCTCAAACCGGCGATGGACGCCATCCAGGAGGTCGAGGACCGTTGGTCAGTTCTTAGCGGTGGCCGAGAGTCATAGCCGAAAAGGGTGGCCCGGACGCGCCCCCAGACGAGTCGTGATGTCGACCAAAACGTTCGTCTCGAAGCGTTGTGCCGCTAATCTGCTGGCACAGATTCACCGGCGTGACGACGTCGATTGTCCAGGCGGCCCTGCCGAATCATGGATTAGGTAGGGCAGCTATCGACGATACCGCTGTAGAATTATGACTGTACGTACGAGAACAGACTGGTACCGTTTTAGAACACTCGACTGTCACGCTCAGGAGCGGACTTCTCGCCGTCTACACATATCTTCGCTTCAATGACTCTCTTGGTGATCTTTTGACGCATTCACAATAGCTTCGTAGACCTCATTAATATTTTCAATTGAAATATCGGAATGAGGGCCTGACGGTAGATGCCGGAACTCACCCTGGCGAACCCTGATCGTACACATATCGACTTTTTTTGCCCCGGCAAAGTCGACCTGTGGGTTATCACCGACATATACACACCTGTCTCCAGACCGTTCGAGTCGGCGCGCAGCCTCCTCGAACGGGAGCGGTGAGGGCTTTGGTTCGTTGAGTTCGGCTGTCAACACGACTGTCTCGAACGCTGACCGGAGTCCAAGTGCGTCAAGTTTCCGTCGCTGTCTGCGAGCCGTGCCATCAGTAACGATACCAAGCGTGTATCCTCTCTGTTGAAGATTGTTGAGCACCTCTGGTACCCCATCGTATGGCTCAAGCACTGGCTCGTGATCATTGAACACCGCAACTATCTGCTCAATATCCGCGTTGATGCTGTGGTCCGCGATGAGATCGTCGAAAAGGTGCGGGTACATACTGGTTTCTTTGCGCCACAGCTCAAGCAGGTCTGCGTGGATCTGTTCGCCATTGACGCCGTATTCTGCTTCCAGATGGGCTGCGACATCCGCGAACGCACCGGTCATGTACTGCTCGACATCGAACAGCGTGTTGTCTAGATCAAACAGAATCACGTCACGCATTATCGTCCCACACCTCTGTTCGGTCGGCGTATAGTTCGGTATAGTTGCGTATCATAACAAGCCCGTCTCGAAAGCTTTCACTCTTGACACCGCGCTCGCCGCGGATCAGCCGCTCAACATTTGGCAACACCGAGTCGTCAGCCTGCATTGAGAGGACTGCCCCGCCGCCAAAGCGCGTGTTAACCTCGATAAACCGCAGTCCGTCCGGCCCGTCGATACACTGAATGCAAGAAGGTCCGAACAGGTCAAACTCCCGGGAGATGGTTTCGCAGTGCTCGATAATATCCTCGCGTGCGACCGTTTCACCCGTGACGGACTTGCCGGACTCGACGCCGTGGCGTCGCCGGGGCACCACCGATAGCGGACGGCCGTCATCTCCCGATAGCACGTCCACGGTGTACTCTGGGCCATCGACGTAATTCTGGAAGATTGGGTCGTTGAGGTCGGCGGCGTACACCGCTAACTCGCTCTCGGAGCGGGCGACGTTGACGGCCGTGCTGCCGCCACCGAACCGCGGTTTGACAATACACGGAAACTCAACGGCATCGCGCTCGTACAGGTCTGGGACCGGAATCTCTGCGTCAGCAAACGCCGCTTGAGTCTGTCGCTTGTCCGCACACAATTCGACCGTCTTGGCGTCGGGACACAGCACCGTCGCGCCCTGTCTGCCGAGTTTCGCCTTTTCGCCCGCGAGCGCCAACAGCTCGGCCTCGGGCCCGGCGAGAATGGCGTCGATGTTGTGGTCCGCGACGAGGTCAGTCACGGTGTCGAGAAAGGTCGGCTCGTCAGCCCGCGGCACGACTTCCGACTCGTCAAGATAGAGGTGGCCGTAGGCCGCCGGGTTTGCGTCGGCACCGACCACGCTGAACCCGTACTCGCGGAGCGCATCAATGAGACCGCGTGAGGGGAGGCTGCCAACTGCGGTCCGGAGGATGGTCAGGTTAGTCATTCCCCGGTGCTTCGTTGGTCGGCGTATTAGATGTTCCCAGTGTGCCGCAATCAAAACGGATTTACGATTGTGTTGAGCACAGTCTAAGTGTGCCGCGCGACATTCTTGCGATAACGGGAATCCGGTCAGAGTACGATATTCTCTATCCCGCTCTCGACGCTATTCAGGCCCACGAAGAGTTATCGGCCGGCGTGGTTGCCAGTGGCGGACACGTGGCTGACACCCATGGAGATACGATCTCCTACATCCAGCAGAATGGCTTTGAGGTGGTCGACTCCGTGGCGTATCTGCTGCGCGGCGATGACAAACGCATGCGTGCCAAAGGCGTCGGGACGCTGGTTGCCTCCCTGACGGAGGTCGTGAGCCGTGAGTCGCCCGATATCCTCCTTGTAGCTGGTGACCGTGAGGAGCCCCTGGCGACGGCTATCGTCGGAAACTACCTCGACATCCCCGTCGCACACATCTTCGGCGGCGACCCCGTATGGGGCAACGCGGACGATCCGGTTCGCCACGCCGTCTCGAAGATGACACATATTCACCTGACCGCTTGTGCCGACCACCGCGACCGACTGGTCCAGATGGGCGAACACGAATTTCGCACCTTCGATGTAGGTAACCCCGGGCTTGACCGTATTAGGACCGTGCCCGAACTGTCACGCGAGGAGCTGTCCCGCGAAATCGGGTTCGACATCACCGAGGGACCCTTTCTCGTCTTAATCAAACATCCTCTCTCCTCAGAGCGGACGGCGGCCGGCTCGCAGATGGAAACCACGATGAAGGCGCTCGCGGACCTCTCGATCCCGACTGTCGCTATCCATCCGAACACGGACCCCGGAAGCGAGGAGATTATCGACGTATTGCACGAGTACCAGAACTATGATTTCGTTTCGGTACACGAGAATTTCGAGCGAGACCTGTTCGTGAACCTCCTCAGGTACGCAACGGCACTCGTCGGTAACTCGAGTGCGGGAATTCTCGAAGCACCGTTTCTGTCACTGCCCGCGGTCAATATCGGGAACAGGCAGACCGGACGGACTAACGCCGGCAACGTCGTTTACGTCGACCACGACGTGGACGAGATCGTTGAGGCGGTCCAGCGACTCACAGACGACACACGGCGGGCAGATCTCCTTGAGCAGACCGACACCACGTACTACGGCGACGGCAACAGCGGCCCGCGAATCGCGGATGTACTTGCGAATATCGACCTCGACACCGAACTACTTGTCAAATCGAATCGATATTGACACAGACTGCTGTGGCTCGTTTCAGACTAAACCCGATAGTGCGGACACCTTACAGGTTGAGAGCGTAGCAGCGGCGACCGAGTGGGATTAACTCACAGTCAGTACCTCACAAAGCGTCGCCAGTTAACCTGACCTGAGTCACCTGTTCTGTTGGGATGGGTCGTTGATAGTGGTTGGAGAACGCTAATCGAAGGTAGAGCTGCCGCCGTCGGCGGCGATCAGCCGCCGACGCGGCAGTGTTGCCACTCACAAGGCGGCGTCCTCGGTGAGTAATTACCGGTGGAACCGGTCGTCCGGTGGTCGGTTCGCGGGGACGGCCCGACGCACCGCGAGGGCCGTCCACGCTGCCCGACACAGCATGTTGATGAACTCCTCGAATGACCACTTCCAGAGGCGACGCCCGCCACGGCGGGGCGTCGCCACATACTCCCAATGGAGATACCGCCATACGTTCTGCAAGAGTAGACTAACCACGACATACAGCAGCCGTACGACCGGATTCTGCGTCGTGGTCGTTACAATGCTTTGCTCGGAGAGTCGATAGCTGGCCTCGATACCGAAGCGTTTCGCGTAGTGGTATCGAGCGTCTCGTGGTGTGTCAATGAACGGCGCGTCAGCGGCGTAGCCGTGACGCGCCACTCCGTGTTCTCCATACCGTCCTTTTTGATAGGTACAGTCGATGTAGACGGGAAACTCGACGGTCCAGCTGTGACCGTCGAGTTTCCCCGTCAGCTCGTGTTGGATGACGCGACTCCATCCTTCCGAGAGTTCCTGCTTGATCGTCTTTCCCCATCGGACGATTGGCATCACGTACGCGTAGTTGTGCGCCTGAAGCAGCGTGAGACACTTGCTATCGTAGAATTCTCGATCAAGATAGACGGCCTTGACGCCGAGGCCAAGGCCGTCGAGGAGGCCAAGAAACTCAGCGAGGACACTGCTGGCGGTGTCGCCGTCGACGAGACGGCGCACCGCCAGCGTGTATCGCTTGTTCTTCACACGCGCGTACAGTGTCGCGTAAGCATGGAACGCGGTGGTTCCACGCTTGGCTTCTGAGTGATAGAGACCATCCGTTTCGTCCCCGTCACCGTAGTAGGGCCGCAGGTGGAGGTCTGCGACGACCTCCACCTGCTCAGGAAGAACCTCTAGAACGTCCTTTTGCAGGAGTGCGTTCCCGATCTGTTCAACTGACGTTAGTTCGAATTTCTCGCGGAGGTGGTACAGAACCGTGTTTTCGTGCGGAGAGTCTTCACTGGTCTCACAGAGTTCAGATACCGAGGTCCCGTCGGCGCAAGCGCCGACGAAGACCTCGTAAATGTCCTCAGCATCGATTTCAGCATTAGCGCCGAGACTGAGTGAAACTTCCTCGTCAAGCGTGTTGACGAGGAAGTTAAGGAGCTGGTCCTCGTGAATCTCACCGTCTGCTTGCTGCTGGTGCTTGGACACATCCTCAGCAAGCAGGCGTCTCAACTAACCGGCTTTGTGATGTACTGACAGTAGTCTGTCTGGCTGAAACGGCACTCACTTCGTCCGCCTTGCTGCTATCCACCATCTGGCGTGCTGTCGCGAGAAATCAGTATCCCGCAGATCTATTTGCTTTTTAAGCCCCTCAGAGCTCTGTAGATGCGACTTGTCGACGCTGAAGTCGGCTGGATACTCGCGTTTCAGGTGCTCAATATCGAATATCTCGTAGCCCTCGAGCAGTTCCTCAATGCTACGACGATCGAAGAAGTGCTGCAACATCCCTTTTTCGTAGCCCTCCTTCAAAATATATGTGTTCTCTTCGACCTCCTCACCGCGTCCACATTCTGAGTCCGCAGTCGATCGGAGGGAAAGAAAAATGTACGCGTCCGGTGTCGACACGCGCTGTATCTCGGCCAGAATTGACTTTGCTTCCGAGAAACTGACGTGGTCGAGTACGCCGTCCGAGACGACGAGGTCGAACGTCTCGCTCCCCCAAGAGAGGTCCGCCGCATCACCGGTTTTGAAGTCGACATCGAGGCCCGTTTCTGCTGCCCGTTGTCGTCCAAGCTCGATGGCGGGCTTGGAGATATCGACGCCGGCAGCTGACAGTCCCTGCTCGGCAAAAAAGAGGACGTGACTTCCATTGCCACAGCCGACATCCAGCACGCGGTCGGTCGGTCGCTTTACGTCGTAGCTATCGATTCCAGTTCGTCGCTGAATAAATCGGGCGGTTAGCCGAACCATCGGCTCTGCCGGGTACCACTGCCCACCCGATTTTTGCGTCGTGATGTCGTCCCAATCGTCGTCCATACCTGCTGTTGTTCAGTAGCATACATATACTTGTGTCCATTCGGTAGAAGCCTTTACCGAACTAGCCACAATAGGACAGGTATGCGTGCAATCTACGGTGCCGGCGAACAAGGCCGGGTCGTGCTCGATATCCTCTGCAGTAGCGACAACACAGAAGGGGTTGTCTTCCTTGACGACAATACCGCATTGCACAGCGACGTTATCGAAGAGATACCGGTTGTCGGTGATGTGACGGCACTGTCCACGTTCGATGAACCGGTACAGTGTCTCGTGGCGTACGGCGACGATCAAGGTGTTCGGCTATCGATTGCCGAGAAGATCTCGGACCATGGCTATGGCTTCTTTTCAGCCGCTCATCCAGATTCAACTATATCCGATACCGCAACACTTGGTGACGGTGTGACTGTCAACGCCCGCAGTTACGTCGGACCCGATGTCTCGATAGAAGATCACGTTCTCATCGACAGTTGTGTAAACATATCTCACGACTCACACCTCAGGTGCGGCGCGACAATCACACCGGGTGCTACGCTCGCTGGGGGGGTTGAGGTCGGTCAGGACGCGTACATCGGTCCGGGTGCAACTGTCGTTGAAGATGTGACCATCGGACACGGTGCTGTCATCGGCGCTGGATCGGTTGTCACGGAATCGATTGAAGCAGGATCGACCGTCGTTGGCGTACCCGCTGAACCACTGTAATCAGGTTATCGGTACGCCCGCAGCACGTCGAATGCCTCTGCCGCGGGGACCCCACTTGCCGCACCCCGTGACCGGGCAATCGCTTCGAGTGCCTCCGGTGAACGGGGATGGGGGAACGGCCGCTTCTCGATCTCGTAGGAACCGAATGCCTCGATCTTCGTCTCTAGGTGTTCCTCGATGTCGACGAACAGGTCCGGATCAAATCCGTCCGTCCCAGGGGCGAAATCAGTAGACGAGGGGGTCTCGTACGCCAGAACCGTTGAAACGTCTGTTCCTGGCCGCGTGGCGACCAGGGTCGAGTCGTGTATTTCGACGTGGTCCCGGTTGACCTCACGCCGCGAATGGGTGTAGACGATATCGGGCCCGATCTCCGCACACGCGTCCTCGATGGCGGCGTTGACGTCGACGTGAGCGACCTCGTCGAGGCGCATGTCTGGCAGGCCACCGAAATGGATAGCGGAAACGCCGAGCGTCTCTGCACAGGTGCGAGCGTCGGTCTGTTTCTCCTCGATCAGGTCCTCATCGTCCCCGTACTGCTGTGTTGTCCCTTCCGTGACAATGAGCACGTGTACCTCATCGCCCGCCGCTGCATGTTTCGCCATCGCACCGCCAGCTCCGAGTACCTCGTCGTCCGGGTGAGCCCCGATCACCAGCACCGTATCGGTCCCGTCAAACATCCCTCTCACTCTCCAGAGTCACGTCGACGTTGGCAGTCGTGATTGGGTCGCCAGCACCGAGGTCCGTCTCCAGGACTGCCCCAATGACGGTGTCGTAGTGTTTTGGCGACAGTCCGTCTGTCGGTCGCAGGATATTTATATCGTTCGAGGATAGCACCTCGCCCGCCGAGAGGTCGACAGCGGCGTGCAGGCTCTTCCTTGTCGTGGACTTGTTTCGTCGTTCACCCGCTGTGGGCTGTTTCTCAGCGTTGCCTCTAGCCCGCGCGGCCAGTCGCGACAGCGTGACCGCCCGTTCCAGTTTGTCCGGTTCCAAGGACGCCTTGTGGTCCGGTCCCGGGAGAGTTCTGTCCAGCGTGAAGTGTTTCTCAAGGATCTGTGCCCCTCCCGAGACCGCGAAAGACGGTGTTTCTGGGTACGTTGTATGATCAGAGTAGCCGACTGGCTCCGTGAATGCCTCGTCCATCTGCTCCATTGCCCGGAGGTTCATGTCCTCGATGTCGCAGGGATACTCCGACGTGCAGTGGAGAAATGCCAGGTCGATCTTAGGGTCGACACTGCGGATCACGTCCCGCGCCTCGCGGACCTCGTCCATCGTTCCCATCCCCGTGCTGACGATCATCGGCAGTCCCAGCTCGGCGACGTGTTCCAGCAGCGGATGGTTGTCGAATTCGCCGGAGCCGAGCTTGACAGCTGGCACGCCGAGATCTGCGAGGAGATCGGCACTCTGGACGTCGAACGGGGTCGAGAGGAAGGTGATGTCACGCGTCTGGCAGTGGTTCTGCAAGCGTTCGTGTGCCGCCCGGTCCAGTTCGTAGTTCCGCAGCATCTCGTACTGGCTCCCCTCTCCGCTCGTCTCCTCCTGGTAGTCCGCTTTCTCTGTGTCCTCGGTAACGAGTCTATCCGCACTGAACGTCTGGAATTTCACTGCGTCCGCCCCGGCGTCTGCCGCGGCGTCGATCAGCTTTTCGGCCATCTCCAGATCGCCGTTGTGGTTGACACCAGCTTCGGCAATAAAGTAGGGCTCGTCAGGGCTGATTACTCGGTGTTCAATTTGCATACTTTCCTGTCTCTCCCCGGTCGTTGTAAGTGTGTTTACAGCGACTGCTTCGAGCGGTCTGTGCGAATCGGTCTGGATGTTTCGATATTTCCGAACTACGGTATCGACTGAGCTCTTCCGTAAACCCAAGCAAGAAGCACTCAAAGAAATCATTTGCCATTTTATCACTCATCAGAGATGGCCATAATATTAGCAATAGAGTGTCGGTTGGATGTTAAATTTCGAATTCAGTGTCTAAATTTCTCAGTCACAGTTTCGTGGTGGCATTTTTCCTTCGTATTATTCATTCTCTGAGCTTTTGTATTTGGTGCTAGTGACGAGACTGGAAGGCGATACTTGTAATGACAGGGAGCCCCCTTGATTAAGTGGATACTGCTCTGTTGAATCCGGTGACGGCGGCCAAGTCGACGGGCTAGCGTCGAGTGTGTCAGATGGAGTCAGCAACAGATAGCGAGTCAGAATCTGCTTTCGCTCTCCAAAGCCGACCCATCAATCGAAGGTCGGTTGTAAGAATTCGTCACCAATGGAGTCTGATAACTGTGTCTTCGGCCTCAATCCCAGTGCCGTCTGCGGATTCAATAGAGCAGTGGATACAGAGTCCGGCGTGGGAGTGGCACTCAGGAGCGGAAGCAGAATCGGTAGATCAGTTCACGGATCCGGTTTGGGACGAGACGTATTGGCACCCGGGAGAGGACGTTCTTGACGAACCGTGTTTGAGAGATAACACCCATTCGTCTGAATTCTCGTTGTAACTTGAGCTCAAGACGAGCGTACTTTTTCCCTCCACGGCGACCGTAAAGGGCGCTGCCAGCCCGCGATTTGACCAGCACTTTTGGTAGATTCTCAATAATGTGTCCGTGATTCAACATTCTCATCCATAACTCGTAATCTTGCATCAGTCGCCATGGCCTGTAGTTCCCTGCTTCTAGAACTGATTCTCGGCGGAATATTACAGTTGGATGATTAGTTGGGCATCGTGACCTCGCGAACTTTCGGATTTCATCGGCGTCCTGTGGAACTGCTCGGATCCGGTCAGCTGCTCCGGGATCCTGATCGAACTCGGAGACATATCCCCCGAGCACGTCAACTTCAGGATGTTGTTCGAGGTATCGGAGTTGTTCTTCAAACCGTTCAGATACGGAAACATCATCGGCATCCATTCTTGCGATCAGATCGTGTGAACACAGCCGAACCCCCGTTTGTAGCGCCTTTCCGAGGCCTTGGTTCTCGTTAAGGGCGACTTGTACGAACGTTTCCGGATATGATGTCTGAAATTCTGCGATCACCGAATCCAGATCGTCGGGGAGTGGGCCGTCTTTCACGACGAGCACCTCGTCTGGAACGATCGTTTGATTGACGATACTCTCAAGCGCCGTCTTGAAGTGATCCGGATTATCTTCCTTGTAGACACTAATTAACACCGAAAACGGTCGCTTGGATAACGAGTTCACCTCTGCCGATTTCATTGATAGTAGACCATTAAACGGTTTCGACACGAGTGGTCGGCGAACGGACGGAACGGGGATCCCAAA
Organism: Halomicrobium mukohataei DSM 12286; assembly: GCF_000023965.1. Classification (NCBI taxonomy): domain Archaea; kingdom Methanobacteriati; phylum Methanobacteriota; class Halobacteria; order Halobacteriales; family Haloarculaceae; genus Halomicrobium; species Halomicrobium mukohataei. The sequence continues at coordinate 1,380,775 of NC_013202.1, read as the reverse complement.
CCCATTTCCGAAACCTTGACGGGAGACTTCACAAATCCACAACCATTGTCTCAAATTAGTTATTATCTTCCTGATTGGATTCCGTACAATTCCGCGTACTTCCCATCGGTCTCTACCAATTCGTTGTGGGTTCCGCGTTCGGTGATCCGTCCATCCTCAACAGTGTAAATCCGATCAGCGTTCTTCACGGTTGATAGCCGGTGTGCGATCGTAATTATCGCATAATTCCTGTCCATTTCCTCGATTGCGCGCTGCACTTGCTTCTCAAGATCCGAGTCCAAGTCGCTCGTTGCCTCGTCCATGATTAACAGGTCGGCGTCCTTGATCAGCGCCCGTGCAAGTGCGACGCGCTGCTTTTGACCGCCCGACAACCGGACACCTTCGTCGCCGAGCATTGTGTCGTACCCGTCCGGGAGATCTTCGAGAAACTCGTCAACTCGTGCGATCGAACAGACTTGGTCTAATTCTGACTCACTCACGTCACGGTTCCCGATTGTCAAGTTGTATCGGAGTGTATCGTTGAAAATGAACGGGTTCTGACGGACGACCGACAGACATTCACGCCAGTCGTCGATGTCAATCTCATCGATTGATACCCCGTTAGCCTTGATCGTGCCCCGGTCAATCTCGTACATCCGTGCTAGCAAGGAGACGAGAGTCGACTTGCCTGCTCCTGACTGTCCAACGAATCCGACGAACTGGCCTTTTTCCACTTGAAAGTTCATCCCCTGGAGAACGGTCTCGCTATCGTTGTATGAGAACCATACATCCTCAAATTCAACCCCATTGATCTCCTCGGGCGCCTCTTTCGATCCACTGTTGTCTTCTTTATTCTGTTCGAGTACGTGGATAAACTCCTGCGTTCGGACCAGATGGGGCAAATCATTCTCCACTTGGTAAAAAAGTGTATTCACTCGGCTCGCCTTCGGTCCTAATCTGAACATCGCGTACAGGAACAACCCAAGCGCGCCCAGTGTCAGATCGGCAAACTCCAACGCGAAGTATATAAGTACAAAGACAGATACGGCGACGATGAGATTGTAAAACTTGTCGATAGCGGCCTCATTCCGCCGCAGAAGTATCCGTGCCTGAGTGTACTTGTCAATCGCGTCTTGGAAATCCTGGTATAGTTCGTCTGCGACTCCGAAAACTCGAACGTCCCTAATCCCCTGGGTTCCCGCTTGCGCAGCTTCTTGCCGCTCTTTGTTGGCGTCGGCGACCTGTTCTCCGACATCGTAGCCCGTCTCCAGCACTTGCCGAAATACCAGGGTAAATCCTCCAAGCACGAACACGGCGAAGAGCGTCAACCACGGGGCGACTACAAAGGCGATAAACAGGTATACAGACGCCATGAAGGTCTGTTCAAGGAACTGGATACCGCGCTTAATGACTCGTCCGGCATAGTACGTTTGGGTTACAATTGCGTTCAGTATATCGTCGGAACCCTCCTCATCGTAATAATCGACGCGGGCGTTCAGTGCGTTTCTAAACGCGCGATCCTGTAGATCTCGGATATAATAGGTTCGCAACGCTTCCCGCAACCAAGCAACGACAAAGTTTGAGGTATACCGTGCAACCATCACTCCCGACACCCCTAGTATCACAGTACCGAGCGTAAATGGGACCCCGGCGGTCCGATACAACGTCACAAATATCGCTAAGAGTCCGTCAGCCTCAGATGCTGAATCCTGGGTCTGCACGAGTTCCACAATAGGGAGTATGAAACTGAGACCGATTCCCTCAAACAGCGCAGCGGTTATCCCAAAGGCGAAAACACCGACGGTGAAGCGTGGCCGAAATCGGGCGACTGCTATCACGGCTTCTATTTTGTCCCGCCGAGAGACATTATCCGGTTCATCCGCCATTAATAATCCAACTGAGGAGTGGTTCAGCGCAGATAAAAATCCGTTGTTTTGCGGCCTGAAGATCAATCATTTCACCCATACTAAATGATTGCGATACCCTAGCTAGATTCTGCTGCTCCACATGAGAACATTATCGATAGAGGAACCATCAAGCGGAAGCAACGAGTTTGCGATACTGGATTTTCCCTTCCAAAGCGATCCACATTCTTTGGTTGGGCATTTGTCCGGCTACAGTCGGTGTTCTTCTTTCGAAGCCTTTATTGACCAATCTGCGTCCTTCTCAATATGACCGGCAATTCTAACATCATACTCATAACCGTGGATTCACTGCGGTATGATACTATATTTTCGGACGAAGCGGTATCAGCTCCGACAATTGAACAATTAATTGAAGAAGGGCTAACGTTCAAGCGAGCGTATGCGAACGGTACCTCAACGGGAATGTCTTTTCCATCTATTTTTTCAGGGATGTATCCCTGGGACTACTATGGGTCTTATTATTCCCCCGATCGTCCACATCTCATTGAAGAGTTCAAAAACACGAATTATGGAACAGCAGCGTTCCACTCAAACCCCCATCTAAGTGCCTCATTCGGATATGACCGTGGTTTCGACATTTTCTCCGAGGGTTCTGATTCACCGTCTACAGTCTCGAAATTACGTAAGAAGGCTGGGAATAACATACCGAAAGATAGCATTCTCTATGATGTTTTGCGGAAAGCTTGGAAGAATCTAGAAAAAGCTACTGGAACTGGTGTCGGGACTCCTTACGTGGATGGAACCGAACTCAATGAGTACGTATTCGACTGGTTAGAATCCGCTTCAGCTCCAGTATTTGGGTGGGTTCACTATATGGACGTACACCATCCGTATCTGCCCCACAAAAATACGGTTAGTCACGATATTGGAGAAAAAGAAGCGATTCGACTTCGGCAAAAATTCATCCATTCTCCAGATGACTTGGTGAATAGCGAGATTGAAATCCTGCGTCAATTGTATCGGGGAGAAGTGGAATACTTTGATCGATGCCTCAATTCGCTCCTTTCCAAGGTGCAGTCTGAGCTCGGCTTCGACAATACGGTCCTTATCTTGGTGTCCGATCACGGTGAAGCATTTGGGGAAAATGATAATTACGGTCACGGGGGCGATGCACTCGGTGACGAAGTCACCCGGGTCCCGCTTATTATCCGCGGACCGAACATAGAGCCTAGCAAAGTAGAGTCACCCGTGTCGTGCGTTGATATTTATCCGACAATTACAGATATCAGGGGTGAGTCTGCACCGAGTAAATGTCGAGGGAAGTCGTTACTCGCAGTAGATGAAAATGAACGACAGGAAAAGGACGAGAAACAATATGTATTCGCACACGCCAACGCGCCGTCAGATGGACAGGCTATGATCTGTGATGGAAGGAGAAAGCTCATTCACGATCGAGGTGAGAATACAGATACCTTGTATGACTTATGTGACGGACAAGAAAAAGAACGGATCAACTATCGGGCGGACCATGTGAAGGATCTAGTTGACGAAATCGAAACGCACATATCCAGTATAAAAAGCAGCGATGACTCTGCAATTCAACCTGATATAGACGATGAAATGAAAAATAAGTTACGGGATCTAGGGTATATAGATTAACTAGTTTTATTACACAATCGTCGATCTGGTCGGGGATATGGAAGGATGGTTTCCGTCCCATACGAAACTGATTACGGCGGGTCCGGATACTGGCTGTTGAGGAAAAGTCCAATTACGTTCGCGGAAAACTGACGTCCTACCCAGCGGCATTGGTTGGGTTTGATTGGTATGGACTCTCTGGAAGAGACTCTATCGTAGTTTAGGAAGACTGGTAACGAACTCATTTGAATTAATAGCAGGTTTATAAGCATACTGTGCCTTGTTGAATCCAGGGATGGCGTAGTGATCACTCCTTGATGGCTTGTTCGAGGTTGTAGACGGCCACGGTCAGCACCAGTTCTCTGAATTCGCGGTACCACGCGCTCGGCCCGACAGCGGAGCCGAATAGGCGGTTGATGGCCGAGAATGCGGTCTCGGCCATCCATCGCTGCCCGTAGAGATCGCTGTCCAACCGTGCGTTGTGGGCGTGATCGTAGTGCGCAAACAGCCGGTGTCTGATGACCGGCCGGACACCTTCGGAACGGAGTGCGTCCCGCAGTGACTGATCGTCGTAGCCTTTGTCACCGGCGAGATCTCGATTTCAGCGGTATTGCGCAGCGCCACCCGACGGCCGACCTGTGTATCGTGGGGCCAGTGTGCCGAACAGTGGAGGTCGAGGACGGCACACGACGCCGTGTCTACGAGGGCCGTCGTTTTCAGCGTGCGTATGTGGCGATCCGACCGGTCGACGTAGTGGCTGGATGCCGCTTCACGGTCGAAAAATGTGGCATCCAGCGCCCCATGATTGCCGGGATCGCAGCGGGTCGCCGACCGACGGAGCAGTTGCCGCCAGATACGGGTCGGCACCCGTTCGAAGGACCGCCACAGCGTCGAGGGGGCCGGGAAGTCGGTCCGAGCCAACTGCAACAGGCCACGAACGCGATCCATCTCACTCGCCCAATCGACGATTTCGCGGTAGCTCGCGTCCATGTGGTTCCGCAAGAAATGCAGCGTCAGATGCTTCCAATCCGCAAATCCGTTGCCAGCCGGGTCACTCACCACCGCCGTGGGGCTGGCGGCACAGCGTTTTTGAGCCAGTGATGCGGCTTGTGTAACGAAGCGGAAGAGTGGCATTGGTACATTCACTCTCTCCGCTTCGCTTCCACCTTCACAGCAACGCTATCCGCTCGCAGTCATCGGATTCAACAGAGTAGAACAAAGAGACTAACGTTTGAGATCGTAGCTGAAACTGTGCAGATATGGGATCAGCGTGTTAACTGTTTTATACCAACGACGAAGTTTGGTGTCGAACTGGACGATATATGAATTGCTAGGGATTTGCTCAGCAAGAGGTACGGAGTACAATTGACTACGAAAAACGATCTGAACATCTCGAATAAATCTGTGACGAGCACAGACGAAACAATGGGTCATACGACTGTCTAGTTCCTGTAGATGGTGGAAAAGATAGCGCCTATCAGACACACGTGTGAAGGAAGTTCTCAATATGAATCCCTTTTGATGGCTGTTGGAGACGCTTTTGAAAAAGATGGGCCGGACTGCATTCGAGGAATTTGGAAGTCCGACGTGACCTGTTGACCGGCCCATCTACTGGGTCCCGATCCACATAGGCATTGACCCCGATGTCCCGCTGATTGTGTACGGCGAGAACACCAGCCAGGAGTACGGTGACTTTCAGTAAGACCATGATCAGGAAGATTTGTTTAGCTCGATTAGCCAAATCAAAATACTATTCGAAATCGGTCTATTTCGATCTCCAGCTGAAAAACGGTGTCGACAAAAAGGATTTGAATAAAATGCAATATCCTGATGGTTCCGAGATTGAATCCCTGAGACTCGAACCGGTCTCCCTCATCCATTTTCATCACAGATGTGGATACAGAAGCCAACTGATTACGGAAAATTGCGGATTCAGGACGATTACCGACGAGTGGCGGCATAAACCATTCATTAAGCTGTGCAGTAAAATAAACTAGGAGGAGTATCTCATGAACGTCTGGATGGAGTATTGCAAAATGGGACATATGCGAACCACGGACGTCGTCGGATATCATCAATGCAGCGATAAGTTCGATACCTCTCTTGAAGAGGACACCGAGATGATAGAAGAATTCGACAAAAATGAGGGATACAGTTCACTATTCGAGGTACGCAGGGCTTGTCAACGATGAGCCAAAGTTTCAGCAATATCACTAACGACCTTCCAGATCTGGCGAATTGCGATTTTCAGGTCGAACCAAAACGACTGGCGCCGAATGTACTCTACGTCAAGTCGGAGTTTTTGTTCTGGTTCGTGACCGGTTACGTCATTGACCTGCGCGAGACCCGTAAGACCCGGACGAACGAACCATCGGCGACGCCAGTCTGACACCCCTTCTTCGATATCGCGATCGAGTTCCGGACGCTCCGGTCGTGGACCGACGACACTCATGTCGCCGACGAGGATCGACCACAGCTGTGGTATCTCGTCGAGATGTGTCTTCCGAAGCGTTCGACCAACTCGCGTTACCCGTGGGTCTCGTCCACCTCGGTCTTCCTCGCTAAGTTTTGCCCCGGTTCGCTCTTCTGCGTTCGGTATCATACTCCGGAATTTGTACACCTGAAAGGTATCTCCGAACTCCGCGGTCCGTTCCTGTTTGTAAAATATGGTGCCACCGTCCTCGAGTTTGATCGCCACGGCAGCGGCTGCCATCAGTGGGAGTCCGAACAACAGGCCGACAGCCGCAAACACCACGTCGAAAACTCGCTTCACTACCCGCTCCTGCCAGTCCCACGGCTCGACGTCGATGTCCACGATCTCCTCGACCTGGTCGTCGTCGACGAGGACGCTGTCGGCCTTGTCCCGGTGGATCTTCGCGTCGACGCCGTGCTCGTGGCAGGTAGCCAACACGCCAAAGAACTCCTCTCGATCCGTCTCGTCGAAGGCGAACACGGCGACATCGATGTCGTGTTCGACGAGAATGTCGTCGAGGCGTGAGAGTCCACCCAGACACTCCAGATCCGTCGTGTACGTCAGCGAGTCGGCCGTACTGCCAGCACCGTCAGCGAGCTGTGGTTGCCCCGATCCCTCCGTGTCGACGATGTAGGGCGACGGAGGAGAGACGTAGCCGAAGACCGGGATGTCGATCGCAGCCAAGATACGATCGATCTCACTCGGGTCGTCGCCGACGATGATCGCCCGACCGCTCTCGCCACGTGCCGGTCGGCTCCGGATGGTCACGAACCACGTCGGGATCGCCACGACGAGCAACGATCCGACGATCAGGAGTGTCGCTCGCGGTAAGCGGTACGTGTAATCGAAGTAGCCGATCGTTGCGAGGGCAAACAGCCCAACGAGGGTCCGTTTCAGGGCGAACATCGAGATGTCGAGGATCCGGTGAGGACGGGGTTTGTACAGCGGAGCGAGTGCCAGCAAGACGACGACAGCAGTTGTCCCAGCTTCGATGAAGAACTCCCTTCCCTCGGCGGGATCGAAGGGAAGATGTCCGACGACGGGTAGCAACCGAAAGCCAGAGTGGACGAGTGGATGATTGGCAACCGAGACTGCGGCCACGATCAACGCAAAGACTCCAACGACGGAAACAATCCGATACCGCCAGCCACTCGCCATTGCCTTACGGTCCCCCTCGGTATATATACATAAATCGGTTACTGATCACTCTACTGTGAAGAGGGGACATCCCGGTGTAGTCCCAAACACGGCGTTTGACGCTGTGGTGTGTGACCTACCCCACAGCGGAGGTACTGTTTCGCAACGATTAAACCGTCGCCACCCATTCGTCTACCTGCTACGTCACGGGCCGGTGGGGTAGCTTGGTATCCTTCGGCCTTCGGGTGGCCGTAACCGCGATTCGAATTCGCGCCGGCCCATTCTCCGCCGTACGATGTCGGCGAGCACCGGCTATTGATCGTCGGCCATCTCGTCCAGTAGCGACCCCAGACAGTCGAACTCGTCGTCGGTGACCTCGTGACCGACGCCCTCGTAGCGGCGCTCGGTCACGGTGGCGTCGAGCGACCGGAAGGTGTCGGCGGTCTCTCGGGCCCGGTCAGCAGAGACGTGTGGGTCTTCGTCGCCGGACGCCACGAGCACCGGCGTCTCGTCGAGTGTCCCCGCGTAGCCCCCAGAATCGATCGCCGGGCCGAGCAGCGTGCCACTGAGGACGGCCACGGCGCCGTACCGACCGGGGTTGCGGGCGGCGAACTCGGCGGCGACGCAGGCCCCCTGCGAGAATCCGGTGAGGACGACGTGGTCACGGTCCACGCCGAACGTCTCGACGACGTGTTCGAGGAGGACCTCAACGACGCCCAGCGCCGACGAGAAGTGTGGTTCGTTGCGCTCGATCGGCTGGGAACTCGCGTAGGGATACCACCTGCTTCGGTGGGCGTCGGGGGCGACGAACGTGACGCCGTGGCGGGAGATCGGATCGAGCAGATTGACGATCCCTTGTGCGGTTGCGCCCCGGCCGTGGAGCGCGAGGACGACGGTTTCCGTGGCCCCTCGGGGCGCGCCCGCGGTGACGATCGCCTGGCTGCCGTGGGGGCCGGGAACGTCGTCAGTCGGGCTGTCCGCGCTCATCCGTCGCGGTAGGGCACCTCGATTGGGGGCAACTGTCCCTCGATCATCTCGCGGTCCTCCTCGGCCCAGGGCGGTACGACGAGCGAGGAGCCGAGATCGGCCGCACCCTCGTCGACCGTGAGGCCGGGCGACTCCGTCGCGAGCTCGATCAGGACCCCACCGGGTTCCCGGACGTAGATCGCCCGGTAGTAGTGGCGATCGCGAATGCGCGAGACGCGAAGATCCCGCTCCCGGAAGAGGTCGTGCCACTCGCGCAGATCCTCGTCGTCGACGCGAAGCGCGACGTGGTGGATCGTCCCGACGCCCTCGCGGCCGAAGCCACCCTCGCGGTCGAGCAGGTCGACGACGGTCGCGTGGTCGCCGGGTGCGCGGTAGCGGACGCGATCGTCGCTCTCGGCGACCTGTTCGAGGCCGAGCGTTTCGAGGACGCTCGCGGTCTGGTAGGGATCGACGGGGTGTGTCGTGACGCCGTGGAGGCCCCTGATCCCGTGCTCGGCTGGGACGGGGCTCGCCTGCCAGGAATCGACCGGCGCGTCGGCGGCCACGAGTTCGAGGCGCGTGCCGGCGGGATCCTCGAACCGGAGCAGGGACTCGCCAAGGCGCTCCCGGCGCTCGGGATCGACGCCGTGCTCGGCGAGCCGGTCCGCCCAGAAGTCGAGCGAGCCCGGCGGGACGGCGAAGGCGGCGGCGTCGATTCCCGGTCGGCCGCGTCGTCCCGGCGGCTCGTTGGGGTAGGGAAAGCAGGTGTAGATCGTCCCGAGGTCGCCGGTGCCGTTGCCGTAGTAGAGGTGGTAGCGCAGCACGTCCTCGTGGTTGACGGTGCGCTTGACGAGGCGCAGTCCCAGCACGTCGGCGTAGAAGTCGAGGTTCTCCTGTGGGTCCCCGACCATCGACGTGACGTGGTGGATCCCCGGCGTGTCTGTGAGCATCTGGTAGGCGTCTGTTCGCGTCCGATCGGCTTAGGTCCGTGGTCGGAAAGTGCGATCAGAGGGAATGGGATCGGCGACGACGAGACATCGAAATCCCTCACAGTGCTCGCCTTTTCAGCCACCGGGGTTCGGCTGTGTCCCCAACTACACCCTGGCGGATGAAAGGGCGAGGCGCGGTCCGACGGCTTTCGGTTCCTCGCTGATGATGTCACTGGGAAGTGGGGCACTGTTCTCTCAACGAGCGAGTCGACCCGAAACAGGAGCCCTGATATGGCCGCTTGCACACCGACAGGTATGCGCCAGTTCGTCATCATCGGCCACGACGCGCCCACGACGCCCGACTTCTCGCTGGACGATCTCGCTGGGGCGGCGGGGCGACTCGACGTGCTCTGTCGGTGTGTCTCGGCGGCCGTCTTCCTGAGTCACGACATCCGCGAGGACGTTCGCGTCCACCTCGTGCTGGGCGACGAGTACACGGTCACCGTCGACAGCGAAACGGTCCGGCGGCTCAACCCGGACGAGCGCTCGACTGCGGCCCTGATTCGCACGGCCCTCGAAGAGCGCGAGGAGGCGATCGGTCACATTCCGGTCGAAACGTCTCCCGGCATCTCGCTGACTCGCCGAGGGTTCGAGGGCACGCTCGAAGACGTGGCGACGGCGGGGACGGTCGTCCAGTTGCACGCCGACGGCGACCCCGCCGTCGACGCGACGCCGCCGACCGGTCCGGTGTTCGTCCTCTCGGACCACCGAGATTTCACCGACGAGGAGCAGGACTTGCTCGACGACGCTGCCGACCAGCGGCTCTCACTGGGGCCACAGCCGTTACACGCCAACCACGCGATCACCGTCGCCCACAACTTCCTCGACACCGACGGCTACCGGTCCGACGAGTGAGCCAGGAGCGACCTCGGAAGCGTGCGAAAACCACTTGATTCGGTCCCCACGTTGGAGAGTGGTATGAACGAGCGCAGACGGCGGTTCCTCGAAGGCGTGGGAACGGCTGCGGCGATCGGGACGGCCGGCTGTCTCGGTCGGTTGCGGACGCTCGGGGGCGGACCGGACAGACCGCCAGCCGAGACGGCCGACACGCAGTTCCGCGGCGAAACCACCAGACTGGGCGTGTTCCCCGAGCAGACGGTCCCCTCGTCGGTGACTGTCGACTGGCGGCTCGACGGCCTCAACACGGGCGGGCACACCGCGGCGAAGGGCAGTCCCGTGCTGGCACCGACCGGCGATATCGTCGTCACCGGCGACACCGGCGAGGTGTGGGCGGTTCGGCCCGACGGGAGGCGGCGGTGGCGGGCCGACGCCACGGACACGCCGCGGGGGTTCCACGGCACCCCGGCGATCGCGAACGGGACCGTCTACGTCGGCGCGTACGACGGGGCGCTGTACGCGTTCGATCTGGAGACGGGCGAACAGTACTGGCGCACGCAGCTGGGCGACGCCATCGGATCCAGCCCCGGCTACCACGACGGGCGGCTCTACGTCGCCGTCGAGTACTACGAACCGAGCGGTGCCATCTTCGCGCTCGACGCCGTCACGGGCGAGGTCAGCTGGGAAGATCGCCGAATCACGGACCACCCACACTCGACGTGTGCGATCGACCGCGAGGCCGGCCGTCTGGTCGTCGGGTCGAACGACGGCCGCCTCTACTGCTGGTCGTACCCCGACCACGAGTTCCTGTGGACCGACGACACCGGCGAGGAGATCAAGGGGCCGATCGCGACCTGGGACGGGAGCGCGTTCTTCGGCTCGTGGAGCGACAGGATCTACCGCGTCGCGCTGTCGGACGGTTCCGAGGAGTGGGCGACCGATCTGGGCGCGTCGGTGATGGCCGGCCCCTCCGTCGAGGGGTCGACGGGCACCGTCTACGTCGGCGACCAGCACGAATCGCTGTACGCTCTCGACGCCGCCGACGGCGACGAGCAGTGGGAGACAGACGTCGGTGGCCCGGTCATCGGCTGCCCGACCGTGACCAGCGAGCACGTCCTCGTCGGGTCCTACGAGCCGAAGCTGACCGCGCTGACGAAGTCGACCGGCGAGGAGCTCTGGGCCGTCCCGGCCGAGGGCGAGGTCACCAGTACCCCGCTGGTCACCGACGACGCGGTCTACGTCGCCGAACGGACCTCCGAGGCGTCGCTGGAGGGCGAGGGGTCCACGGGCGGGCTGTACCGCATCGTCGCCGACGAGTGAGCGACGGTCACGGCTGGTGCGGTCCCGAACGTGCCAGAAGACCTTTTGACGTGCCCGGCGAGGAGCACACGTGACAGAGTACGCCTCCGATCTCCTCGATCGGCGTGCCTTCCTCGCCGCTACTGCCGCCGTCGGGACGAGCGCAGTGGCCGGCTGTAGCGCGCTGGAGGCCGGCGAGGACGCGACGACGACGCCGGTCGACGAGGGCCGCGCACGCGAGCTGGCCGAGCGGTTCGCACCGACGCTGTACTTCGACAGCGCCGAGCAGTGGTTCCCGACCGACCCACGCCCCTACGAGAGCGACCGCGAGGGCGAAACCGTCGTGGACGGCTTCGACGCACTCGACGGTTACACCGAACGATTTCGAGCCGCCGAGACGCCGCCGGATCCGACCGTCTTCCACAACGTCGTCACCTACGACGACTCCCCGCTCGCGGTCGTCCAGTACTGGGCCTACAGCGCCTTCGACCAGTTCACGACGAACTTCCACTGGCACGACTGGGAGGTGCTCCACGTCTTCGTCGACACCGACAGCGACGAGCCCGCGCTGTTCGTCGCCAGTTCCCACTCCCGGAGCGTGCCCAACAACGAGTTTCTCGATCCCGATCGGACCGTGCCGCGGATCCTCCAGGAACTGGGCTCCCATTCGAGCGCGCTGTCGGTCAACGAGGAACGCGACCGCTTCCAGCGACTGCCGACGGGCGGCGACATCGCGGACATCACCAACCGCGTCGTCGACGACGTCGAGTCCCTCGCCTCGATTCCCGTCGCCTACGGGCTGCCCCGCGACGAGGGGAGTCGGCTCCCCTACGTCGTCCCGGAACTCGACGGCGCACCCCTCTACGAGCACGACCGGCTCCCGTCGGTCGAGCCCGAAGACCTCGTGCCAGACGAACTGACGGTCAGGTCGTTCGACTCGCTCTCCGCGCCGCCGACGGACCTCCCGGAGCGCGAGACCGGGCTCGTCTTCGAGTTCGAGGGCCGCAACGACCCCGGGACCGACGCGGACGTAGCCTACGAGCTCCGATCGACGGCCGACATCGAACACATCTCCGGGTTCACCGGCCCGCAGTTGAGCTTCGAGTTCTCGGTCCCGGAAGCCGTCGAGGACGCCGTCGCCGGCCACATCACGACGACCGGCGAGCCCTGGAACCAGCCTCGCTACCAGAACCCCGCAGCGGACATCTCGGACCCGAACCACCGCCGAGAACTGGCCGAACGGTACGCAGCGATCGGCGAGCCGGCACCGGTCAACGCCGTCGTCACCGCCGTCTCCTCGCTCGTCGAAGACGGCGAGGCTCCGGACGGGGAAGGCGTGACCACCGAGGACAGCGCGGTCGAGTCCGTCGCGCTGCTGGAGAGCGATCCGAGCGCCGTCCCGACGTTCCGGGGGGTCGCGGTGGCACAGGGCGTCGATGCCGGCCAGCACCGTCTCACCGTCAACGGAGCGGGTGTCGAGCCACACAGCGAGTCGATCACGGTCGAGGACCGGGGCGTGACGGCGGCCGGCGTCGACGGCGAGATCCCGCTCGTGACTCGCGAGGACGCGACGAAGGTGACCGTCGATCCGACCGAGAGCGAGACGGAGGTGACCGACTTCGCGCTCGAAGACGACTTCGGTGGACGACTCTACGACGCTCCGGTCGAGGGGCCGGACGCAGTCTACGTCCACCGCGGCGGTGCCTACACGGGCGAGATCCGCGACAGCGACGACGAACTCGGGGCCGTCCGCGTGAACCCGACCGACGAGGACCGCATCGCGGTCGAGCGGCCGACCACCGGGAAAGAATCGCTGGCGAGCTTTCTGGCGACGATCACCGAGGAGACGCGCGCCGAGATCGAGGGACTGGATCTCGATGGGAGGGCAAACGCCGTCCAGGGGCTCGTCAGAGCACTGGAAGCGACCGGCAGCGCCGCACAGCGAGCGGCCCGGCGGGCCGCAGACGGCGACCGAGAGGGAGCGGACCGTCGGCTCGTGGCCGTCCAGAGCGGGTTCGAGCAGGTCGCGGACAACCTCGAACGGGCCGCAGACGGCCTCCCCGACCCCATCGAGCGAGCGGTCGACAGACGGCTGTCACAGGCCCGCAAGCGCGTCGAGCAGGCCCTCGACGCGGAGAAGCTGTAGCGCCTGGGCGTCGACGCTTCCGAGCATCTTTTGGCGGTCGTCCCCACACCCCGAGACATGACTGACGAACTCGCCTGGGAGACCCTGGAGCGCAACGTCGCCTACAGCTGTGCGGGATTCGACGTACGCAACGAGCGCGTTCGCTTCCCGGACGGGACCGACGCCGAATTCGACTACCTCGCGGAGGGCGAGAGCGTCGTCGTCCTCCCGCTGACGCCCGACGGCGACGTGGTCGTCATCGAGGAGTGGCGACAGGCGGTCGGCCGCGTGAACCGCGGCCTCCCCGCCGGCTCGATGGAGTCCGACGACGCCGATCCGGAGGTCGCCGCCCGTCGCGAACTCGCCGAGGAGACCGGCTACGAGGCCGGGTCGCTCGAACACCTGACGACGGTCGAGCCGGCCAACGGCTTCGCGGACGCCGTCTTCCACTACTTCGTCGCCCGCGACTGCGAGCAGACGGCCCAGCAGGACCTCGACGGCAACGAGTCGATCCGCGTCGCGACGACGACGCTCGACGAACTCCTCGATGCGGCCCGCGAAGACGAGCTTCGGGACGGGCGCACCGTGACCGGCGTGCTCTACTACGCGCTGTTCGAGCGGTAGCGACGTCTCTCGGCCGTTCGTCTGCGGCCCACGCGCCACCCGGAGGCGTCGGTCTCAGAGTGTTCAGAGCGGTCAAAGAGATGCTGAAAAAACACGCTTCAGTGAAATTCTTACCAAAGCGATATATGTTCGTGGTGCTAGTTAACAGTGTGCCCACAGAAGAACTAACAGTCGAGACGGGCGGTGACGCCGAACGGACGCTCGGCCCGGCGGCACTGGCCTCGATCGCCTCCGTCGCGCTGGCACTGTACTACTACTACGTTCGGGGAGACAAACAGCGCGGGCAGTTCGTTGGCCTGTGGCCCGCGACGATTCTCGGTCTCGCCATCTACCGCAGGCTGGGCGAGATCGAAACGGAGCTCGAACGGTACCGAGACTGAAACGCTCGGCAGCCCATCTGTGACGGTCTTCACCACCGCGGGGTGGCGAACTCGTTCACAGATGGGCCGCTGACAGTACGAGCCGGTGTACGGGACGACCAGACACTGCAGCCGCGGCGAGACAGATACAATGCGTTCGACAATCACCAGACCACTCACACGGATCGACACCGAGACGCGCATCCAGTACGGATTGATGCTCCTGTTTGGCACGCTCTGCCTGCTGGCCGCAGTCGCCCCACTGGAGCTGATGACGAAAGTCGTCGTCGTCTCCGTGCTGTTCGGCTTCACTGGCGGGCTCTGGATCTCCCATCTCGTCCAGATCGTCCAGCGAGCCGCACCCGAGGCCGAGACATGAGCAACGACCTCGCAGACGAACAGCCGGATCGTTCGCTCTCTGGAATCGAGTTCCTGACCGGCGAGGACCCGAGCGCGGGGTCGTTTCTCCTCGTCGTCGGGATCGTCACGTGCGTGTTCATCGCGGCCTTCCAGTTTACGCTCCCGGAGCCGATCTCGACGGTGCTGACCAGCCTCGTCGTCGTGCTCGCCGTGATCAGCTTCCTAATGGGCGCAATTCTGGACGCGCTGGGCTACTTCGACGTGCCGGACAGCAAGTAGTTCCAACCGGTCACACGATCGGATCGCCCCTCGGGACGCCCGAGCGGCGTCATTCGAGCTGGTGGTAATCCAGTTCGTGTCCTTCGTCGAGAGCCGCCTGGACGGCGTCGCTCGGCGTGCCGACCGGTCGCGTCTCGGTCCGCATGCCACCGACATCGGAGCGTTCGAAGTAGATGTTGCACTGCCAGTCCGGATCCGTCTCTGTCTCGTCGGTCCGGTAGTGTGCGCCCCGGGACTCGGTCCGTTCGAGTGCGCCACGCAGGACCGCCTCGGCGGCGGTCAGCATGAACCCGATGTCGATCGCGAACTCGAAGGACGAACTCGTCGCCGAACCCACGTCCATGTCGGCGGCCTTCTGACGGACCTCGTCGAGTGCGTCGAGGCCCGCCCGCAACGACGTGTCCGTTCGCAGGAGACCCGCGTGTTCCCACAGCAGGTCCTGTAGTTCGGTGAACACGTCCGTCACGTCGTGAGCGCCGTCTCGACCGGCCAGTGTCGCCAGACCACGGAACTGCGGGTCGGCGATATCAGAGACGACCGCCTCGGGCAGGTACCCCGCTCCGTCGACGCGCTCGGCGATCCGTTCGCCCGCAACGACGCCGAACGCGACGGTCTCTGCCAGCGAGTTGCCACCGAGTCGGTTGGCACCGTGGACGCCGGCCATCGTCTCGCCGATCGCGAACAGTCCGTCGACGGCCGTCTCCCCGTGCTCGTCGACGGCGACGCCACCCATGCCGTAGTGGGCTGTCGGCGCGACTTCGACGGGTTCGGTCGCCATGTCGACGCCCAGTTCCTGGAACCGCTCGTACATCCGCGGGAGACGCTCTCGAATGAATGTACGGTCTCTGTGAGAGAGGTCGAGGAAGACGCCGCCGTTGTCGGTGCCACGCCCCTCCGCGATCTCCTGTGCGATCGCTCGGGCGACGACGTCGCGGGCGTCCAGCTCCATCTGATCCGGCGAGTACCGCTCCATGAACCGCTCGCCGTCGGTGTTGTAGAGGTGTCCTCCCTCGCCGCGAACTGCCTCGGTGACGAGCCGCCCACTCCAGGGCTCCCACTCGGGATCGTCTTCGTCGACCGCCATTCCCGTCGGGTGGAACTGAACGAACTCCATGTCCACGAGTTCGGCACCCGCGTGGTAGGCCAGTGCCGGACCGTCGCCGTTGTTCTCGTCGTCGCGAGACGTATGGCGGTTGTAGGCCGCGGCGTAGCCACCGGCCGCTAGCACGACCGTCCCCGCGTTGACGAGCACGAACTCGCCGGAGTCCATGTCGAACCCAACCGCGCCGTAGCACTGGTCACCGTCCGACAGCAGCTTGGTGATCATCACGTTCTCGCGGTACGGCACCGACAGCTCCTGTGCCCGGTCGACGAGCGTCTCCAGCATCGACTCGCCGGTGTGATCGCCCGCGAACGCCGTTCGACGGAACGACTGGGCACCGAAGAATCGCTGGTCGATCTCGCCGCCTTCCGTCCGGGAGAAGTCCATTCCCCAGTCGTCGAGTTCCCTGAGGCGGTCGGGCATCTGTCTGGTCACCGTCTCGACCTTCTGTGGGTCGTTGACGAAGTGGCCCTCGTTGAGGGTGTCGGCGGCGTGGATCGCCCACGAGTCATCCGGATCGTGGGTCCCCAGCGCGCCGTTGATACCGCCGCGTGCCCACGTCGTGTGCGCGTCGCCGTGGCTCCGTTTGCCCAGCACCAGCACGTCGTCGACGCCGCGCTCGGCGAGTTCGATCGCCGTACGAGCGCCGGCAGCGCCCGCTCCAACGACGAGTACCGAGACGTCGACTCGCTCGTATCCGGGCACAGACGTTTCCTCGCTGTCGGCAGTGTCTGGGTTGCTCACACCGAGACGAAGGGGCTCTGGACGCTTACGGCTTTCGCGCGCGTGCGCGCTCGCGAGTCGAACCGCGAAACACGTATCGGTCGAGAGGCGCTACGGCCGGTGTGACCGAGCCAGAACACGCTGCTAACCTCGAAGTGGGGCTCCGAGAGCAGTTCGGCGACCGAGAGGGCGTGTCGCTGACCGTGTCGGACGAGGGCCACTGTCGACTCGCCTTTCCCGACCGGACACTCGTCGTCGAACGGCGTCACGAGCCCGCGAAGGCCCCAGCGTGGACGCTCGTCCTGCGAGCCGACGGAGAGACGGTGAGCAAGTTCGGCCCGCTGGAGACGACGACTGCCGTCCTCGAACGGATCGCCGCCCTGGTCGACGCGGACGTTCGTTACACCGTCTGCTGTGACGGGAGCCCGTCGTGAACCACGATCGCATCCACGCCAGAGAGCCCGACCACCACGTCGACCAGTGGGAGCGTGGGCAGATCGAGGCACTCGAAGAACGCGACGGCCACTGCGTCGTCACGGTCCGCGCCGACGACGGGGAGTCCGTCGAACTGACCGTCACGTTCGCCGTCCGGGACCTGTTCGTGGGACGACTCGACCTCGACGGCAGGTCGCCGGTCGGCGAAACGGTCTGGTACCGGGTTCGGGGCGAGTGAACGACAGACGTTTTGCACCGAAACCGCAAGACGAGTCTACGAGATGGGACGCAGAGACGACCTCGCCGATTGTCTCGTCGCTGGCCCGGAGACGTTCCGGAGACGGTTCCCGACGGTCGTCGAGCGCTACGACCTCGCCGCCCGAACGGACGCCTTTGACGACGGGATCGAGGCGTTCGACGCGCCGACCGTCCTGCCGGCTGGCGAGCGGGTCGAGGGATGGACTCGGGAACTCGTCTGGCGGCTCTGGCTGCTGGACGACGCGATCGTCGGACTCACCCTCTCCGGGCCGGCGTATCAGGACAACCCGATCCAGTACGTGAACCGGCGCTTCAGGGACCTGACGGGGTACTCGCTCGAAGAGGCACTGGACGAGAATCCCCGCTTTCTCCAGGGTCCCGACACGGAGCCTGGACCTGTCGCCGACCTCCGCGAGGCGACGGCGATCTGGGAGCGTGTCACGGTCGAACTGCGGAACTACCGGCGAGACGGGACCCCATTTCGCAACCGGGTGTCCCTCGCACCGATCACCGGCCCCGACGGGTCGGTGACACACTGGCTGGGGATCCAGCGACAGGTCGGCGACGAAAGGGAGTGACGGGACTGCCCAGCGCGGGGCAGCGAGGACCCACCGTCGAGAGATCGATACCGCTCGGTCGCGGAACGCAACCCTTAGGCACGCGCTCGTCCCACTGCGGGTAATGCGAGACCACTTCGAAGTCGGCCGGTACGACGCGGCCGGCCGTCTGGGCGAGCTGACGGTGCCCCGGGCCGGCGTCACTGTCGATCCGCGTCGCGACGACGACGCTCGACGAACTCCTCGATTCGGCCCGCAAAGACGAACTGCGTGACGGGCGCACCGTGACCGGCGTGCTCTACTACGCGCTGTTCGAGCGCTCGTGAAGTCGGCGGGGACGCGAGGCAACCCCACCGTCTGAGACCCACGGCACTACACAGTGCTTTTTTACCGAGTCTTGGCTAGCTTCGTCCAAGATGTCGAATGTATTCGTAATTTCTTTTGATGCGTTGCGATACGATCACGTTTCGGCCACGAGAAACGGGACACAGACGACCCCGTTCCTCGACTCTATCAAGGAAGATGCGATCGAGTTCACACAGCACATCTCGACGGGTTCCGGGACATCAACGTCGTTTCCCGGTATTCACGCGAGCAGTCTCCCGTTAGATCACGGATACGCCGGACTGAACGAGAACCACGTCACCCTCGCCGAGGTTCTCTCCGATGCATCGATCCAGACGGTTGGTGTCACTGCCCAGACTTCCTGTTCCAGTATTTATGACTATGACCGTGGGTTCGAGGTGTTCGAGGACTGGGTCGACGACGACCAACAGACCGGCGAGAGTTTTCCGCGCCGCCTGAAATCGACGCTGGTCGATGGGATAGAGAACACACCGGTTCTCTCCCCGATCGCCTCGGAACTCAAATTGCAGTACGACGGGCTCAAAGACGTGTACGACACGCCAGCGTGTCCGTACCCCCGTGCCGAAGACGTGACCGATACGACCATCTCGTTAGTTGATCAGCACGTCGATACGACGGCGGACGCCTTCGTCTGGACCCACTACATGGAGCCCCACGCGCCGTACTATCCGCCCAGAGAAGATATCGAGCGGTTCCACGACGGCCGCTACGATGTCGGACGCATTCGACGGGTCGTCCGCAAGGCCAGGCGCGCGCGGCCCGACATTATCGACGGTTCGATGATTGAGGCTGTCTCCGAGACCGAAATCGAGGCCCTCCGGGATTTCTACGCGGCGGCAACACGGTACGTCGACCGCGAGGCCAAACGGTTGGTCGACGAGCTCGACGCCAGAGGACTGCTCGAAGACAGCGTTGTACTGTTCACTGCGGACCACGGCGAAGAGCTGTTCGACCGGGGGACGCTCGGCCACCGGACGAAAATGTACGACGAGCTGATACGAGTGCCGCTTTTGCTCTACGACAACTCCGGCCGGTACGCCGGTGAGACTTCCATCGACGCAGTGAGGAGTCACGTCGACATCGCGCCAACGATCGCCGACTGGTACGGCGTCGACCCCCCGGCGGAATGGCGGGGCGTTTCGCTGCTCGAACCCCTTCGTGATGAGACGGGACAGATAGACCGCGACTACGCAATTGCCGAACTGTGTCACACGCAGGGGCTCGGAGGAGACGTGACGCTAGAGACGCTGGTCGCCGCTGTTCGGTCGAAGCGCTGGAAATACATCCGGAATCGCCAGCTCGACACAGAGCACCTGTACGATCTCCGGACGGATCCCGACGAGCAGCACAACATCGCCGCCGACCACGGCGATATCGTCGCAGAACTGAGCACGGTTCTGAACGATCGACTGGAGGGCGTCTCCGACACCGCACGAGATGTCGACCTGTCCAGCGATGTCGAGAAACAGCTCCGAGAGCTCGGCTACGTAGAGTAACGGCCAGTCGTCTCAGTTTCCGGTCCCACGACCGGACTGTGCGCGCTCGACGAGTTTGCGCAGCTTCTCGACCTGCTTGTCAGCGGCGAACCGCTCGACTCGCTCTCGCTGGGCCGCCCCACGATCGGTTGCCAGGGCCCGCTCGATGGCGTTGATCCAGGCGCGCTCGGACTCGACCGCGTCGACGATCTCGCCGGTCTCACCGACGACTTCGGGGAGGCCGCCACGGTTGCTCACCACGCAGGGGATGGCGCTGACCATCGCTTCGGCGGCCACTCGGCCGAACGGTTCCTCGTACCTCGACGGCACCACCACGAGCTTCGACTGCCCGTAGGCCTCTCGTACGTCGTCAGTCCACCCGTGCAGAGTCACGTTGTCGAGCCGTTGGGCACGGCGCTTCTCCGCGTCGGGGGAGACAGTGCCGACCAGCAGGAACTCCTCGTCGGGCAGCCGTTCGGCGATGTCGAGGAAGATATCGACGCCTTTGTCGGCCGATCTCGGATTCACCATCGTGATCTTCCCGTCGGGATCGGACGTGACCCGGTAGTCGGATAGCGTGATCGGGGGATAGATAACCGTGCTGTCGACCCCAAACCGCTCTCGTACTCTCTCTGCGGTGAAATCGCTGTTGGTTACGACGACATCCGCCGTCTCGAGGGCCCGCCGATACGCTCGAACGTTTCGAGCGAGGAACGGAAACTGGACGCGCCCGCCCAAATCGGTGCGGGCAAAGTTCTCGACGGCGTCGTCGCGCGGATCGAACTTCTCCGTGCCGGTGACCTGCAAACTCCTCAGAAAGAATATCGAAGGCGTGTCCGTCTCGGCAGCGATCTGTACCGTCGCTGGCGCGATTTCTCCCTGTGTGATCACCACGTCGTGCTCGTTCGCTTCGAATCGCTCCCGCACCCCGTTTCGCCACTGCCATCGATAGAGGACCTGGTTCGTCCAAACGAACGTCGGTATCTGTCTGGGGGACACCGTCTGTCTACTGTCGACGAAGTCGGGGACCGCTTCGTCCTGATGGACCGTATCGTAGATACTGAAAGAGTAGGCGTCAGGCAGCCCGTCGAGCAACGTGTGGAGCGAGACGCGTGCTCCCGAAGCGGATCGCTTTCCGAATTTGTCGTAGGCGACAGCGATATCCATAGCCCCACTACCGGCGGTGCATTTTTGTACGTTCCGACGGCCCGACGGCTCGGTGACACGCTGGCTCGGGCAAGCAGCGGACCGGCGACTGCTGACTGA
Source organism: Halomicrobium mukohataei DSM 12286 (assembly GCF_000023965.1). Lineage (NCBI taxonomy): Archaea > Methanobacteriati > Methanobacteriota > Halobacteria > Halobacteriales > Haloarculaceae > Halomicrobium > Halomicrobium mukohataei. The sequence continues at coordinate 1,359,663 of NC_013202.1, read as the reverse complement.
CTATCACGGAACGCAACCCTTAGGCACGCGCTCGTCCCACTGCGGGTAATGCGAGACCACTTCGAAGTCGGCCGGTACGACGCGGCCGGCCGTCTGGGCGAGCTGACGGTGCCCCGGGCCGGCGTCACCGTCGAGACGCCCGCACTCCTGCCCGTCGTCAACCCCCACGTCCAGACGATCGAGCCGTCCACGCTGGCGTCTGAGTTCGGCGCGGAGATCCTCATCACGAACAGCTACATCCTCCACCAGAGCGACGACCTCCGCGAGCCGGCCGAACGGCAGGGCCTCCACGAGCTGCTCGATTTCCCCGGCGCGATCATGACCGACTCCGGCTCCTTCCAGCTGGCCGAGTACGGCGAGATCGACGTGACGACCGAGGAGATCCTGGCCTTCCAGCGAGAGATCGGGAGCGACATCGGGACGCCCGTCGACATCCCGACGCCGCCGGACGTGGCGCGCGAGCGGGCCGAATCGGAGCTGGCGACGACCCAGGAGCGCCTGGAGATCGCCGACGGCGTCGACACCGGCGAGATGCTCACGACCGCGCCGATCCAGGGCTCGACCTATCCCGACCTGCGCGAGCGGGCGGCCGAGCACGCACACGGGACCGACCTCGACGTGTTCCCGGTCGGCGCGGTCGTGCCGCTGATGAACGAGTACCGCTACGACGACCTGGCGGACGTGGTCGCGGCCTGCAAGCGCGGGCTCGGCGAGGACGCACCGGTCCACCTGTTCGGGGCCGGCCACCCCATGATGTTCGCGATGGCCGTCGCGCTTGGCTGTGACCTGTTCGACTCGGCGGCGTACGCGCTGTACGCTCGCGACGGCCGGTATCTCACCGTTCGGGGCACCGAGCACCTCGACGACATGGACTACTTCCCCTGCTCGTGTCCCGTCTGTGTCGAGTACGAGCCCGCCGACCTCAGGGCGATGGACGACCAGCGCGGCGAGGACCTGCTGGCCCGCCACAACCTCCACGTCACCTACGGCGAGATCCGGACGATCAAGCAGGCGATCAGAGACGGGGATCTCATGGAACTGGTCGACTCGCGGGCCCGTGCACATCCGACGATGCTCGACGGCTACCGGACGCTACTGGACCACGCCGAGCAGCTGGAAACGACCGATCGGATCGCCAAGGACACCGTCTTCCACACGTCGACGGAGAGCGCGCGCCGCCCCGAGGTCGTGCGCCACCACCAGCGGCTCGACCGCTTCGACCTGTCGGGCTCGATCCTGCTCACCGAGGGCGAGCGCGACGAAGAGTACGACGAGAGCTGGCAGGTGACGCCCCCGTTTGGCCCCTATCCCAGAGAGATGAGCGACGCCTATCCCTTCACCGCCGAAGTCCCCGAGCGACTCTCCCCACAGGCCTACGAGACCGCCGCCGACGGCGTCGCCCGCCTGGCAGAGTGCAACCCCGACGCGACGGTCACGCTCGCGCAGTTCGAGTGGCCGGAGAGCGCGCTGGCTCGCGTGCCCGACTCGGTGACGGTTCGCCACCTCGGCGAGGACTAACCGGTATGCCGTGTCTGCAGTCCCGTCGTGTGGCGACTCGACGGCCGATGAGACTCGCAAGATAGTTGGGTCCCCGTAGCCGATACAGGGCCATGACCGACTACTTCGAGGTTCACGAGCGCGACGGCGCGGCGCGGCTGGCCGAGTTGCGGCTGGCCGATCCGGTCACGACGCCCGCGGTCGTGGACGACCACCTCGCGGACGCCGGAAGCCTCTGGCCGACGGAGCGAGACGTGCCAGCGGGCGACGAGAGCGTCCTCACCGTCCTCCCGCACCGCGGCCTCCCCGGCGGCACGCCCGAGGAGGTCGCCGAGGCGTTCGCCGTCGACTATCCGGACGTGGACTATCCGAGCGCCGCCGTCGTCTCGACGGCGACGGCCGAGGACCACGGCGCGGACGCGTACGTCCTCTCGGAGGCCGCCGGGCTCGTCGGCCACGCCGAAGCGTTCGTCGAGGCCGTTATCGAGACACGCGAAGCGATGCCGGACGACACCGCTCTGATGCTGTCGGGCGTCGCGACGCCGCGCAACGTCGCCACGCTGGTCTACGCTGGCGTCGACCTCGTCGATCGGGACCGGGCCGTCGTCCGGGGGACACAGGGGCGATACCTGACGACCGACGACGCCTACTTCCTGGAAGACCTCGACGAACTGCCCTGCTCGTGTCCGGCCTGCCGCAAGCCCCGCGAGGAGTTCGACCGACAGGACTGTGTCGACCACAACGTCAACGCGCTGGAAGCGGAGCTGGCCCGGGTCCGCCGACGGATTCGAGACGGCCGGCTGCGTGACTACGTCGAGGGCCAGGCCCGCCAGGACCAGTGGCTGACGGCGACGGTGCGGCGGCTCGACCAGCAGTACGCCTACCTCGAACGACACACGCCGATCTACCGACGCGAGGAGATCACCGCCGCGACCGAAGACACGATGCGCCGGGTCGAGATCCAGCGGTTCGCACAGCGGGTCACCGAGCGGTACCGGCCCCGCTTCGACGAGCAGCCCCTCGTCATCGTCCCCTGCTCGGCGCGCAAGCCCTACAGCGACTCACAGAGCCACGAGCAGTACCACCGGGCGATCCAGTTCCGTGGCCACATGGCGTCGATGACGTCGCCGATCGGCGTCGTCCCACAGGAACTGGAGCTCACCTATCCGGCCCAGCACTACGACTCCGTCGTGACCGGGCGGTGGAGCGCCAACGAGATCGAGTTCGTGGCCGACGTGCTCGAAGGCTACCTCGACGGCACCGACTACCCCGAAGTGATCGTCCACGTCCCCGGCGAGGGGTACCGCGAGATCTGCGAGCGCGTCGAGGAGCGCCTCGACCAGTCTTTCACCTACACCGTCGAAGACCACCCGACGACGGCGGACTCGCTGGCGAACCTCGCCGGGGCGCTGGAGGGGTACCCGAAGTACCGCAAGCGCGAGCGCCAGCACAACACGCTTCGGGCAGTGGCGGACTACCAGTTCGGGGCCGGTGCGGGCGACGAGATCTTCGGCGACACGCTCACCGCGGAGGGGACGTACCCCCAGCTACGGGCCCACGGCGAACGGACCGACGGCGGCCAGGGCGAACAGCTGGCGGCGCTGACCCAGCAGTACGGCGTCCTCGGGCTCACGATCGCGGGAGCCCGACGGTGGGTCGACTCGGACGTGTCGGTAAAGCGCGTCGCGATCGACGACTTCGTGCCACACGGCTCCGTGCTCGCGCCGGGCGTCGTGGACGCGGCCGACGAGATCCGCGTCGGCGACGAGGTCGTGATCGAGGGGCCGTCGGCCTTCGGCGTCGGTCGCGCGACGATGCCCGGCCCGGCGATGGACGAGGCCACCCGCGGGATCGCCTGCCAGGTGCGCCACGTCGAAGAACAGTAGCAGTGCCGTGACCGTCAGGAGTTGCGGACCAGCGGCTCGTACCACTCGCGGTTCTCGCGGTACCAGTCGATGAAGGCAGAGACGCCCTCACGGATCGTGTACTCGGGCTCGTAGCCCAGCAGCTCCGCGGCCCGCTCGGTGCTGGCGTGGGTGTGCTCGGCGTCGGCGTCGTGGCGGTCCTCGTAGACCAGATCGAGATCGGGCGCGAGCTGGTCGCGGATCTCCTCGGCCAGCGTCTCGATCTCGATGTTGTCCGTCGAGCCGACGTTGATCGCCTCGCCGTCGGCCGCGTCGGTGTCCAGCAGTGCGACGTTCGCCTCGACCACGTCCTCGACGAAGGTGAAGTCTCTCGTCTGGCTCCCGTCGCCGTAGACGACGGGGGATCGGCCGTCGAGACAGCGCGAAACGAAGTTCGAGATCGCCATGTTCGGGCGCATCCGCGGCCCGTAGACGGTGAAATAGCGCAGCGCGACCGCCGACAGGTCGTACACCTCGCTGTAGGCACAGACGTACCGCTCGGCCGCGAGCTTGGACGCCCCGTAGGGACTGACCGGCGTCGTCGGATGCTCCTCGTCGTAGGGCAGGTACCGCGGTTTGCCGTACACCGACGACGAGGACGCCATCACGAACCGCTCGATACCGGTCTCGCGGGCGGCGTCCAGTAAGTTCAGCGTCCCGTCGACGTTGACCTCGTCGTACTTGCGCGGGTTCTCGACGCTCTGACGGACACCGGCCTGTGCTGCCTGGTGGTAGACGTAGTCGGCGTCAGCGACCAGCTCCGAGACGAGGTCGGCGTCGCGCACGTCGCCCTCGACCAGTTCGTAGCGACCGTCGCCCGACGACGCGTGCTCGCGACACCGCTCGATCGTGTGCCGTTTGATGTCCACGTCGTAGAACGGATCGAGGTTGTCCAGCGCGACCACATCGTGCCCGTCGACGACGAACCGCTCGGCGATGTGACCGCCGATGAATCCCGCACCGCCGGTGACGAGAATCTTCATTGTCAGAGTCGGGACGGGCTGTCAGTAAAAATCCGTCGGGACTACTCCGCGCCGTCGACTGCCTGCACGGCCTCATCGTCGTCGACTTCGGCACCGCCCGTGAGTCGTTTCTCGGCGGCGTCTCTGTCCTCCGGATAGCCGATGTCGGTGCGCCAGCCGTCCATCCGGATGGCGTCGATGGTCCGCCCGGAGTGCAACAGGAGGTCGATCGCGTCGCTGATCTCGTACTCGTCGCGGTTGGAGGGCTGGACGAGGTGACACGCGTGGAAGATCGCCGGTGTGAACGTGTAGAACCCGGTCATCACGAGGTTCGACGGCGGATCGTCGGGCTTCTCGACGACCTCCTCGATCTCGCCGTACTTGTTGGTGTCACAGACCCCGTAGCGAGAGGCCTCCTCCCACGGCACTTCCTCGACGAGGAAGGCGGCGTCTGCCCGCTCCTCTCGCTGGCGGTTGATCACGTCCCGGAGGTTCGCCTGGAAGATGTTGTCGCCGAGCATCAGCATGAAGTCGTCGTCGATGTGCTCCTCGACGGTCAGCAGGGCGTGGGCCAGCCCCTTCTGGTCGCGCTGGTGGGCGTACGTGATCGGGACGCCCTCGAACTCGTCCTCGAAGTGGTTGATGATGACCTGTTTCTTGTAGCCGACGACGACGAGCAGTTCGTCGGCACCGAGCTCGATCAGTTGCTCGAAGCAGTGAGTGAGAATCGGCTTGCCGGCGACTTCGACCATTCCTTTGGGCTTGTCTTCGGTCAGCGGGCGGAGCCGGGTGCCTTCCCCGGCGGCGAGGACGACAGCTTTCATACGTTCCCATTCACCAGTCAGTCAGCTAAAGGCTATCGGTCGAACAGAATCCTCAAGTCCAGTCCCGGACAACTGGCGGCCAATGAACGTCAGCATCGTCGGCAGCGGGTACGTTGGGACGACGCTCGCGGCCTGCCTGGCCGACCTCGGACACGACGTGGTCAACGTCGACATCGACGAATCGACCGTCGCCGCGATCAACGACGGCGACGCGCCGATCCACGAACCCGGTCTTGCAGAGCGCATCGAGCGCCACGCGGGCGACCGCCTGCGGGCGACGACCGACTACGCGGCCGTCCGCGAGACCGACGCGACGTTCCTGGCGCTGCCGACGCCCGCCAACGACGACGGGAGCAACGACCTCTCGATCATGGAGGCGGGCGCGCGCTCGCTGGGCGAGGTGCTGCCGTCCGACGGCGACCACCTCGTGATCGTCAAGAGCACGGTGATCCCGGGCAGCACCGAAGCGGTCGTCACACCGGCCATCGAGGAAGCCGGCGACCTCGCGGTCGGCGAAGACTTCCGGATCGCGATGAACCCCGAGTTCCTCCGGATGGGGACCGCCGTCGCGGACTTCATGGACCCGGACAAGATCGTCTTCGGCGCGACCGACGAGCGGGCCTACGAGACGCTCGATCGGCTCTACGAGCCACTGGTCGAGGAGACCGGAGCCCCGGTCGTCCGCACCGGCCTCCGTGAGGCCGAGATGATCAAGTACGCCAACAACTCCTTCCTCGCGACGAAGGTGAGCCTCATCAACGAACTCGGGAACATCTGCAAGGAGTACGGCGTCGACGCCTACGAGGTCGCCGACGCGATCGGACTCGACGACCGCATCGGCGAGCGATTCCTCCGGTCGGGACTGGGATGGGGAGGAAGCTGCTTTCCGAAAGACGTGGCCGCGCTCATCGCCGCCGCCGAGGACGCCGACTACGACCCCGAGTTGCTGAAGGCCGGCGTCAACGTCAACGACCGCCAGCCAGAACGCTTGCTCTCCCTGCTCGACGACCACGTCGACGTGGCGGGCAAACAGGTAGCCGTGCTGGGACTGTCCTTCAAACCCGGCACGGACGACGTTCGCGGGACGCGTGCGATCCCGGTCATCGAGGGACTCCACGAGCGAGGTGCCGACGTGGTCGCCTACGATCCCGTCGCCGTCGAGAGCTTCCGCGAGTACGCGCCCGATGTCGATTTCGTCGCCGCCGATTCCGCGGCGGACGCTCTGACGGGCGCTCACGGTGCCGTGGTCGTCACGGACTGGGACGAGTTCGCCGCGCTCGACGACGAGTTCGACGAGATGGCGACACCGGTCGTCGTCGACGGCCGCCACGTCGTCGAGCGCCGCGACGGCATCACCTACGAAGGACTGACGTGGTGAGAGCACAGCAAGACCTTTTGCGCGTCGCCGGCCAGTCGTCGGTGTGTCACGTCGCCTCCCACTCGTCCCCAACTGGGTGCGCTGGCTGATCGTCGGGTGCGTCGCAGCCGTGATCCTGATCGTCTCGGTGCTTCGTCCAGGCTCAGCCAGCCGGATAACGGGTCCCCTCGGCGTGTTCGGGATCGACAAGTACCTCCATGTCCTGGCATACGGCGGCCTCGCGACGGTGCTTGCCTACGCGCTGGCAGAGTGGGAGCCACGGAGGGCCGGTGTTGCAGTGTTCGTCCTCGCGGTGGCCTTTGGCTTCGTGGTCGAACTCGTCCAGTTGCCACTGGCGTACCGGCAGTTCAGTCGTCTCGACCTGCTCGCAAACGCCGTCGGTGCGTCCGTGATCGCCGCGAGCTGGGGCGTCGTCGCGGCCCGACTGCGCTTCGAACGGATCACGGCCGAGGCGACTGGATTCCCGTCAGACGGCGACCCGTAGCGAAGCCGCTTTACGCACAGCCCCGTTTTGCCCGACAATGAGCACGCCCACGCCCGAAGTCTACGAACAGGGGAAGGGCATGGACGCCCACAACAAGGTGATGCGCGAGGTCCGCTCGCGCAACGACGCGTCCTACGACCCCCGCGAACCGACCCGCGTCTGGCTCGACGAGGACAACACGCCCGACGGCGTCTACCAGAGCCTGACGATCATCCTCAACACCGGCGGCTGCCGGTGGGCCCGCGCCGGCGGCTGTACGATGTGTGGCTACGTCGCCGAGAGCGTCGACGGCGGCAGCGTCGCCCACGAGGACCTGATGGCCCAGATCCAGTACTGTCTCGATCACGAGGACGAAGAGGCCGACGAGAAGGCCGGGCTGATCAAGATCTACACCTCCGGCTCATTTCTCGACGAGCGGGAGGTCGGAGCCGAGACGCGCCGAGCGATCGCCGAGACGTTCGCCGACCGCGACCGAATCGTCGTCGAGTCCCTGCCCGACTTCGTCGACCGCGAGAAGGTCGCCGAGTTCGTCGACGCAGGACTGGAGACCGACATCGCGGTCGGCCTCGAAACGGCGACAGACCGCGTCCGCCGGGACTGCGTGAACAAGTACTTCGACTTTTCGGATTTCGAGGACGCGGCCGCACAGGCACAGGCCGCCGGTGGCGGCGTCAAGGCGTATCTCCTGATGAAACCGCCCTTCCTCACGGAGTCGGAGGCGATCGAAGACATGCAGCGCTCCGTGCGCAAGTGCGCCGACGTCGAGGGGTGTCACACCGTCTCGATGAACCCCTGTAACGTCCAGCGCTACACGATGGTCGAAGAGCTGTTTCACGACCAAGGATACCGGCCGCCGTGGCTCTGGTCGGTGTGCGAGGTGCTGGAGTCGACCGCCGACGAGGACGTGATCGTCGTCTCGGACCCCGTCGGCCACGGGAGCGACCGCGGCCCGCACAACTGCGGAGAGTGCGACGACCGCGCCCAGCGCGCCATCAAAGACTTCGACCTCCGCCAGGACCCGAGCGTCTTCGAGCAAGTCACCTGTGACTGCGAGGCGACCTGGGACGCCGTCGTCGAGCGCGAAGCGAGTTACTCGCTCCCCCTGGCCCGATAGCCGTACCCGGTCCCTGCCAGAAACTGTGAGAGTCGCTGGCTCGCTGGGCTGTAGAGAGTCCCAGTAGATATCTCCTTACACCCGTTTTCACTTTCACTCCGGTAACCCCGTCTTTTTATTCCTGGATCTCGTATCGACGGTTAGGGGTCAGGATCTTGTCACACGCTCCATGGCCCCTCGTTCCCATCCTCCGAGACGATACGCGTCCAGCCGAGAGTGTGGCGATCGGCTCGTGAGGAGCGAGCGTTCGGGTGCGTACGGCGGTGTTCAGATAAGAGATCGGTGCAGGCAGTCTGAAGCACCGAAAGCCCTCGTGCAGTTGCGGTCCCGCGACTCGCTGCGCGCGCTTCGCGTGCTTGCGTCGTCGGGGTTCCCGCAACTGCACTCGCCCTTTCATCCGCCAGGGTTTAGACCGGTAAACAGCCGAATCCTGGGGGATGAAAGGGCGAGGCGCGGTGGGCGGTTCTGCGGCGGCACTATCCGAACGCAGTGAGGATATCCGCCACAGAACCCCGGAGCGTGCCGAGGGCTTTCGGTGTCTACAACTCAGAAGATGCAGCGGCTTATCTGAACACTACCGTGCGTACATGCACAACTTATATACCGCCTCCATAGGACCCCCAATCATCTATGTTGGAAGATTCGATCAAGTATCAGTTGCAGGGAGACGATTGGCTCAAGCGTGTCGGGATCGGTGGGCTGGTCGTGATTCTCGGTATCTTCGTCGTACCGCTGTTTACCTTCCAGGGGTACATGCTCGAAGTCATGCGCCGAGTACTCGGCGGCGACACGGCGACGCCTCCCGAGTGGGACGAACTCGATCTGGTCGAGGCGACGGTCGACGGCCTCCGATACCTCCTCGTCGTGCTCCCGTACACGATCGGTGCGCTGCTCGTCGCGATGATTCCCGCTGCGATCGTCGCCGTCCTGGGTGTGGCCTCCGGAAACGAGGGACTGTTCTTCCTCGCAGTGTTGATCGCCGTGCTGTGCTACTTCCTGGGCCTGATTGCAGTTGCCGTCGCCGTGCCGGTCGCGACGGCGAACTTCGTCCGTAAGGACAGCGTCTCAGCGGCCTTCGATCTCGACGTCCTCAGGACGCTCGTGACCAACCGGACGATGCTGGTTGCCGTGTTGCTCGCCTTTGCCGTCAACATCATCGCCTCGGCCGTCGGGAGTGCCCTCGGCTTCACGATCATCGGCTTGCTGGCGGTCCCGTGGGTGCAGTTCGTCTTCCAGTCGGCGATCTTCTACGTCTGGGGCAGCGGCTTTGCCGACGCGTACGAAGAGGAGTACGGCGAACCGCCCCTCGATCGCGGCACCGACGTGAGTTCCGGAGACCCCAGCGCACCCGCAGAAGGGACGTTCTGAGCGCGGTCGCCTGCTCGATAGCAACCGTCCCCACGGCGGTTCGCCGGCCTACGCCTCCGCGAATCCGCGAAGGACGCCTTGGCCCTCGACGGCACCGATGTCGGGCAGCGAGACGCGCTCGGGGTGGGGCATCATGACGGCGACCGTGTCGTCCTCGCCCGTGATGCCGGCGACGTTGTGCTTCGACCCGTTCGGGTTCGCACCGTCGTGGACCGCGCCGCTCTCGTCGCAGTATTTGAACAGAATTCGGTCGTTGGCTTCGAGTGCTTCGAGTCGGTCGTCGTCGATCTCGAAACGGCCTTCGCCGTGAGCGATCGGGAACTCGACGACCTGACCTTCGTCGTAGGCGGCCGTCCACGGCGTGTCGGCGTTCTCGACGCGGAGGTGGACGTGCTCACACTGGAAGCGTGCGCTCCGATTCGTCGTGAACGCACCGGGCGTGAGCGACGACTCACAGCCGATCTGCGCACCGTTGCAGACGCCCAGTACCGGGACCCCCTCGGCCGCGACCTCGCGGACCTCTTGCATGATCGGCGACCGTGCCGCCATCGCACCCGCTCGCAGGTAATCGCCGTATGAGAACCCACCGGGGAGCATGACGCCCTCGACATCCTCCGGGAGTCCGTCCTCGTGCCACACGAGTTCGGCGTCGATCCCCAGATGAGACAGCGCCTGCACGGAGTCGCGGTCGCAGTTCGAACCGCCAAAGCGGACGACGGCGACGGTCATGCCTCGGCCCGCTCGACCGCCACCTCGTAGTCGTGGATGGTCGGGTTCGCCAGCAGCCGCTCTGCCATCTCACCGGCCCGTTCGGCAGCCTCGTCCTCGCTCTCGGCGACCAGATCGAGCTCGTAGCGGTCCGTCGATCGGAGCGCGTCGAGTTCGAACCCCAGCCGTTCGAGCGCTCGCTTGGTCGTCTCGGCTTCGGGGTCGAGGACGCCCCGCTTGAGCCTGACCGTCACGGTCGCGGTGTAGTCAGTCATTGGTGAACCGACGGTGGGGACCGGGCAAAACGCTTGTGTTCTCGCCCGTGCCGGCGCAGCCAGACTTCGACAGATCCCTACAGGGTCACGTCCAGCCAGCCGCCGGGCTGGCCGGACAGGCCCCGAACACGAAGCTGGTGCCCGGCGTCGCCCTCGCGGAGCTCGACTCTCCCGTCGAACGCCTGCGCGACGCTCCGAATCGTCCGTTCGTCGTGTGCTGCGGGATCGACGGCACAGACACCCAGTCCGTCCGCCGCTCTGACACGCCCGGCGACGGTGTGCAAAAACCGATACACTGGACGTACGTCGTCGGCGTACACGAGCAACGGACCCAGCGTGTACACACCCACCCGGACTCTCTGCAGTCCGTCGTCGTACAGTTGCTCGTACAGCGCGGAGAGCGACATACCGATCCCCGTCAGGTCGGCCGGCGTCGCGACACCGTGAACGCGGTCGCTCTCTGTCCCGTCGCTCTCGTGTGTACAGTCGACGAGACACATCTTCCCAGGGTCCGCGTCACCACCGACCGCCTCGAAGTCGGCGACGACCTCACTGGCGCTCACGTCCGCAGTCACGAGCAAGACTCCCTCGTCGGCCGGCCCAGACAGGAGACTCAGCGAAAGCTGCCGCAGGCCACCGAGCGACGGCCCTGTCACCAGCAGGTTCGTCCCGGCTGGAACCGGCTCCAGTGGCACTCCCTCGAACCCGTATCGCGCCTTCACCTGACTCATGTCGATCTCCAGCGACTCGCGCGTCGCTCCTGGTCCGTTCCCCGTCGGCGACTCGACTCGACCGCACCGCACTCTGGGCTGTCGAGTGGCTCACACCGCACTGTTCGGTGGTTGCTGGGACCGGCTGCCGACGTGGTTCGACCGCTCACGTACTCTTCTCGTCATCCCTCCGTGTTAGGCTTTATCGCCACGAATCGATTACTGATACCGAGGCGAGTCACTAGCCTCCGGTCGCAGTCGCCGTCTGGTTCGCTTCGTAATTCGGGTGTGCTGGGCCAGGTTTTGCGTGCTCGTAGAAGATAGCGTGGTAGCTAAAGCCACCCATAACATCTTTGGTAAATCTCCACGCCGACATGTACTCGACATAACTGGTCTGGTAGACTTCACCCTCCGGTGTGAGTACGACGAACTTCAGGTGTTTTGGGATTTGACTGACTGGATGTCTGTCTGACTCACGAAGGGATTCACTAAGTCCAGCATAGTGAACCATGGCATTTTTATTTTCTGACATCCATCTAGTCATATTTTTTGGGTTTGTTACCCAGTAGAACGTGGCTGACTCGTTGCTAGCGTTGACCGTGTAGCGGGTGCCAGTGAATCCATCAATATGCGTAATGTTTTCGTAGGCATCCATGAATTGGTCGTATCGGAAGCGACGAAGTTCAGTTTCGTTCGTAGAGTCTTCCTGATCATCGGTCGATGTCGTTTCGGTCTTCACAGGAGTGTCTTCCGGAGTCTGTGTCGGAGTTCTCGTTGCTGTTGGAGTGGAAGTCCGAGTCGGTGCTTCCGACTGGTTTGGAGTTATGGGTTCGGGCTGTGGCGTGGATGTCTCAGCCTGTTGCTCGTCACTCCCCCCAGACGCATTGAGGGTGTTGTCGATATCGACCGTAGACGTGAGAGCACCAACTCCCCCGACAAGCGAAAGCAAGAACGCGATGTAAAAAAGAGCGATCAGTCCGCTGATGGCACCTCCCCCTTTTTGTATACCAGGCATCGAGGCGAACTTGTCGGCGTACCCTCCAGCGTTCGTCCATACAGCAATAGGGACTGTGATTGGAAAAACGGCGAGAGCAAGAAGCCGAACAGCCGGATTCGAAACCATGTCCATCTCAGTCTTTGTTCCATTGGCATATAATAAAAATATTTTCCTGCAGATCCGGTGTTCTTACATCAGCAACTCAACAGATTGTGTCTGGCTGACGTAGGAGCATGCCCATTCACGGAGCGACATCCACCGGAACTCGACTGAGATTCCGTGTCCGAGCCAGTACTTTCGTCCGACTCCTCTTCTTGAGTACCAGATCCGTGATAGCCATTTCCCGTACGATACGGCGACCTAGATGAGACACTATCTGGGCTTTCAGAGGAGCTCTCTTCCGGTTCTGTAGATGTATCATCAGAATCAGTTTGAACAGTACTCGTCGGATCATCGTAGCGCCCCTCACGCTTATTTTCTTCATAAGTCGCACGCGTATCTTCCAGCGTGATCACTCCATCTTCGTTTTCACGTCGTAGTTCTTGGACCTGCTCGCCCGTCGCTACTGTCACGATCTCGCCCTGTTCACTGTTGTAGAGTTGAATACCGTCCTGAGATGCGCCGCCCGTCGGAACGACCATCGTCACGTCAGTGGGAGTCTCGTAGATCAGCGCCGTCGAAGAGCACATGCTTCCGATGCTTCCACCCATGTATACCCGGCGTTCGCCCTCGTCACAGCGGTCGCCCACCCTGGCGGCACTGGCAGTCGTGGGATCGACGGTGATCGTCGTCGTGTTGACGTAGCCCGCCTCGTCCGTCACGGCGGCGAGCAGTTCTGTCGACCCGGTTTCGGAGAACGTGTGGGTGAGCGTCGTCAGCGTCGTGGTGCCGTCGACCGTCGTGCTGTTGACGCGAGTGTCGTCGTGATAGAGCGACACGGAGCGAAGGGGGGCACCGTCGCTGGTCGCTTCGACGACGAAGGGCGTCGATTCGTCTGGAACGACTCTATTGGGTGCATCGAGCGTGAGCGTCGGGCCACGTGCCTCCTCGACGGTGACGTACAGCGTGTCGGTGGCCGTTGCGCCGTCGTCGTCGGTCACCGTCAGAGTGACCGACCAGCGCCCGGTTACGGTGGGCGTGAAGGTCGGCTGGAGGCAGTTCCGACACGACGGGGAGACGGTCGCGCCGTTCGGGTCCCGGATCGACCACTCGACGGACTGGATACGCCCGTCGGGATCGCGGGAGTTGGCGCCGTCGAGGTACACCGTCGTCCCGCTCGTGACCGTTTGATCGAGTCCCGCAGCGGCGGTCGGCGAAGCGTTGCCGGCCGCTGATACGGGAATCGTGAGCGCCGCGAGGAGTACCAAGAGTACCACGAGAGAGGGGAGTCGTCGCATCTAGGTGGGGCATGGTTTCGTCTCCGCATTTATAATTTCGTCTATCCGGGTAAAGAATGTTTGTCCCATCTGGTGGAAAGATTGGGTGGCGTTGGCCAGGGTTGGCGGCCAACACGAAGGCTTTTGGAGTGGCACGCCCGACGAACGGGCAATGATGAGCACGATCGTCACGAGGTGGTGGGCGTGACGCACGATCTGACGGAGATCACGGTCGTCGGCGACGACGACACGGGCCTGATCGCCGAGGTCACCAGTCTCCTGTTCGAGCGCAGCATCAACATCGAAGACCTGGACCAGGCGGTCCGAGAAGGCGTGTTCCGCATGACGATGCACGTCGACACCGGCGAGATGGTCTGTACGGAGGCGACGCTGCGAAACGACCTCCACGATCTGGGAGACGAACTCGGCGTCGACGTGCAGGTCCGATTCCCGGCCGACCGAGAGACGCAGTCGATCGCCGTCCTGGTCACCAAGGAGAGCCACTGTCTCGAAGCGCTGTTCGAGGCGTGGGCCAGCGGCAACCTCGGAGCCGACATCGATGTCGTGATCGGGAACCATCCGGACCTCCGGCCCCTCGCCGAGAAGTACGACGTTCCCTTCCACGACATCGGCGACGAGAAGGGGACTCCCGACGAGGGAGAGCTCCTGGACCTCCTCTCGGAGTACAACGCCGATCTGATCGTTCTCGCACGGTACATGCGCATTCTCAGCCCCGACGTGGTCTTCCGCTACGAGAGTCGGATCATCAACGTCCACCCGTCGCTGCTGCCTGCGTTCCCCGGCGCGTCGGCGTACATGCAAGCGATCGAGGAGGGCGTCCGGATTGCCGGCGTCACGGCCCACTACGTGACGACGGATCTCGACCAGGGACCGATCATCACCCAGCGGGCGTTCAACGTCCCCGACGACGCGACCGAAGAGCAACTCCAGCAGATCGGTCAGCCACTCGAAGCCGAGGCGCTGCTGGAGGCCATCAGACTCCACCTCGAAGACGAGGTGACGGTCCACCGCGGCCGGACGAAACTCCGGAACGCCGACGAGGTCGACGCCCAACTGGGCGCACCACGAGAGCTCGACGAACAGAATCCGGATCGGCCCATCGACGGACTTGGCGAGTTCGTTGCCGGCGAAGACGACGAGATCGAGGCCGACGACTGATACTACCGGCTGTAAATCTGCGAACGATTTCGCCACCCCGGGGTGGCGAAGATCTTCACGAAGTTACAGCCGGCAGTATGATACGGATTATCGTCGACCGGTAGATCGACCCAACGACTGCCTGCGGTCGACCGGACACACGGCCCCGATAGTGTGAAACGACGGCGCGCGTTACAGGTCGCGAGCGGCGGCGACCGCAGCGTCAAGCGACGGGGCGTCGAACACGTCGGCCGCTACGTAGGCGTTGGTCCCGGCACAGTAGAGGTCCCGAGCGACGCCGAGGACGTCCTCGTCGAGCGGTTCGGGCTGGCGATCACACAGCGACTTCCAGTCGGCGACGCCCTCCTCGTCCGCGCGGTCTTTGGCGTCGCCGACGGCCGCGACCCACTCGGACTGGGTTCGCTTGTGGTACTGGCGGACGACCTCCTTGGAGACCTGCTGGTCGTCGTAGGAAAAGCGGTTCTCGTCGAAGGTGCCGACCACGTCTGCGACCCGGATCTCGCCCTCGTAGTAGAGACACTCGATCTTGCCGTCCTCGTGGACGAGCCCGGCGTCTGCGGCCTGTTCGGTGACGACGTGGTTGACCGCGCGGGCGAGTTCGTCGAGACGGTCGATGTCGGCGCGGCCGGCGATCTCGTCGGCGTCGGCGGGATCGAGATAGCGGTCCTGCTCCTCGTATTTCGTCGAGTACTCGACGATCGGCTCGTCGAGTTCGACCACCTCGTCGGGCCAACTGTCGAGGTCGAGCCCGTGATCGCTGGGATCGGTCCGGCTCCGGAGCGAGGAGCCGACCGGCACGCGATTGCGGAAGACGATCTCCAGTGGAACGAGGTAGTTCTGGCCGGCCTCGGCGTGGTACGCGTCGTAGTCGTAGCTGCCTCCGTCGAAGGGCAGGTCGGGGACCTGGGTCAGCGAGATCGACATCTCGTCGGGAGCGACACCGGCCGCGAGCGCGTCGCCGAGTTCGACGACCTCGCCGTCGACGACGACGCCCTCGTAGTGGGTTGGCACGTGGTTCTCCTCTAGGAGTTCGAAGTTGAACGCACCCATCGTACACAGCGACGCCCCCTTGTCGGGAATCTCGTCGGGCATCTTGCCCCAGTCGAACACGGAGTAGTCGTCGGTGAACACGAACGAGCCACGGCCCAGCTGATCGGCGGTGGCCGGTTCGTCGACACGGAACTCCTTGACGCTCGTCATTACTGCCAGCGTCGGCGTGCCCGGACAAAGGCGTTTGCACTTCGTACCGTCGGGGCTCGGGCGGGCAACCAAACACCTAACTCCGGCCCGGCAGGACCGTCACTCGATGACTGGGGTTTTGCTGATCGACATCGGTATCATTCTGGCGGCGACGGTCGCGATCTGGAAGGGCAGCGGCTGGCTCGAAGCGGCCAGCGACGAACTCGCGACCTACTACGGCCTGCCCCTCGTCGTGCAGGGTGCAGTCATCGCCGCGATCGGCTCCAGCTTCCCGGAACTGGCGAGCGTCGTCGCCGCGGCGTTGCAGGGGTCGCTGTCGCTCGGTGTCGGTGCGATCGTCGGTTCGGCGATCTTCAACATCCTCGTGATCCCCGCGGTGTCTGCCATCGCCAAAGACGGCGAGATGGAGTCCAACCGGGCGCTGGTGTACAAAGAGGCCCAGTTTTACATGCTCGCGGTGTCGGTGCTCGTGATCACCTTCGCGATGGCCGTGATCTACTATCCGGTCGACGGCGAGACGCTGCTTGGCAACGTCACCCGACCGCTGGCGCTGATTCCCATCGGAATGTACGGGCTCTACGTCTTCATCCAGGTGCAAGACACGAACGACCACGAGGCCGACCCGAGCGAGGCAGCGGGGATCGACGCGGGTCGCCAGTGGGGATTCCTGCTGGCCGGCCTGCTGGTGATCCTCGTCGCCGTCCACTACCTCGTCCACTCCGTCGGCGTCATCGGCGCAGCACTGGGGGTTCCGGATTTCATCATGGGCGTGACGATCATCGCGGGAGCGACGAGCCTGCCGGACTCGCTCGTCAGCGTCCGCTCTGCGAGAGACGACAAGGCCGTCGCCTCGCTCGGCAACGTGCTCGGATCGAACACGTTCGATCTACTCGTCGCCATTCCCGTCGGCGTCCTCATCGTCGGCGAGGCGACGATCGACTTCGAGATGGCCGTCCCGATGTTCGGCATTCTCACGCTGGCGACGCTGTTGCTCTTTACCAGCCTCCGGACGGATATGGAGATGACGACCGCCGAAGCATACGCCTTGCTCGTCGCCTACGCCGCGTTCGTCGTGTGGGTCGTCCTGGAGACGGCGGGTGTGATCGTCGGCATCATCCCGAACTGATACGGACGGTTGTAGGAATTTACCGGTGAGCGTCTACCCCGTTGCGACGCTCACCGGTAAGCAACTACAACTTTCCGTATGATGCCGTCGACAGCGCGAGCCGACCTCTCGTGTAGTTGGGGTAGCCCCTCGTCTCGTCGACCGGACGAGTAACAACTGGCCAGATCCCCCGGTCCCGCCACGTTTTTGCTTGCCTGTGCCTATCGGTAGACGATGCCGGACGCCTTCGACACAGCGGCGAACGTCCCGCGGGGAGAGTTCGACTTCTCCCACCGCCCCGAGACGGACCAGGCCTTCGAGAACGCGCTGGCGAAGGCCCGCAACGGGACGCGACTGTCCGTCGAGGACGCGATCGAGCTCCTGACGACGGGCACCGACCGCTCGGGGATCGACCCGCGACGCAAGGAACTCGTCCTGGAAGCCGCGGATCGTCGCCGCGCCGAGGTCGTCGGCGAGGAAGTCACCTTCGTCGCGAACCTCAACAACAACGTGACGACGGCCTGTAACACGGGCTGTCAGTTCTGTAACTTCAAGGACCGATCCGAGCAGTTCCGCACGTCCTATCAGGACGATCACGGCGGGTTCACCAAGACGCCCGCACAGTCCCGCGAGATCGTCGCCGACGCCCTGGAGATGGGGATCTACGAGGTGACCTCCGTCTCGGGACTGCACCCCGCCTTCGCGCTCGACGAGGAACACCGCGAGATCCTCGCGGCCAGCGACCGCGGCGACCTGAACTATCGGCCGGCCGGCGAGTACGACACCGATCCGGGCACCTACTGCGAGCAGATCGAGGCGATGAGCGTCGGCGGCGTCCACCTCCACTCGATGACGCCCGAAGAGGCCTACCACGCCCGGCGGGGCACCGACTGGGACTACGAGGAGGTCTACGGACGACTGGCCGATGCCGGCCTCGACAGCGTCCCCGGAACGGCCGCCGAGATCCTCGTCGACGAGGTCCGGGACGTGATCTGTCCCGGCAAGATCGACAGCGGCGAGTGGATGGCGGCCATGGAGGCGGCCACGAGCGTCGGGCTGGACGTGACTGCGACGGTGATGTACGGCCACGTCGACAACGAGGCCCACCGGGCGCTCCACCTCGAACGGATCCGCGATCTGCAGGACCGCACGGGCGCGATCACGGAGTTCGTTCCGCTCTCTTTCGTCCACGAGGAGACGCCGCTGTACGAGGAAGGGCTGGTCTCTGGCGGCGCGACAGACGACGAGGACGAGCTCCTGATCGCCGTCTCGCGACTGTTCCTCGACAACGTCGAACACATCCAGACCTCGTGGGTCAAGTACGGCGACGCCAAGGGCCTGAAGATGCTGACCTGCGGGGCCGACGACTTCATGGGGACGATCCTCTCGGAAGAGATCACCAAGCGAGCCGGCGGCGACTACGGCGAGATGCGCACGTTCCGGGAGTACGTCGACATGATCACCGCCGTCGGCCGCGTGCCCGTCGAGCGGTCGACCGACTACCGCCAGCGTCGCCGGATCGACCCCGACGACCCGCCGTTCGGTCCCGAACTCGGGCCGAAGGCGGACGGCACTCCGATGCTCGAGTAGGGGTTCCCTCGCCCCTCGATCAGTCTCGCCTGTGCGGCGTCATCGCCACGTCGTGACTCGGCTGGAGCGTGACTGCGGCCGACAGTTCGAGGTCGCCGTACTCGCGTTCGAGCGTCCACTCGCTGGCGATCGTCGCCAGGATCAGTTGGGCCTCCGTCATCGCGAACTGCTGGCCGATACAGCGCCGCGGGCCGCCGCCGAAAGGGAAGTAGGCGTACTCCGGACGGTCCGATCGGCCGCCGTCGAGGAACCGCCCGGGGCGGAACTGCTCGGGGTCGTCCCAGAAGCGCTCGTCGCGGTGCAACACCCACGTCGGGAGCGTGACGAGACTCCCCTCGGGGATCGTGTAGCCGCCGATCTCGACCGTCGTGGCGGGCGAGCGGCGGATGTCGTGGGCGGGGGGATACAGCCGCATCGCCTCCTCGATGACGGCTCCGGTGTACTCGAAGTCGAACACGTCTTCGATGGTCGGTCGCCCGTCGAGCAGCGCGTCCAGTTCCTCGTGGAGTCGCCGCTGGGCCGTGGGATTGCGCGAGAGCAGGTCCCAGACGTACGTCATCGACAGCGCAGTCGTCTCGTGGCCGGCAAAGAGGAAGGTGACCAGCTCGTCGCGGATCTGCTCGTCGTCCATCGCGGTGTCGGCAGCGATCAACATCGCCACCAGGTCGTCGCGGTCCGCCTCGTCCGCGCGGCGGGTTTCGACGATGTCGTAGATCTGGTCGTCGATGTGAGAGAGCGCCCGGTCGGCCCGACGCAGGAACGGGACCGGGGCCCAGTCGGGCGCGAAGAACGTGATCGGCTGCTTGCTGGGCTCCAGTGGGGCCTGAAACGCCTCGACGGCCTCGTACAGTCCGCGTTCTGCCGGATCGATCTCCTGGCCGAACAGACAGTCGACGAGGATGTCCAGCGTACAGCGCGTCATCGCGCGCCGAACGTCGACAGACTCGCCGGCCGTCCAGCGGTCGGCGGTCGCGGCGGCCTGAGCGACCATCCGCTCGGCGTAGTTGCGGATGTGATCCATGTAGAAGGCCGGTTGAATCGCCTCCCGCTGGCGCTCCCAGAGATCGCCGCCGCTCGTCAGCAGGCCGTTCCCCACGAACGCCTCCAGCTGGGCGTTGCTCGGTTCGTGTTTCGGGAAGGTGTCGGGATCTTCGAGGACGCGCTTGACGTCGGCGGGATCGGTCAGCATGTAGGTGTCCCATCCCAGCATCTCGTAGTTGACGACGGGGCCGTACTCCGCGGCACAGCGCTCGCGGAAGGCACAGGGATCGCGGGCCCACTGATGGGAGTTTCCGATCACGGGCAGTCCACGCGGGCCGGGGGCGTCTGTGGTCGTCATCGTGTACAGAGACGGCCGGGAGCCGCCTCGGCCTGTCGCCTCGCCGACGAGGTCGATTTAAGTAGCGCCCGGAGAAACTGCGGATATGCGGTACGTCACCGTTCGCGTCGAGCCGCGTGAGGGCACCGCCTTCCACCCGCTCGGGCAGGCGCTGTCCGACGCCGAGGACATCACCCGCGAGGCGATCCACCGCGTCGAGTTGCTCGACGACGGCAGCGGCGTGATGCTCGCGGAGGCGCGGGGCAACCGCGACCACTACGAGGCGATCCTCGACGACAGCGACTACGTCTGTCAGTACGCCGTCACCGGGACGGAGGGGCGCTGGTACGCCTACTGTCAGTTCGACCCCAACGAGGCCAACTACCGGATGCTCCAGCACCGCCAGGAGTCGACCGTGATGATGGAGATGCCCATCGAGGTCCACCCCACCGGCGCGATGGAGATCACCTTCGTCGGCGACGAGGGAGCCTTCAGCGAGGCGGTGCCGTCGGAAGGGGAGGCGTTCGAGATCGAACTGCTGGAGACCGGCCAGCGCCCGCCTCGCGGCGAGGACCTCTTTGCCTGTCTGACCGACCGCCAGCAGACGATCCTCGAAACGGCGATCGAGCTGGGGTACTACGAGAATCCTCGAGAGGCCACCCAGGCGGAGATCGCCGACGCCGTCGACGCGACCGCCGGAACCGTCGGCGAACACCTCCGGAAGATCGAGCACCGGGTGTTCTCGCAGTTCGTCGATCCGGACTCGTGAGAACGCGGTGGGCGGCTACCGGCCGCCGACGCCGGCCGGATTCTCGCCCCGATCCCGCACGGCACGGAACCGCTCGCCGTGGACGCCGTCGCGCTCGATGGCGGCGCGGACCCGCTCGGAGAGCCACGCCTCGTCCCCGAGGAACCGCTCGTACACCGGCAGCCGCTCCCGGAGCGGTACGTCGGCGTGGTCTGCCACGGCACGCAGCTCCTGGAGCGCCGGCCACTCGTAGGCCGGGTTGACGTGATCGACGGTCACCGGCGACACCCCGCCGAGATCGTCGATGCCACAGTCGACGAGTTCGCGGGCCGGCGCGAGATTCGGTGGGACCTGGACGGACACGTCTGCTGGCAGACCGGCCCGGGCCATCGCCGTCGCGCGACGCAGCGTCGCCAGGTCCGGGGACCCGCCGTCCCACCGCTCGTTGTCCACGACGGGCTGGACGATCACTTCCTGGACGTGGCCGTACCGCTCGTGCATCGCGGCGATGGCCAGAATGCTCTCGGCCCGGTCGGTCCAGTCCTCGCCGATGCCGACCAGAATCCCGGTCGTGAAGGGAACGCCGAGCTCGCCGGCCACCCGCAGCGTGTTGAGCCGCTGGCCGGGGTTCTTGGCCCTGGGGCCGCCGTGGGCCTGCACGTCTGCGGTGGTTTCGAGCATCACGCCCATCGATGCGTTGCGGTCGGCCACCGTCGCCATCTGCTCGCGCGTCTGGTCGCCGGGGTTGCTGTGTGGGAGCAGTCCCTCCTCCAGAGCGATTTCGCAGGCCCGCCGGAGGTACGTGTGGATCGACTCGTATCCCCACTCGGCGAGCTGGTCGTGGACCGCGGTGTAGCGGTCGTCCGGGTCGTCGCCGAAGGTAAACAGAGCCTCCGTACAGCCGGCGTCGGCCCCGCGCCGGCAGGTCTCTCTGATCTCCTCGGTGGTCATGAGCTCGGCCTGGCCCGGCGGATCGTAGTAGGTACAGTAGGTACAGGTGTACCGACAGGCCGTCGTCAGCGGCAGGAAGACGTTGCGCGCGAACGACAGCGACGGCGCGGCCGACACGTCGGCCGGCGTCGTCTGCAACAACTGCTCGATCGCCTCCTCGTCGATGGACAGCGACAGGTCGTAGTCGCTCGCGCCGGGAATCACGTCACCGTCTCGGAACTGCGAGGGCAAAAGTCCTTCCGGACGGGTCAGGGTCGCTCGACAGTGGTCCGCCCGTCGGCGACGGTCAGCTGGACGCCCGCCCCTCGCAGCCAGTCGGCCGCTCGCCCCTCGCCGTGGAGCAGGACCTCCGCGAGATCGGCCGGCTCGTCTACGTCGGTACTCAGGCGATAGGAGTCGATCTCGGTCACCGTCCCACCGGCGTCGCGGGCGATCCGGCGGTGGTCGCGGATCGACGCGTCGTGGTAGTCGACACGGAAGTCGGGGTGGCGTGCGACGAACGCGTTCGTCCCGCCGCCACGGCCCGGAGCGAGGACGACGTCTCCCTCGGCCGCGAAGAGCCGGTCGAGCGCGTCGGGGGTCGCCAGGGCGAGGTCGGCCATCACGACCGCGACGGGCTCGTCACTCGCGGCGAGCAGACCGTTGATCGCCGCATCGAGCGGCCGGTCGTCGACGGTCACCGGCCGGTCGAGATCGATCGCTTCAGTCGCGAGGACCGTGGGGTCGACGCCGACCGTATCGAGCGCGTCGAGCACGTCCGCGAGCATCACGCGGGCGAACGCGCGACGCTCGTCGGCGTCGAGAACGGGCGCAAGTCGCGTCTTGGGCTCGGTCGCCGAAAACGGGACGACGACGCGCATCTACAGCTTCGAGAAGTCGTCGCCCTGCTGGGACTGCCAGTAGTAGACGCCCCCGCCGAGCAGGAGCAAGACGACGAGCACACCGGCACCCATCAGGATCATCTGGGTCGTCTGCTGGGACTGCCGGGCGGAGTCGGCGGCGTTCTGAGACTGTGTCGCAAGCTCCTGTGCGTTCTCGAAGTTCTCGTTCTCGTACGACGAGATCGCACTGTCGAGCAGGTCCTCGGCTTCCTGGTGACCACCCGCGGCGTCGATGGCGCTCTGGGCGTCGTCGATGGCCTCGCGAGCGGCTTGGCTCTCGCTCGTGTAGTGGTGGGCGGAGTCGTTGACCAGCTCGTCGGTGTTGCTGCCGGTCCGCTGGTCGAGCGCGGCGACGGTGAACGTCTGTTCGGGGTCGTAGCTGTAGTTTTCGACCGCCGGTGCCTCACCGACCAGTTCGATCTGGATCTCGTCGCCGTTGTTGTCGACGCTCAGGTCCTGTTCGAACGACCGTTCGCCGTAGGTCGTCTCCCCGTCCTCGACCGGCGTGCCGGCCCTGAGGACGGTGACGGTCCAGCGGACGTTCTGGAGTTCGGTGTCGGCGACGAGCGTCCAGTCGTTGGCCGTGTCGGTGAAGGGATCGTCGATCGTGTAGGTCATCGACACCTCTTCACCGACCTGTGCCTCGCTTGGCACTCCATCCGAAGAGAGAGTGAGAGCGGCGGCTGTCCCCGTCGCGGTCACCAGCAGCGCGACGCAAAGCAGCGCAGCCGCAGTCTTAGAACAGCGGGTCAAGTTCATCATCGTCGTCTTCGACCAACTGATCTAAGTTATCTTCGCTCTCCTGGCGGATGTCGTCGATGTTGTCCTGTGCCTCGATTGCCACCTGCTGGAGCTCCTTGATGCGGGGCACGTTGTGGACGCCCGACAGAAGCACCGCGGCGGCGACGCGGGGCTCGTTGGTCGGGTAGTCCCCGCCACGGACCTCCATGCTGCCGGTCTGCTCCTCGAGCCACTTGCGCCCGCGCTCGATGCCTTTCCGGTTGAGGTGGGCAGAGGGGCCGGCCATCACGAGCAGCGCACGCTCGGCACCGTCGATCTCGCAGGGCAGTGTCAGCCGACCGAGCGCCGCCTTCCGGACCAGGGAGGTGATCCGGTTGGTCGTGTTGGCGGTGTCCATGTCGTTGCTATCGTCGCTGCCACTGGAGAACCGCGACAGCAGGCCGCCACCGCTGCTTGACGACATCTCCACGTCCTCGGAGGCGTACCCGACCGTCGAGACGCCACCGCCCGAAAGCGTGTTGATGATCTCCGAGGAGTCGACGACGCTCTCTGCGACGTTGTCGCCGTCGCCGATCTCGCCCGCACCGAAGAGGACGCCGAAGCGTCTGACGATCTCCTCGTTGATGTGGTCGTAGCCACCCTCGACGGACTCGCCGGTCTTGCGCCAGGCGTCGTTGTCGAAGACGAGCAGGTTGTCCACCTCACGGACGAACGTCTGGAACGATCGGGCGGCGTTGAGGGTGTAGATACCCCCCTCGTCGCTGCCCGGCAACACGCCGAGCCCGTAGACGGGTTCGGTGTAGATGCGCTTGAGGTGTTTCGCGATGACCGGCGAGCCGCCCGAGCCGGTGCCACCGCCGAGTCCGGAGACGACGAGGAAGCCGTCGATCTCGTGGACCGGGATGCTGTCGATCGCGCCCTGGATCTCGTCGATGTCCTCCTCGGCGATCTCCGCGCCGAGTTCGTTGTCGGCACCGACGCCGTGTCCCTTGACGCGCGCCTGTCCGATCAGGACTCGATTCTCCTGTGATATGTTCTCGAGGCCGAGCAGGTCCGCTTTCGCCGTGTTCACCGCGACCGCCGAACGGACGATACCGGAGTTGGTCCGTTCGTCGTATTCGAGGAACTTGTCGACGATTTTACCGCCGGCCTGCCCGAAGCCGATCATCGCGAGTTTCATTGCTTGGTGAGACTCCGCTTGAAGAGGGAAAGTAGGAAAGCAGGCATAAGCCTTTTGCCAGGATATCGAATACGATATAGTTGTTCTATCGACAGTTCGTGGCGACACCACGCGACGGCGACTGGTCGAGCCACTGGAGAGGCGTCACGCTCCGGACAGGAGTTCGTCGACGGCCTCCTCGATGGCCGCCCGGACGGCCCGCTCGGGCCGGGTGGCGTCGATGCGGACGAACCGCTCGGGCTCGGCCGCGATCAGGCGCTCGTAGTTCTCGCGTACGTCCGCGAGGTAGTCGGCGGTCTCGAACTTGTTGGTCGCGCCGCTGCGCTCGGCGGCGGTCTCGGCGTCCACGTCGAGGTAGATCGTCGCGTCCGGCGGTCGGGTCCAGGGCGCGTGTACGTCCCGGACGTACCCGAGCGCGTCGTCGAGGCGGTCGCTCAGAGTCGCCCCCTGGTAGGCGTAGCGCGAATCCGAGTACCGATCAGAGACGACGAGCCGTCCGGCGTCGAGTGCCGGCTCGATCGTGTTCGCGAGGTGGTCGGCGTGGTCGGCCGTATAGAGGAACAGCTCCGCCAGCGAATCCGCCTCGTCGTCGTCGATCGATCGCTGGACGGCCTCGCCGTACCACGACTCCGTCGGCTCGCGCGTGAAGACGGCGTCGTCGGGCACGGCGGCGTGGCGCTGGAGCGTCTCCCACGCGGTCGTCTTCCCGCTGCCGTCCAGTCCTTCGAGCGTGAGCAGCATACCCGGGCCGTCGCCGCGCCCGTACGTAA
Organism: Halomicrobium mukohataei DSM 12286; assembly: GCF_000023965.1. Taxonomy (NCBI): domain Archaea; kingdom Methanobacteriati; phylum Methanobacteriota; class Halobacteria; order Halobacteriales; family Haloarculaceae; genus Halomicrobium; species Halomicrobium mukohataei. The sequence continues at coordinate 1,334,403 of NC_013202.1, read as the reverse complement.
ACGCCCCGACTGGTCGGAGCCCTCGGCAGAGCCACCGAGACCACTCGACAGGCTGTCAGGACACTGCCGGCGCGTCCTAACTGGGTGCGCACTAGCTTTACATCAGTCCCCGGTCATATACCTGGTATGAACGTACTGCTCGTCGGCGGGAGTGGCTTCATCGGGACGAATCTCTGTACGGCGCTGGTGGATCGCGGCCACGACGTGACGGTGCTGGCACGCTCACCCGACGCCGCCGACCTACCCACACAGGCGACGACCGTCGCGGGCGACGTGACCGACTACGACAGCATCGAGGGCGCGTTCGAGGGACAGGACGCCGCGATCAACCTCGTGGCGCTGTCGCCGCTGTTCAAGCCGTCCGGGGGCAACGAGATGCACGACCGCGTCCACCGCGGTGGGACGGAACACTGCGTGCGCGCAGCCGAGGAACACGGCGTCGAGCGGTTCGTCCAGATGAGCGCACTCGGGGCCGACGCCGACGGTGCGACACACTACATCCGTTCGAAGGGCCGGGCCGAAGAGATCGTCCGCGACTCGTCGCTCGACTGGGTGATCGTCCGTCCCTCCGTCGTGTTCGGTGACGGCGGCGAGTTCGTCCAGTTCACCAAGCGGCTCAAGGGGATGTTCGCGCCCGGCGTCCCGATCTACCCGCTGCCCGGCGGCGGCAAGCAGACGCGGTTCCAGCCAATCTGGGTCGGCGACCTCGTGCCGATGCTGGCCGACGCGCTCACGGAGGCCGAATACGTCGGCGAGGTCTACGAACTCGGTGGCCCCGAGGTCCTGACGCTGCGAGAAGTGACCGAACAGGTCTACGAAGCCGCGGACGGCTCGGTCACCATCGTCGGGCTCCCGATGGCGCTTGCCGGGATCGGGCTGAAGACGCTCGGCTTCGTCCCCGGCTTCCCCATGGGCGGCGATCAGTACCGATCACTGAACTTCGACAACACGACCGACGACAACGACGTCGAGCGGTTCGGCGTCGAGGAGAGCGAGCTGACGACGCTTGGCGAGTACCTCGGCATCGCCGCCGAGGCCGCGAACTGATCCGGCGGCATCTCCTCGACCGGGCGGCGTGATCGGTCCCGACGAACGAGCGAACGCCGCGACCGCCCAGAACACTACTGTCGCATCGTCTCCGGGAGCTCTACCTCGTCGGGGGCCGGCATCCAGACGTAATCGAAGGTGAGTCCCAGCCCCAGCGGGAAGAAGATCGTCGCCAACACCACGAGCGCGCGGCTGCCGAGATTCCCGCCGAGCTTGAACACGCCCGACAGCACCAGCAGGAGGACGAACAGCGCGACCGGACACAACAGTAGCGAGTAGATGACACTCCCCCAGCGCGTGTCGAGTCGCACGCGGAAGAACCGGGTCATCAACGCCGTGACGGCGCTGTTGACCAGCACGATCACCAGCAGTCCGACGAGATCGATGACGGCGACCATGGTCGGGCTAGGGAGTCGAGACGCTTTGCAGTATCGGGACGCCGCGAGACGCGGCGTCATACGGACGGTTGTAGGCGTTTACCCAGTCGATCGCACGACGGCGTGCGGTCGATCTGGTAAAGACCTACAACTGTCCGTATCACTCCATGCAGATGTAGGTCCGCGTGTCGACGACGCCGTCGAGGTCCCGGATCCGCGTCGCGACGGTGTGCATCACGTCGTACACTTCCTCGCCGGCCGCTTCGGCGATGATGTCGTAGTTGCCGGCGACGATGTGGGCCTCGCCGACGCCGTCGTGACCGCGAATCTCCGAGAGCAGCCCCTCGGACTTGCCGGCCGAACTCTTGATCATGATGAATGCACTGACCATGTGTACTGTGTGAACTTGTGACATGAAAAAGATTCAGGTCGGTCGCGTGGTTCGCGAGACGCCGACGGCGAGAACGGTGACGGCCGGCAGGCTCACTCCTCGGAGAGCCGCGTCACTCTGGCGGCCGTCGCTTTGAACGTCGCCACGACGGGATCGCCCGGTTCCAGATCGAGGCGTGCTCGACTCGCCGCCGTGACCAGTACCGGGATGGGCGTCGCCGCTCCGACGTCGACGGTGATCGTCGCGACGCCGTCGCGCTCGTCGACGGCCGTCACCGTTCCGCGCAGTCGGTTGCGGGCACTCGTCCGGGTGGCCGAGAGAGTGGCGTCTGGCTCCTGGAGTGTCACGGCGTCGGCGGTCAGCGTCACCGTCACGTCGTCGCCGGTGTCGACCGACGGGTCCCGGTCCCCGCCGACGACGATCGCGTGCAACTCGCCCGCCGGACTCTCGGCGGTCACCAGCCGTCCCGATCGCTCGCGAACGGTGCCAGAGAGCGCGATCACGTCCGCGGCGGCCGTTCCCGAAACCACGGTGTGGACGCGGGCGAACTGCGTCAGCAGTTCGCGGCCCCGGTCGGTGAGGACGCTCCCACCGCCGCCCTCTCCCCCGCGTTCGCGCTCGACGAGCGAGCCCAGCGTCTCTTCCAGGACTGTCAGGCGCTTGTGGGCCCGAGAGTACGAACGGCCGAGCGCAGTGGCGGCCGCGTTCAGCGATCCCTCGCTGTCGACGGCCCGCAACAGCGCCGCGTCCGACGCGTCGACGGTCACCCCATCGGCAGTCAGCGAGACGGCCACGTCCGTGTCCATACGCACGCCGACGGACGGAGCGAGCAAAACCGTTATGTTGTACTCAGCACAACCCCGTTATGTTGGGAGTGATATAACGATGGGACACACCAGGGCTGCAGTCACCCGTCGGGGGTTCCTGACCGCGATCGGGACCGTCGGCGTCGGGGCGCTCGCGGGGTGTACCGGCGTCACGGGAACGGAAAGCGGCCCAGTCAGCCTGCTGTGTGCCGGCAGCCTCGCCCGCACCGTCGAGCGACACGTCGGCCCGGCGTTCAGAGAGCAGACGGGGCGGGCGATCCACGGCGAGTACCACGGGTCCAACGCCGTGATGCGGATGGTTCAGGAGGGCGTCGAGCGCCCCGACGCCGTCGTCAGCGCCGACGCGACGCTCCTCCGGGACCGACTGTACGGGGTGGCCACGGACTGGGACGTGACCTTCGCGGCGAACAGCCTGGGGCTGTGCTACGACGAGGCGACGGAGCCGGGCGAACAGCTTGCGGCCGGCACCCCGTGGTACGAGGTCGTCGGTGGCGCCGACGACGGTGCCATCGCGATCGGCGATCCGGAGCTGGATCCGCTGGGCTATCGCGCGCTCCAGGCGTTCGAACTCGCACAGCGGGCACACGACCTCGACGGCTTTCGCGAGCGGGTGGTCCCGCGGCTGTACACCGAGCCCGACGAGCCACAGCTGCTCGCGGGCGTCGAAACGGGGTCTCGTGCGGGCGCAGTCGTCTACCAGAACATGGCCGCCGACCGCGGGCTGCCCTTCGTCGAGTTTCCGGACCGCTACAACTTTTCGAACGCGGCGCTGGCCGACCACTACGCGACGGCCTCGTACACGACCGACGACGGCTACACCGCGACGGGTCGGCCGATCCTCTACAGTGCGACCGTCTGTGACGACGCCGACGATCCGGCCGGCGGGCGGGCACTCGTCCAGTACCTCTGTGAGAATCCGTCCGTGCTGACGGCCGCCGGCTTGCGTGTGGGCGAGCAACTGCCGGGGGAGCACGGCTCGGTCCCCCCGGAGGTGAACGTGTGAGGGCCTTCGACCCGCGACGACTTCGGACGCCGACACGGTTCGTACCGGCGCTACTGGGCGGTGTCCTGCTCGTCCACTTCGTCGTGCCGTTCGCGGCCTTCCTCTCACAGACTGGCACGTCGAACGTCGTCGCCGGGCTGTCGGCCCCGCCAGCGCGGAGCGCGATCCGGAACTCGCTGCTGACGGCCCCGGTCGCGACCCTGTTTTCGACGCTGTTCGGCGTCCCGCTGGCGTACGCGCTCGCCCGAACGTCCGTCCGCGGGAAGCGCCTGATAGAGGGGGTCGTCGTCCTGCCACTGGTCGTGCCGCCGGTGGTCGGCGGCGCGATGCTCCTGACGGCAGTGGGGCGCTTCACGCCGCTTGGCCGCGCGGCGCTGGCAGCGGGCCTCCCGCTGACCGACAGCCTCGCAGGCGTGATCCTCGCCCAGACGTTCGTCGCCGGCCCCTTCGTCGTCGTCACGGCGCGGGCCGGCTTCGGTGCCGTCGACGAGCGACTGGAACAGGCGTCGCGCTCGCTGGGGTACGGACCGCTGGCGACGTTCTGGAACGTCTCGCTCCCGCTGGCACGGGGCGCGATCGTCGCGGGCGTCGTCCTCACGTTCGCGCGGGCGGTCGGAGAGTTCGGTGCCACGATGATGGTCGCGTACAACCCCCGGACGATCCCGACGCGGATCTGGGTCGAGTTCATCGCCGGGGGGATCGACGCGATCGTGCCGCTCGCGCTGGCGTTGCTCGCCATCACGGTCGTCGTCGTCACCACGGTCCAGCGGCTCGGATACGTTCCGACGGTGGTCGACGGATGACTCTCGAAGTCAGCGGCCTCACGCATCGCTACGGGTCGAAGACGGCCGTCGAGGACGTGTCGTTCTCGCTGGCAGACGGTGAGATCGTCGGGCTGCTCGGGCCGAGTGGCTGTGGCAAGACGACGATCGTCCAGGCGATCGCCGGCCACCTCCGCCCGGCCGCGGGCCGAATCTGGCTGCGCGGCGAGGACGTGACCCGGCAGCCGCCCGAACGCCGACGGGTGAGTGTCGTCTTCCAGGAGCCGACGCTGTACCCGCACATGACCGTCGGCGAGAACGTGGCCTACGGGCTCGAAGCACGCGAGATCGAACGCTCGCGAATCGACGAACTCGTCGAGACTCACCTCGAACTGATCTCGCTTGCCTCGCGGCGCGACGCCTACCCCGCCGAACTGAGCGGCGGCCAGAAGCGCCGCGTGGAGCTGGCACGGGCGCTGGCACCGGAGCCGGACGTGCTGTTGCTCGACGAGCCGCTGTCGGCACTGGACCGCAGCCTCCGCGAGGAGCTGCGGCGGGCGATCGGTCACATCCAGCGAGAGACCGGCGTCACGACGCTGTTTGTCACCCACGACCAGGCGGACGCGATGGCGCTCGCGGATCGACTCGTCGTCATGAACGAGGGCGCGATCGCGGGAGTCGACACGCCGCGGGCGCTGTACGGGTCGCCCCCCACGCCGTTCGTCGCGTCGTTTCTCGGACGGTCGAACGCCGTCGAGGCGACCGTCGTCGAACCGGAGCCGCTCGTGCTCGCGGTCGGCGAGCAGACGCTGACGCTGCCGGAGGCCCGGAGCGACAGACCGGCCGGGGCCTCGGTGTCGTGTCACGTCCGCCCGGCGGATCTGACGCTGGCCGAGTCGGACGGCACCGACACGGCCCCGACGCTGAGCGGGGCGGTGAGCCACGTCACGGACCGGGGGTCGCGCTACGACGTGTCGGTCACCCTCCCGACCGACGAGACGGTCGTCGTCGAGCGCCAGGCCGAGCCGCCGCCGCTGGGTACGACGGTGACAGTTCGAGTACCGGCGGCGAAGGTGACGCGCTTCGGGACCGACACGGCAGGAAAGTGACCAGGCGGGAAACTCGCGGTCACGCTCGCACGGGCCGGCGTCGTCGCCAGCGGTGAGTCACGCCGGGGAGACGCTCGCCGCTGGCGAGGAGCCTCCGTATCACGCACCGCCCGAGCGAGCACGCATCGCCGACCAGACGGCAACGCTACCGAGCAGGAACGCCGGGAGCAGCGGGAGAACGAGGTAGGCGTCACGCAACGTCAGCCCGAGCGACTGGACGAACGACTGTGCGGCCGGGAGGAGGAGGAGCGCGCCGGGAGCGACGATGAAGGCGAAGAGCACGGTCCCGACCAGCGTCCACCCTCGCCAGTCGAACTCGCGTTCGCCGTCGCCGCTGGTCGGCGGTTCGCCGCTGGGTCGATGGACGTAGCCCGCGTCGCCGTCGTCGTCGCTACTCATCGGCCCCTCCCTCGTACTCGCTGTCGGGAACGACGACGACTTTGCCGAACCCCTCGCGCTCTTCCAGCAGTTCGTGGCCGCGTGCGGTCTCGCTCATCGGGAGGACCGCCCGGATCAGCACCTCGAAGGTCCCGTCCCAGACCAGTTCGAGCACGTCGTCGAACTCGCCGGGACCGGCCATCGTCGAGCCGTGGACGGAGAGCTGGTTACCGAAGATCCGGTTGACGTTCGTCTCCGGCGTCGGGCCGGTCGTCGCCCCGCAGGTCAGCAGCCGACCGCCGTTCGCGAGACTGCGCAGCGACTGTCTCCAGGTGGCCGCGCCGACGTGATCGACGACCACGTCGACGCCGCGCTGGCCGGTCTCCGCGCGGACCGCATCCGCGAAGTCTCTGGCCTCGTAGTCGATCGCGAGATCCGCACCCAGCCGACGAGCGGTCGCGCGCTTCTCGTCGCTGCTGGCCGTCGCGATCACCGCACAGCCGGCGTGGTCGGCGATCTGGACCGCCGCGTGCCCGACGCCGCCGCTCGCTCCCAGCACGAGGACGGTCTCTCCGGCGTCGATCTCGCCGCGGGTGTGGAGCATGCGCCAGGCGGTCCCGAAGACCAGCGGCGCGGCCCCCGCGGTCGTCCAGTCGACGCCCTCCGGAACGGGGACGAGCGCGTCGGCCGGGACCGCGGTCCGCTCGGCGTGGACCCCCGGACAGTGTTCGCCGAGGATCTCGTAGTTCACACACAGCGTCGGCTCACCGTCGCGACAGAACTCGCAGGCCCCACAGCTGCGTCCGGCGGTGACGGCGACGCGATCGCCCGGGCCGAACCGCTCGACCGCGTCTCCGACGGCCACGACGACGCCCGCGGCATCGCTCCCGGGGACGTGGGGAAAGTCGAGGTCGATCCCCGGAAGTCCGCGGCGAGTCCACACGTCGAGGTGGTTCAGTGCTCCGGCTCGCACGTCGAGGAGAACGTCGTCGGAGCCGAGTGTGGGCTCGGGAGACGGCCCGTACTCGACGACCTCGCGGTCGCCGTGGGCGGCGAACTGGACGGCATCCATGGCTGGTGGTCAGGCCACCATCGTCTAAACCCTAGGGGTTCGGGACGGCCGGGCCGATCGCCAGCAGGCTGACCCGGTGGCTCGTCCCGTCAGCGTGTGCTTCCCGTGTTGCAACTGCGTCGGATCGGCTCTCGTAGACCCCTTCCTCGCTGCACTCGTGGCAGACGACGTGAAACGCTTCCTCCATACGTTCAGGCCACATACATGTCACTTAATCATTTTGATTTGGTAATGCAAAGCACACGTCGAAGTGACCACGCGGAGGCCACGAGCTATTTATTCGCGGCACTGCGAAGCCGGACCATGGTCGATTTCCAGTCGCGGAACCGCCGGACGCGGGACGACGAGCGAGCGGCATCTGAGACGGACTCGGCGTCCGACGAGCCGACGGACGGCGAGTCGGAATCGTCCGCGCCGGACGAGCCCGAGACGACACCGGAAGCCGACGAACCCGATCGGGGACCGGTGGCCGGCGTCGCCGTCGTCACCGTCGCCGACGACCGGACCGTCGAGGACGATTCGGTCGGCGATGCCGTCATCGAGGCACTGGGTCCCCACGAGCTGGTGACCCGCGAATTGCTCGGTCGCGACCACGACGGCGTCCAGGGTGCCGTCGACGCACTGGTCAACCGAGGAGACGTAGACGGCGTCGTCACCGTCGGCGGGACCGGTACCAGCACGCGCGACATCACCGTCGAGGCCGTCCACCCGCTGTTCGAGAAGGCGCTCCCCGGATTCGGCGAACTGTTCCGGCAGCGCTTCTACGAGGAAGTCGGTTCCGACGTGATCGCCATCCGAGCGGCGGCCGGCATCGCCGACGGGACGCCGGTGTTCTGTCTCCCCGACTCGGTCGAGGGGGCACGCATCGGTACCGAAGAGATCGTCGTCGAGCAGGTCGGACGGCTCTCCGATCGGCTCGACGAGGAGCCGTAGGCCAAATCCATTTGCGGCCACGCGGCCAACGCGACGGTATGGTGACTCGGCTCGCTGACGGCGTCTGGTGGATCGACCTCCGTGGGGTCAACGCCTACCTGATCGACGAAGCGGTCGCTGGCGACGGCGCTGGCTCCGGCGTGACGCTGGTCGACGCGGGACTGCCGTGGCACGGCACGCAGCTGAGCGCGGCGATTGCCGCGGCCGGCTACGAACTGCGCGACATCGAGCGCGTGCTGGTGACCCACTACGACATCGACCACGTCGGCGGACTGGCGGGACTCGACGGCCTCGACGCGCCGATCTACGTCGGCGAGGCCGATGCCGAACTGGTCGCGGGCCGACGGCGGCCGCCCTGGCACAACCACAAAGGACTGTTCCAGCGGGCGATGGCCGGCTTCGTCTCCCCGCCCACGAACCGGATCGAACCCGTCACCGACGGCGACACCGTCGGGGAGTTCACCGTCTACGCGACGCCGGGCCACACGCCCGGCCACGTGGCCTACGTGAGCGAGCGCGCCTCGGTCGGACTGCTCGGCGATCTGGTACGAGAGTCGCGTGGCACGCTCCGGCCGTCGCCGTGGCTCCTCAGCTACGCCACCGGCGAGGTCGAGCGCAGCATCGCGGAGCTGAACGGACGAGCGCCCGACTTCGCGGTGCTGGGTATGGGGCACGGTCGCCCGTTCGAGCGCGACGGACGCGAGCGCCTGACGGAACTGGCCCGCGAGTGATAGTTAGCGGCCGAACCATTTACTCGGTTCACGCGAATTTACGCCCAGATTCGGCGGCACGAACGTTCTCCCGTCGGAATAAAACCGATCGGGTGAGCTGAAACTCGCGTAAAATTCGCCAAAGCGCTTCCCGCTACTAAGTGGCAACCAGCCCACCACCCAGATGCGATGTTCGACGACACTGCCACCCGACGAACGGTCCTCAAGTCAGCCACAGCGGCGGTCGCCGCCGCTGCGGTCCCGACGGGCGTACAGGCCGCCGAACGCACGTGGACGGCCGTCGAATCACCGACGGGCAACACGCTCTTCGACGTGGAGTCGACAGCCGACGGCGCGTACGCCGTCGGTGGCGCTGGCGTCGTCCTCGAACGGACGCCGAAGGGCTGGCGCAAGGTGCTCGACGGCGGTCCGAGCGGCAACGGCAACAACCTCTACGGCGCGGACGTGACCGACGACGGCAAGCGGCTCTGGTTCGTCGGCTCGTCGGGCGCGATCGGCGAGCTCGATATCGAGTCGGGCGTCCTGAACGACCACTCGGCACCGATGGACGTGACCAACAACTTCAACGACGTGTCGGTGACGGGCGAGGCCGGCAGCACGAACGTCTACGTGGCCGGTGACTCCGGAAAGCTGTACTACAGCTTCGAGAACGGCGAGACCGGCAGCTGGGAGGACGTGACGCCGGCCTCCGGCTCGGCGATCAACGCCGTCGACTTCTTCGACGACCGATCCGGCCACATCGTCGACGGCAACCAGACGGTCCTGTACACGAGAGACGGCACGACGTGGGACCGGCTGGGAATCGCGAACGCCGACTACAACTTCTACGGCGTCGACGCCGACGGCTTCGACGACGTGTGGGTCGCGGGCGGTGGCGGTTCGATCTACCGCTGGAACGGCAGCGAGTGGCGTCGCACCGACAACGGCGACGCCGGCCTCCGCGACGTGGAAGTCGAGAACGGCGAGGGCCTCACCGTCGGCGGTGGCGGTGCGGTCTTCGACCGCGACGCCGATGCCGGCTGGGCGGCCGAACAGACCCCGACCGGCGCGAACCTGAAGGCCGTGGTCCGGGGCGACGTGGACATCGCGGTCGGTGCCGGTGGCGCGATCGTCGAGCGGTAGGGAGAATCACGAACTAACGTGATAGAAGGATCTTAGAAGACGTTTTATCTCAAAGCTTTTTCTGTCATTGGATCGTCCTCTGCGTGAAGCAGACGATTATGGATAGAAGAACCCTGATCAAATCGTCCGCCGTCGTCGCCCTCCCCTCGCTGGCTGGCTGTGCAATACTCGGGAACTCCGATCCCCCAGAGATACGATCGACAGTGGAGATTCAGGAAACTAGCTGCGGGCGCACAGAGATGACAGTAGACATCTCGGGCGACCGAACAGCGATAGAGCTAGTGGGCCACGCCGAGGTGCCGTCCGGGTGCTACGTCGTTCAGGACGAGGCCTTCTACCCATCGGCCGATGGGAGCTCGCTCCTCAAACTGGATTTCCGCCGAGTGGACAGCGGTGCCCACTGCGTCGACTGCGAAGGTCACGCGACGTATCGTGCCTCGATAACGGTCGAAGAGAACGAGATCACGGAGTTGCGAGTGATCCACAACACGCCAGACGACGAAACTGTCTACGGGACATTCTCGATCGGTGAGTAGCACTCGTTCGTCGAAAATCTGCAGTCCCGGCGTACAGGTCCGAAAAATTCCGTTTCGTACCGCGGGCGATTTTTGTCGTTCACCCAACAGTATTGGTGTGCTGCTTTTTACCATAGAGTGCTGACGAGAAGACGCGATGGCCGTTCACACGACTCCGCCAGACGGGTGGCACAGAGTCCGTGCCACCCATCGGGACCGCAAGTACTCGTCGGCGACGCCGGTGGTGTACGAACACGACGACTCGGGGCGACGTGTCGAGGTCGTCCCGACGCTCGTGCGTGCCCCGGGTGACGGACAGGAGTGGCAGGTGCGAGAACTGTTCAACGGTCGCTCACTGGTGCTCGATAGCGCACCGGACCGAGCGGCGGCGGCCGCGATCGCCATGGAGGCGATGCGGGGGCACTAGAGTTCTTCGGCGACGGCGTCGGGGCCGAGCAGTTGCGGATCGACGACCAGATCCGTCTGCCGGCTGGCGAAGTCGGGCAAGGATCCCTCGGCGTAGGCGACGACGCGCACGTCGGGGTTGAGGTCCTTCGCGACCGCGATGGAGGTCGCCTGTTCGAAATCGGTCAGCAGGTACACGTCGGCGTCGTGGACGCCCGACTCTTCGAGTCCCGGACGATTACCCAGCGGCGCGTTCGTGACCGTGTGGCCCTCGGCTTCGATCGCGTCGGCGATGTCGTTCTCGTCCGGGCCGGCGATGACGACGTTCATTCGTACTCGATGGTCGCGGGCGGTTTGTGAGTCACGTCGTAGACGACGCGAGCGACGTTCTCGTGGGAGCCCGTGATCCGGGACTGGATGCGCTGGAGGGTCTCCCAGTCGATCTCCTGTGCGCGGGCGGTCATGCCGTCGCGCGATTCGACCGAGCGGACCGCGACGACCCAGCCGTGGACGCGGTTGTCGCCCTTGACACCGGTGGCCTTGCCGATGACGGCAGCGAGTGCCTGCCAGGGCTCGTACTCTTCGAGTTCGTCCTCGACGACGTGGTTGGCCTCGCGAGCGACTTCCAGTTTCTCCTCGGTGACCTCGCCGATGATCCGCACTGCGAGGCCGGGGCCGGGGAAGGGCATCCGCTCGGAGATGATCTCCTCCAGGTCGAGTGCGCGTGCGACCTCGCGAACCTCGTCCTTGTAGAGGTCCCGCATCGGCTCGACGATCCCCTCGAAGTCGACGACCTCGGGGAGGCCGCCGACGTTGTGGTGGGACTTGATCGTCCCCTCGCTCTCGATCCGGTCGGGGTAGATCGTCCCCTGAACGAGGTAGTCCGCATCGACGTCTTTGGCGACGGTCTCGAACTCCCTGATGAACTGCTCGCCGATGATGTGGCGCTTCTCCTCGGGATCGGTCTCGCCTTCGAGGGCGTCGAGGAAGCGGTCCGTAGCGTCGACGATCCGCAGCGAGTCCATGTAGTCGAAGGTCTCGCGGATCTCGTCGGTCTCGCCCTTGCGCATCAGCCCCGTGTCGACGTAGACCGGGGTAAGCTGGTCGCCGATAGCCTCGTAGGCCAGCGCGGCGGCCGTCGAGGAGTCGACGCCACCGGACAGCGCGATGACGGCGTTCTCGTCCCCGACGGCGTCTGCGATCTCGTCGACCTTCTCGTCGATGAACGACTCGACGTCGACCATCAGTGGCTCACCTCCGGATCGGCGGCCGCGGTGTCGTCGTCGAGCACTGCTTCGAGGAGGCCGACGAACGGCGGGCTGGCACGCGTCGGTCGCGAGCGGAACTCGGGATGGAACTGTGTCCCGATGAAGTACGGGTGGTCGGGCAGTTCGAGGATCTCCATACGGTTGTCCGCGTGCCCCGAGAAGGTCATCCCTTCGGACTCGATGCGCTCGATGTACTCGGGGTTGACCTCGTAGCGGTGACGGTGGCGTTCGGTACAGCTCTCGGCTCCGTACAGCTCGTTGGCCAGCGTCCCCGGCTCGATATCGGTCTCGTGGGCACCCAGTCGCATCGTCCCGCCCATGTCCTCGACCTCGTACTGTTCGGGGAGGATGTCGATGACCGGATGTGGCGTCTCCTCGTCTAACTCTGCGGAGTGTGCTCCCTCCAGTCCGAGGACGTTGCGGGCGAACTCGACGACGGCCATCTGGAAGCCCAGACACAGGCCCAGGAACGGCACGTCGTTCTCGCGGGCGTAGCGGATCGCCTCGACCTTGCCCGCGGTCCCGCGAGAGCCGAAACCGCCGGGAACCACGACCGCGTCGGCGTCGTGGAGCCGGTCGACGTGGTGGTCGCTCATCTCCTCGGAGTCGACCCACTCGACGTTCACGTCGACGTTGGCTTCGAGACCGGCGTGTTTCAGCGCCTCGTGGACGGACATGTAGGCGTCTTCGAGGTCGTACTTGCCGACCAGCGCCACGTCGATCTCGCCGGTCGTCTGCTGGGTCACGAGTTCGCGCCAGCGGTTCTCCCGTTGCTCGGGTGGGAGCGCCTCGTCCGCGATGTCGAGTTGCTCCATCACGTACTGGTCGAGTCCGGCCTCTTCGACCATCAGCGGGACGTGGTAGATGTCAGAGACGTCGGGGTTAGAGAACACCGCCTCGGTCGGTACGTCACAGAACAGCGCGATCTTCTCGCGGGTGTCGATGTCGAGTTTGTCCTCCGAGCGGCCGACGAGGATGTCGGGCTGGAGCCCGATCGAGCGCAGTTCCTTCACCGAGTGCTGGGTCGGCTTGGTCTTTTGCTCGCCGTTCATCGAGTAGGGGACGAGCGTGACGTGGGTAAAGAGAATGTCGTCGTCGTCTTCCTCGTGGGCGAACTGGCGCAGCGCTTCGAGGTAGGGCATCCCCTCGATGTCCCCGACTGTCCCGCCAACCTCGATGATACACACGTCGTTGCCCTTGGCGGCCTCGCGGATGCGACGCTTGATGTCGTCGGTGATGTGCGGGATGATCTGGACCGTCTTGCCCAGGTAGTCGCCGGCCCGCTCTTTCTCGATGACGTGCTGGTAGGTCTTGCCGGTCGTGATGTTGTGGTCGAAGGTCATGTCGATGTCGAGGAACCGCTCGTAGTTCCCCAAGTCGAGGTCGACCTCCCCGCCGTCTTTCAGCACGTACACCTCGCCGTGCTGGAACGGGTTCATCGTCCCGGCGTCGACGTTGAGGTACGGATCGATCTTGACGGCGGTCACGTCGAAGCCCGCGTTTTTCAGTAGTCGGCCGGTACTCGCGGCGGTGATCCCCTTGCCCAGCCCGGACATCACGCCTCCCGTTACGAAAATGAACTTCCGACCCAGTTCCGGGTCGTAGTCAGTCTCAGGTTCCGTCGGCATACCGACGGTCCGCTACCTGTGTTGAAAACCGTTTCGGGAACTTCCTCTCATGGAACGGGTTATCAAGGGAATACGGCAGGTAGAATTATACTGCCGGCTATAGCTTTGTGACGGATGTATAGCCGGTAGCATGAAGAGGTCCAGAACTAGACAATGCCGAGGCGGCAGTAATACAAGCCCCATATCCCATTTAAAAACCCAAAAATATACTATAGATATCGGACTAAATGTCCAAGGTATAATATGGCTGAAGACATCGATGATGTAATACGAAGATATATAAAATATAAGAATAATATTAATATATGAAAAATAATGGTATAAGGCACATTACGTGGATGTTGATATCCATTCAACTTACACTCCTTGCTGACCAGATCCCCGCTTCTGAGAGTGGATTCCTAACACTTGCCGCAGGTTCAATCACAGCGCTTGTCATAGTCACCCACGTAGTGGATGTTTCCAGATGACATCTGCCATTCATAGATGTATTTCGTTAAATGACGTGATACACACACTAACACGCTCGCCCTGTCCCACGAAGTGGTGGTCGGCCGGCAGCGATTCGATAGTCGCTCCGCGGTCGCGGGCAGCGGCGACGACCGGCCGCCAGTCGACGGTGTCGTCGCGCTCGCCGTAGCACACTTGGAGCGGGCAGTCGATGTCGCCGACGGCCGGCGGCGTCTCCGTGCCGTCGTCCAGTCGTGCCGGCGGCGCGAGCACCGAGACGGCGGCGGGCTGTGGGTCGGCTTCGGCCGCCGCGAGCAACGCGACGCCAGCGCCGAAACTGTAGCCAAAGAGCGCGACCGAGTCGAACCGCTCGCGGGCCCACTCCAGCGCCGCGAGACAGTCACGGCGCTCGCCGCGGCCCTCGTCCCACGGGCCGTAGTCGAAGCGGAGGCAGGCGACGCCACGATCCCCGAGCGCGTCGCTGACCGCCCGCAAGCGCCGGTCGCTACGAGAGCCGCCCATCTCGGGATGGGGCGGGCACGCGACGACGGCGCGGTCCGCACCAGAGCCGTCGAGGACGGCCCGCACGTCACGCCCACCTGGAATCGGAATACGTTCCACATTGTCCCTCTGGGCAGACGGATGTAAGAATTTTAAGGCGCGCCCCCCGAACACGGGGTATGGGAATCCTCTCGCGCGCATCGTACGTCATTCGGTCGAAGCTGAACGCCGTCCTCAACAGCGCCGAGGACCCGAGCGAGACCCTCGACTACTCCTACGAGCAACTGCGGGACGAACTCCAGGACGTGAAGGAAGGGATCGCCGACCTGACGACCCAGAAAAAGCGCCTGGAGATCCAGAAACGCAGACTCGAAGAGAACGTCGAGAACCACAACGAGCAGGCCCGGCAAGCGATCGAGCAGGATCGCGAGGATCTGGCCCGGAAGGCCCTCGAAAAGAAAAAACAGAAGATGAGCCAGATCGAGGAGCTCGACAGCCAGATCCAGCAGCTCCAGAGCCAGCAGGAGGGGCTCGTCGAACAGAAAGACCAGCTCCAGCAGCGCATCGAGCAGTTCAAGACCAAGAAAGAGACGATGAAGGCACGCTACGAGGCCGCCGAGGCCTCCAAGCGAGTCAACGAGGCGATGACGGGAGCCGGCGACGAGATGAAAGACGTGGGCCGTGCGATCGAGCGCGCGGAGGAACGCACCGAGAAGATGGAGGCCCGGTCCCAGGCGATGGACGAACTGCAAGACGAAGGGGTCTTCGAGGACGCGCTCAGCGACAAGGACCAGCTCGACCGCGAACTCGAAGAGATCCAGTCGAAAGGCGAGGTCGACGCCGAGCTCGACACGCTGAAAGCCGAGATGGGGAAAGGCGACGCCGACGAGACGACCGACGAGAGCGCAGACGCCGAGGTCACGACCGACGACCTCGAAGCCGAGCTGGCGGGCGGCAACGGCGAGGGAGACGTGGAGACGCCCGAAGTCTCCGACAGCGAAGTCGAGAGCGAGCTCGAAGACCTCAAAGAAGACGAACAGTCGTAGGACTCACTACCGAGCGCCACCGGCCGGAGCCACGCCGTCCGTCGCCCCGATCGTTTCTATAAGGACGTGGCCTTCGAACGGGCAGCTATGCCAGCCGCCGACAGTGACATCGGTGCCGGGACGATGCGAGAGCGCGCCGAAGAGAGCCGATGGAAACTCTGGCTGCTGCTCGGCGCGGATCGGCGCGTGGTGGCGGCGCTCGCGCTCCTGTCGGTCTTCGTCGCGCTCGTGGGACTGAGTCAGGTCGTCGGGACCGACCTGCGGGCGGCCATGGGCAGCTCGGATCCCGTCGAGACGCTGTTCCAGGGACTGTTGACGGCGATCATCACCGGCGTCACGCTCGTCGTGACGCTCTCTCAGCTGGTGCTGTCACAGGAACTCGGGGCGCTGGGGGACCAACAGGAACGGATGGACGGTGCCATGTCGTTCCGGCGGTCGGTCGAATCGGTCGTCGACAGCGACGTGACGCCCCCGGATCCGGCGAGCTTTCTCCGGTCGCTCGTCGCGGCGGTCGGTCGGCAGGCTGCGACACTACAGACGGCGGCCGACGAAAGCGGCGACGAGCAACTGCGGTCGTTCGCCGACGACCTCCTCGCGGACGCCGACGCCGTCGGGGACGACCTCGATGGCTCTCAGTTCGGTACCTTCGAGGTCGTGTTCGCCGCACTGAACTTCAACTACGCGAGCAAGATCTACGAGGCACGCCGGCTGAGGGCGGCCGACGCGACCGGCGACGACGCTGGCGAGACGCTCGACGACCTCGTCGAGACGCTGTCCCTCTTCGGGCCGGCCCGCGAGCACATCAAGACGCTGTACTTCCAGTGGGAGCTGATCGAGCTCTCGCGGGCGATCGCGTACGCCGCCGTCCCGGCGCTGATCGTCTCGGCCGGTATGATCCTCTACGGCGGACAGACGGCCGTCGTGCAGGGATCCGTCCTCGGCGTCGACAGCGTCGTCTGGCTGGTCAGCGCGGCGACGACGGTCGCGCTGGTCCCGTTCGTCGTCCTGCTGGCCTACGTCCTGCGGATCGTCACCGTCGCGAAGCGGACGCTGTCGATCGGCCCGCTCGTCCTCAGAGACACCGTCCACTCCGGGGGCGACGAAAGCGAAGACGCGTGACTACACGAGGTACGTGACGGCGGTGCGCTTCTGCTCGACCTCGCGTTCGAGGTGCTGCTCGAAGTCGGCCAGTTCGAGGTCTTTCTCCTCGCGCTCCTTGCGGTCCCGGACGGAGATGGTCCCGGCTGCCTCCTCGTCGTCGCCGATGACCATCATGTAGGGCACCTTGTCGTCGTGGGCGACCTGGATCTTCTTGCCGACCGTCCACGAGCGGTCCTCGATCTCGACGCGGAAGTCGTCGAGCTCCGCCGCGATCTCCTCGCAGTAGTCGATGTTGTCGTCGCTGACCGGGAGGATGCGGACCTGCTCGGGCGCGAGCCACGGCGGGAACTTCCCGTTGTAGTGCTCGATGAGCACCATGAAGAACCGCTCGTAGCTGCCATAGAGCGCGCGGTGGATCATCACCGGGCGGTGGTCTTCGTTGTCCTCGCCCGTGTAGGTCAGATCGAACCGGTCGGGCATGTTGAAGTCCAGCTGGACGGTCGGGCCGTCCCAGTGGCGACCAAGCGCGTCCTCGAAGGCGAAGTCGATCTTCGGGCCGTAGAACGCGCCGTCGCCCTCTTCGACGACGTAGTCGATGCCCTCTTGCTCTAACACCGCTTCGAGCTGGGACTCTGCCTTCTCCCAGATCTCGTCGCTTCCGGTGGACTTCTCGGGGCGGGTGGCGAACTGGACGGTGTAGTCGAGCGAGAACGTGTCCAGGATGTCGAGGATGATGTCCATGATCGACAGGACCTCCGCCTCGATCTGGTCGGGCCGGACGAACAGGTGGCCGTCGTCGATCGTGAACGACCACGTCCGCGAGAGCCCAGATAGCTCGCCGCGCTGTTCCTTGCGGTAGACCTTGCCGTCCTCGAAGTAGCGGATCGGCAGGTCGCGATAGGACCAGGACTTCTGGTCGAAGATCGTCGCGTGGCCCGGACAGTTCATCGGCTTGAGGCCGTACTCCTCGTCGTTGACGTCCAGCAGGAACATGTCGTCGACGTAGTTGTCGTAGTGGCCCGACTTCTTCCACAGCTCGGTGCGGAAGACGTGGGGCGTCTCGACCTCGTCGTAGCCGGCCTCGCGGTTCAGATCGGCGACGTACTCGGAGAGTTCGTTGAGGACCGTCTTCCCGTTGGGTTCGTACAGCGGGAGTCCCGGACCCGTCGTCTCGTCGATGGAGAACAGGTCCATCTCCTGGCCGATCTTGCGGTGGTCGCGTTCCTTGGCCTTCTGGCGGCGCTCCAGGTACTCGTCGAGCTCCTCCTCGGTCGGGAACGCGGTGCCGTACACCCGCGTGAGGGTGTCGTTGTCTTCCTCGCCGCGCCAGTAGGAGGCCGACATCTCCAGCAGCGCGAAGCCGCCGATCTCGCCGGTCGACTCGACGTGGGGGCCCTGACAGAGGTCGTAAAACTCGCCCTGTTCGTAGAACGAGACGGGGTCCTCGCCGGCCGCCTCCGTCGCCAGGATCTCCTGCTTGTACTCGTTGTCCTCGTAGCGATCGAGCGCCGCCTCGCGGTCGAGCATGACGCGTTCGATGTCGAGGTCCTCAGCGATGATCTCGTGGGCCTCTTCCTCGATGTCTTCGAGGTCGTCCTCGTCGAGGTCGACGCCGGTCACGTCGTAGTAGAAGCCGTCGTCGGTCCACGGTCCCAGTGTCAGCTCTGCCTCCGGGTACAGTCGCTGGAGCGCCTGTGCGAAGACGTGTGCCGCCGAGTGGCGAAGCACGTCGACGTACTCGTCGGCCCCGTCTGTGACGATCTCGAGGTCTGCATCGTCGGGCAGCGGGGTGTGTTTGTCGACGAGCTCACCGTCGACGACGCCGGCAACCGTGTCCGAGCCGAGACCCGGGCCGATCTCGTAGGCGGCGTCCTCGACGGTGGCCCCGACCTCAAGTTCGAGAGGGGAGCCATCCGGTAGCGTGACCGTGACCGTGCTCATGGACGGCACAAAACGACACGGTGGGATAAGTGTATTGAGACGGAGTGGCTGAGTCGCTCCCCACTTGATCCAGTCAGGTGTCAGTGTCGTCGCCACGACGGGACCACACATATTGGGGAGGCCGACGAACGGGGGAACGATGGAGACGTACGACGACATTTTGCTGCCGACCGACGGAAGCAAGGGCACCGAAGAGACCGTTGGCCACGCGCTCACGCTGGCCCGGAACCACGACGCGACGCTGCACGTCCTGTACGTGGTCGACCGTCGGCGCTTCCTCGCGGCCGACAAGGAGACCCAGGACGACGTGATCGAGGCGCTGCGCGAACAGGGCGAGGTCGCGATCGACGACGTGACAGTCACCGCCGAGGACGCCGGGGTGACGGTCGAGACCGCGATGGAGGAGGGGATTCCGCACAAGACGATTCAGAAGTACGCGACGAACAACGACGTCGACGTGGTCACGATGGGGACCCACGGCCAGACGGGTCGTGATCGGGTCGCCACGCTCGGCAGCGTCACCGAACGCGTCTTGAAGGGCGTCGACGTGCCGGTGCTTGTCGTCAACATCGAGTGACCGATTTCGCCACCTCCGGGTGGTGATCCCTTCACGAAGTGACAGCCAACAGCACGGGGCGATATCGGCCGGTGAGCGGAGAACAAGGTTAATGTGTCCGCCTCGGCAACTTCGTGTTACCAACCGTATAGGTCGGTGGTGACCGGTGGTGGACAGGCGAACGCTCACGCGTCGCGGTGCGCTGGCCCTCATGGGGAGCGGTGGCGCTCTCCTCGCGGGACAGACGCTCGGGCTGGCGAAGTCGACGGCGAATCGACAGACCTCCGTCGATGTCGTTTCCGACTCCGACGCGTTGCTCGGTATCGAGGGCACATCGGGCTGTGGCGGCGGGCTCTCGCTCACGAACAACGGCCAGAACCAGTTCGTCGTCGAGATCGAGACCGACGCTATCGACGTGCTGCATCCGCGAACGGAACGACGGCGCAAGCGGGTCCAGTTCCCGCTGCCGCCGGGACCCGACAACACCGTCGACGTGGAGTTCGCCCCGGACGATGGCACCGCCGACGAGGTGCGAATTAGCGCGACGGGGCAGGGAGCGGAGATCGATCTGACGCGACGGGTGACGACGCTACCGCTCAGTAAAGGATCGTATCAACTCTCACCGATGCATTCTGATCGTCGATATTTGGGATACGACTGGTGGAATGATAACAGAGTCGAGCAATTGGGTTTCCCCACTTCGTGGTACTTTACACCGACCGGAGACGGCTGTGCGTACACGATAGAGCACTATTGGCGTGACGGCGTCATCACGCCGGAGAACCGCGACAGCAGCGGGTCACCACTGGTACTCGAATCTCCGGACGGAACGGACTACCAGCGCTGGAACGTCGTGCCGATACCGAACGCACCAGACCAGTATCGGATCGAAAACGAGGGGAGCGGGTACGTCATCGACATCGAGGGCGGTGAGACCGAAACAGGCCTGGCGGCGATCCAGTGGCCCTGGAAGGGATCGAATCCGAGCGTCAAAAACCAGTTCTGGAAGATAGCACAGGTGTGAGCGCCGGAGACAGCGCGTCGGCTCAGCTGTCGTCGTCTCTCGCCGGGTCCGGGCCATCTTCGCCGACGGAGTCGGTCGCCCCGTTGGAGCCGTCACTCACCGACTCCGTCGAGCCGGCAGTCGGGGCTCGGGGCTCGTAGCAGTACCGCACCCGGTCGACGAGTACCACGAACCGGCCGTCGTCGCCGTCCTCGATCACGCGGCGATCGCTGTCGATCGCCACGTCGACTAAGTCCGTCAGCGAGTCGACGGTGACGACGCGGTCGTCGTCGGCCGGTTCGGGGACGCGCCCGACCGAGATCCACTCGTCGAAGCGGTCGCGCGTCCGTTCGGTCCGTATCGCTGCGACCGTCTCGGGTGGGACCGACAGCCGATCGCGGCGGTCGGCGACGACCAGTCCCGCCGCGGCGAGCAGCGAAAGCACTGCGAACGCCACGCCGCCGTAGATCCGGGCGCTGTTCTTCTCGACGGGGACGGAGACGGTCTCCGTGCTGATCGGCTCGTCTCGCGCACCCGTCGTGTTCGATGTGACTGCGTACGTGGCGGTGGCCGGTCGGATCGTCAGTCGCTCGGTCCGGCTCCGTTCGAGTCGCTCTCCGTCCACGGTCGTCGTCACGTTCGTGGTGACGAGGACGAACAGCTCGATGCGCCCCGGCGTCCCACCGAGTTCGCGCTCGATCTGCCTGGTCTCGTTGCGCTGCCGGGAGACGTTCACCCGAAAGCTCGTGCGTGCGCTCTCGCCGGGTGCGATCGTCGTCTCCGCCGAGGCCAGCGAGTCGGTGACGCGCCAGAACTCGGTGCGGTCGTCGCCGGTCCCGCCGACCGAGCGCTTGACCAGCTGTACGTCCGTCGCGACGGTCGCCGCCCCGGGAGCGCCCTCGTGTCGGAACCGGTACTCTCCGGTCAGCGTCGGCGTCACGCGAAACAGGTACGCCGATCGGTTCCGGAGGACCGTGCCCGCCTCGAAGGCCCGTGTCGAGCGCTCGACGGTGGCCTGGTGGGCGAACGAGCTGTCGGTCGTCCACGAGGCGGTGACGCGTTGCTCGGTCGTCGTGTCGGGCGCGCTGTACTCGGCGTAGGCGACGAACCCACCGGCCCCGGCCAGCACCAGGCAGACGACCACCGCGATCGCGAGGTGCTGTGCGATCAGGTGACGCACTCGCAGTACCGACGCCGAACTGTCGCCCGTTCCCATTGCACGCTACTGTCTGGGCCACTACCAAAGACGTGACGGTCATACAGCCGGCTGTAACTGTGTCACGAGATTCGCGACCACGGGGTCGCGAAATTCTGTACAGACGTACAGCCGGCAGTATCAAGATGACGACCGGCCCGACGGTTGCTTTCGCCCAAGC
The DNA here is from genome assembly GCF_000023965.1 of Halomicrobium mukohataei DSM 12286. NCBI lineage: Archaea > Methanobacteriati > Methanobacteriota > Halobacteria > Halobacteriales > Haloarculaceae > Halomicrobium > Halomicrobium mukohataei. The sequence goes on along the minus strand of NC_013202.1, from coordinate 1,312,862 downwards.
ATCACTGTTTTAATAGTACAATCACGTCGCCTTATTGCGGGTGTGACAACGACAAACACGCAATAGACGGTATGAAACGCTGGATATCTCGACTTCAGGAAGCGAAAGACGCGCAAGCTATTTATGAGTGGGTGAACATGTTACGATAACCACCTTGGTGGGTGGTCGTGAACTATGAATCGACGGAACCTACTCATCGGCATTGGCACAGCGGCAGTTGGAAGCGGCGCAGTCCTGGGCAGCGGTGCCCTGACGACGGTCGAAGCGGACCGAACGGTCGACGTCACCACCACCGGTGACGCGTCCGGTCTGATCGGTCTCGCAGGAGACGGCACCTACGTCACGAACGACACCACCGGCGACACGCTGACCATCAACATCGGTGAGGCACTCGGTGCGAGTAGTGGTGGCGGTGCAGAGGGGCTGAACGACGACGCGACGACGATCATCGACTCCGTCGTCACGATCACGAACAACTCCGCGACCGACGTGGACATCCAGCTGAACGGGCCCTCGGGCGGTTCCGCCGGTGACAGCGCGACGATCGGTATCGGTACCGGCGGCGATCTCGACGCGATCGTGACGTTCGACCTCGATGGCACACAGAACCCGCTGACCGGTGGATCCTCGGGCAGCAGCGGAGGCTCGCTCGACCTCAAAGCGACGGTCAAGGCCGGCAAAGAAGTGCCGGACTCCCCCAGCACCGACGGAAACGGATCGCTCGTGATCGTCGCCAACGAGAACTGATCTCGGTCTCCCGCCAGACAGACGACGCGGCCGTAGCGACTACCCAGCCGACGGCAAAACGAGCTAGACGAATGGTAAGGTAACGAGATGGACACTCACCGGTCGCTGTTCCTCGCACTCCTGGTAGCCGGCGCTTTCGCCATCGCCACGACTACTGGTGCGTTCGCGACGGGTGACGAGGCCGTCCGTGGCGTCTATCTCGATCCCGCCGACACGGCCAACGGGGAGCAGTACGCCGAGATCGGACCGGACGGGCAGCTTCGCGTCGAGATCTCGAACCTGAATCCGGACTCGCGAACCGTCGTCGACGACGTGTTCGTCCTCGGCACCGATCTGGCAGAGGCCAGCGTCTGGATCGAAGACGACCGTTCTGCCGTCAATTTCTACCGGATGGACACCGGCACGTCCGTCGAAGACGAGACCGATCCGGTGACGCTCACCGACGGCGAATCCGTTCGGATCGGGTTCGCCGTCGAGAGCGGAACGCCCGGCGTCGTCATGGAGTCGATCACGCTCCGCGCCGAGATTCCCGACGAGACCAGCGAAGGCGGGACCGGCGGCGGTGGAACGGGCGGTGGAGGCACTGGCGGCGGAGGCACTGGCGGTGGAGGCACCGGCGGACCGCCAGCCTCGACCGCGACGCCGACGGATACCCCGACGCCGACCGACACTACGGGCAGCGGCACGACCGGCGGCGGCACGGGTGGCGGTGACACGACCGACGACACCGCGACGCCGACGGAATCGACGGGCGACGGCACCACCACTCCCGGAACCGCGACGCCCACGCCGACCCGGACCGAGGTCGGTGGCGGCGGCCAGCCGACGAACGCGTCGACGGCGGGGATCGAAGTGGTCGGCCTGACGACCGACCCCGAGTCGCCGACCGTCGGGGAGACGATCACGGTGACGGCGACCGTCGAGAACCGCGGGGCGGACACCGCGACGAGGGCGGTCGAGATTCGCGGCGGTGGCGGCGTCATCGCGTCCGAGACGGTGACGCTCGAACCGGGCGAACGGACGACCGTCAGCGGCACCGTTAGCTTCGACGAGCCGGGATCGTACGAGATTCAGGGCCACAACGAGTCCGTGACGGTCACGGTCGGCGAGCAGAGTCAGTCGCCACTGGAGCTCGGTGGCTTCGCGCCGGTGCTCCTGGGCGGACTGGTGGTGCTGGCCGCGGGTCTCCTCGCGTTCGTCCTGTGGCGGTCCGACGAGCACGACTTCGTCGCCGTCCTCGCCGACGAGAGCCCGGCGACGCTCGAACTCCTCGGCGGCGAGTCCGCCTCGGTCGGCGAGACCGAGGACGGGAGGACGATACTGGGCTACGACGTGGCCGACGACGAGACCGTGACGCTCGACCCCGCGTTCACCGTCAGAAACGCCGGATCGAGCGCGGCAAGCGTACGGATCGTCGCCCTCGACGAAGAGGGAGCGCCGGTCACGGACGGCGTGACGATCGAGCACATCGACGGCGACGACGTGACCGACTTCCCCGACGACGACACGTCGCCCCACGCAATCCCGGCCGGTGGTTCCCTCGCCGTCCGGCTGGTGCTCGAAGCCGACGCCGTCGAGGCGATCGCGACCCTCCGCGTCGAGACGGACGACGAGCACTAGGCGACTCTGGGACCGAATCCAATTTTCAGCTCTGATATTTTGGCGAGAACGCTCAAGCGTGAGACGGGCGCATCTCCGATCGAGCTCGTTATGAGCAATCGGAACACCGTCGAGAGTTCTGGCCGGATCTCGCCACGCTGGAGTGGCTTCCACCCGACCGACATCGCGGTCCTGTTTTCAGTTCCGATAGTGCTGGGCCTGATCTTTCTCCTGCCGCTGTCGACGCGGCAGTCACTGGTCTTCGAGTACACGGAACCGACGTTACTGACGGCGGCGACTGCGCCGTTCGTCCACCTCACCACGACCCATCTCGCGGTCAACGTCGTAGGATACTTCCTCGTCGTCCCGGTGGCGTACCTGCTGAGCGTCGCGAGCGGGCGTCGGAGCCGCTTTTTCGCGGCTTTCTTCACGTTCGTCCTGGTGTTCCCGGTCTTGCTGTCGTACCTCAATCTGGCGGTCGTTCGTCCGGCCGCCGGCACCGGTTTCTCCGGAGTGACGATGGCCTTCGTCGGCTACCTCCCGCTGGCACTGGCAGACCACCTCGAAGTCCACGCCGACGTGGGACCCAGTGAGACGGTCGCACCGACCCTCTTCTTCCTGGGTATCGCACTCGTCGCGGGGCTGAGCGTCCAGTCGGTCCAGCGAGATCGGGCGACGGTGTGGCTGGGCACTGCCGGACTGATCTTGACCGCGATCCTGGCGGCGCTGCTGTACTGGCTCTCGGCCCCGGATCGTGTGACGGATGTCGTCCGGAAGCTCCGCGGGATCTCCTATCGGCCGGGCAACGCCGAGCTACTGGGCTTTTCCGGCGTCGTCTTCGTCTCGTTTTTCTTCGTCGCCTTCCCGCCGACGGCAGCGACGGGAGCAACCGTGGTCAACGTCTACGTTCACCTGCTGGGCTACGCGCTGGGGTTCATCGCGACGTACACGACCGTCGAAGTCGGGGCCCAGTTGCCGGGCGAGGAAACACCGATCTGACGGCCGAGAACGCTTTTGTCGCTCGGGCGTCTACGTCGCCCCGTGTCAGTTCGCGCGACCGTCGGGACCGCGCTCGAAGTGGCCGCGATCGTCGCCGTCGCGGCGCTGGTACTCGGGGCGATCCTCGGCCAGCCGATCCTGTTTTCGTACGTCGAGACGGGGAGCATGGAACCGACGATCGACACCGGCGACGGCTTCGTCGCGGTGCCGTCGATCCTCGCCGGAAGCGTCGACGAAGGTGACGTGATCGTCTACGAGGCCAGAGAGCTCCAGGGCGGTGGGCTGACCACCCACCGCGTCGTCGGCGAGACCGACGAGGGATACATCACGAAGGGCGACGCCAACCCCTTTACCGACCAGGACGGTCCCGAGCCGCCGGTGACCGACGATCAGATCGTCGCCCACGCGCTCCAGATCGACGGCACGGTCGTCGTCATCCCGGCGCTCGGCGTCGGAGTCGGTGCGGTCCAGGACGGCATTCTCGCGCTGCAGTCCGGCTTCGCCGAGCTCGTCGGCTTCGGCGATTCGCTGGACCGGCAGGGCTCGGGTGTCCTCCTCTTTGCCGTGGGGTTCGTACTGTTTGCCCTCACGCTCGTGGTCGACGACGAACGAAAGCGCAGCACCGATCGTTCGCGCGACCGCCCCGGACTGCTCGACGCGCGAACGGCGACGATACTGCTGGTGCTCGCAGTGCTGGTCCCGGCCAACGCCGCCATGCTCGCGGGCGGCGGAACGCAGGAGCTGGTCGTCGACGGCGACACCGTCGCCCAGAGCCCAGACATCGTCCCCGGCGACGACGCCACCTGGGAGATCGGTGTCGACAACTACGGACTGGTCCCGATCGTGCTCGTGTTCGAGGGAGAGAGTGCCGGCACCAGCGTCCTCGACGAGCAACTGACCGTAGGGCCCGGACAGGCCGCGACGCTGTCGGTGTCGGCGACCGCACCCGAACCGGGCGAGCAGACGGTCCTGTCGGTGACGGAGTATCGCTATCTCCACGTGCTGCCCGCCCCGGTCGTCGCCACACTCCACGAGCGACACCCGCTGCTCGCACTCGCCGCGGTCAACGCCGTGCTGGTGGGCGTCACGACGCTCGTGGTGAGTCGCGTCGTCGGGTTCCGGACCGTCAGGGTCCGCGAGGGCGGGAACGCGTCACTGGGGACCAGACTCCGCCGTCGTCTGGACTGACCGGTGAGCGCCGGCATAGATCACTTTGAAAACGTACCGCTTCACTTTTCAGCCATATCTGAACACCGCCGTATAGTTCGACCGACACTTTTTGCCGACCGCCTCCCTACACTGTGTATGGACAGTCGCGAGTACTCGTTCGAAGGGGAGACGCCGACGATCAACGGCTACGCACACGTCAGCCGCGACGCGACCGTCGTCGGCGACGTGCGGATCGAGGCCAACGCGAACGTCTGGCCCGGCGTCGTCCTCCGGGGAGACGTGGCACCGGTCGAGGTGGGACGAGAGAGCGCCATCGGCGACAACGCCACGCTACACGCCTCGACGGTCGGCGAGAACGTGATGGTCGGACACGGGGCCGTGCTCAACGACGCGACCGTTGAGGACGGCGCGCTCGTCGGATTCAACTCGACGGTCAGCGAGGCGACGATCGGCTCCGGTTCCATCGTCGCGATGGGGACGGTCGTGCCGCCGGGATACGACGTCCCCCCGGACTCGTTCGTCCGTGGGAGCCCCGCCTCCGTGACGCCGCTGTCCGAGACGACCATCGACCCCGAAGCCGTGTTCGAAGCCTTCTCGTCGGGCGACTACGCCAACCTCGCGGCCCGCCACGAGGAGCTGTTCGAGTAGCGCGGGGCCGGCCGGGGCGAGCACGGATCGCGCAGACGCGAGTTCGGCGAGTCGCTCGCGGCCGCGAGGCCGATGTCTCGGCACTCTGACCCAAGAGGCACAACACTAATTCCCCCGGTCGCGCATACCACTGCCATGGACGACGTGGTCGACCTGGTGAGACGGTCGCTGTCGGGGGAGAGCGACGCGGAGTTTCGTGAACGGATCGCCGAGCAGGCCGACCAGCTACGCGACGCGATCGAGGCGGGCGCGTTCGACAACGAGGACTTCGCGGTCGGACTCGAAGTCGAGGTGTACGCGATCGACGCCGAGCCAGAGCCCGCCGCGGACGACCCGGAGGCGTCGGCTCGGTCGAGCGAGGCGGCGCTGGACGACGACCTGAGCGGGGGGAGCGGCGGCCTCGGTTCGCTGGAGCCAGCCGGCGATCGGGACGAGGACGCGCCGCTGGAGCCGGACGACACCGACGGGCAGGGCGAGGAGCCGTACATGGACCCCGACGACTGGGAGGGGCGACTCGCCGAGCTCCCGGAGTCGATCTTCGGGACCGCTGCGGCCAAGGAGCTGGGCGTCCACAACGCGGAGATCAACACCGATCCCGACGTGCTCGGCCCGACCGGGCTGGCGGTCCAGACGACCTCGATCGAGATGCGCATCAAGAAGGCCCTCGACGCGGCCCGTCAGGAGAACCGGACGCTCGTCCTCGACGCGATGTGGACGATCCCGCCAGCGGAGGGGAGCGTGTCGTACCTCTCGGACGTCGAGGAACGCGACGGGATCGTCTTCGCCCGGAACATGCGACAGGATCCCCGCTACGTGGCGCTGGACAACGAGGCGCTGGCTCATGCCGGCGGCGAGATCGACTTCTCGGTGCCCGGCGCGAGTCACTCGTTCCCGACGATCCTCTTCGAGTCCCTGACCTCCTCGGTCCAGCCACACCTCCAGATCCCCGACAGCGACGCGTTTCCGGCCTACTACAACGCGGCGATCCGGACGCTGGGGCCGATGGTCGCGCTGACGGCGAACTCGCCGCTCCTGCCGGCGGACATGTACGACGCGGTCGAGGACCCGCGGGCGCTGCTGGAAGACACCCACCACGAGCTGCGGATCGCCGCCTTCGAGCAGTCGGTCAACACCAGCGAGAACCCCAAGGTACGGGTCCCCAGCGACATCGAGACGACGACCGAGGTCGTCGACCGCGTCGTCGAGGACGACCTGTTTGCCCCGTTCCTCCGGGAGTGGATCGAGGAGGGCTCTCGGAGCGGACTCCACGACACCTACTGGGAGTTCGACCACAAGCGGGGGACCTACTGGCGGTGGCTGCGCTGCGTGATCGGGGGCGATCCCGTCGACGGAGCCGGTGACGAGCGGTCCCTGCGCATCGAGTATCGGCCGATCCCCACCCAGCCGACGGTCGCGGACACGATCGCCGTCCAGGTGCTGACGGCCGGCCTGCTCCGCGGGCTGGTCGTCGCCGATCATCCGCTCGCGGAACTCCCCTGGCAGGACGCAGAGGCGAGCTTCTACAGCGCCGCCCGCGAGGGGCCAGGCGCCGACCTGGCCTGGGTGACCGCCGACGGCCAGCGCACGACCGACCACGACGCGATTTACGACGAGGTGTTCGAGTACGCCCGGCGGGGACTGGCGAGCCAGGACGTTCCCGAGAGTCAGATCGACGAGATGCTGGCACCGATCGAGCGGCGACGGACACTCGGGACGACTCCGAGCCGGTGGAAGCTCGATCGGGTCGGCGAGTACCTCTCGGAGCACGACCTGCCCGACGCGATCTGTGAGGCCCAGCGCGACTACTACGAGCTGAGCCGCGAGCACGACACGTTCGCCGACTGGCTGTGATGCTGCCGGCTGTCCCTTCGTGCAGATCTTCGCCACCCCGGGGTGGCAAAATCCGTGACAGATGTACAGCCGGTCGTACGAGCGACTGTCCGCCCTCGGCAGACGGCGTCTTTCTGACGGACGGCCCAGCCGACGGTATCAGCACCGGCGAGCGCCCGTCCCCCGCGTGATACTCCCGAGGTCTGCCCGTCTGCCGTCGAGGGAAACGCCGGCGTACGGGTCTCTCGACAGGAGAGCCGCCCCGTCGAGGTCGGCGTACTCGACGAGCGGCGCGAGGTGCCAGGCCGGCGCGATCGACGCGTTCGATTCGAGCATACAGCCGAGCATCACGTCGAGCCCGTGTGCGTGCGCGGCGTGGATCTGTTCGACTGCGGGACGGACGCCGCCACACTTCATCAGTTTCACCGTCACGAGGTCGCAGGCGTCGGCCACGCGTGGCACGTCCGGGGCGGCGACACAGCTCTCGTCGGCACAGATCGGCAGCGACGTGGCGCTGGCGACCCGTTCCAGTCCGTCCAGATCGTCGGCCGCTACCGGTTGTTCGAGGAACTGCACGTCACGCTCGGCCAGCCAGCCGGCCTGCTCGATGGCTTCCGCGGGGCTCCACGCGCAGTTGGCGTCGACCCGCAGCGTCGCGTCGGGCGCGCCGCGCCGGACCGCTCGAATGCGACTCCGATCGTCGTCGGTCCCGACTTTCACTTTCAGCGTGTCGTAGCCGGCCGCTACCGCGCGCTCGGCTCGCTCGGCCATCGTCTCGGGGTCGGCGATGGCGACCGTGTACGAGGTTCGGGGGGCCGCCGCCGGATCGAGCCCCCACTGCCGATAGCAGGGGACGCCGAGGTCCCGCGCCGCCAGGTCCGCGAGCGCCGTCGAGACGGCCGCCCGGGCAGCAGCGGCGTCGGGAAGCCGTGTCGCGAGCGCGTTCGCCACCCGCTGGCCCGCGTGGGGATCGTCCCACGCTTCGACGACCGGCCGGAGGGCTTCGAGGGCGTCACGGACCGATGCCGCCGTCTCGCCGTAGTACTCGCTGGGCGCTGCGCCGCCAACGCCGGTAGTGCCTTCGTGTGTTATTTCGACCGTCACGACGGCTGCGGTCGTCGTGGTGCCACGCGCGATCCCGAACGGATCGTCCGTCGGCAGCTCGTGGCGCTGGAACGAGAATCTCACGTCACCACCGCCAGGAGGTCATCGTCGACGCCGAACCGGACCGGATCCGTCGCGGGAACGCCCAGCTCGTCGGCGTACGTCGAGACCGCACGATCGGCGGCCTCGGGCTGCAACGACTGCGTGTTGAGCGTGCCGGCGACGACGGGCGCGTCCGCGACCGGGGCAGCGACCGACTCGTAGAGGCTGGCGTACTCCGCGACCGGCGGAATCGCGGTGTCCTCGTACCCGTTGACCGCGGTCCGCCCCGCGACGTGACAGAGCACGAGCCGGTCCGGTCGCGCGCCGTGGAGGATGCTCGTCGTCACGCCCGAGTACGCTGGGTGTGCCAGTGCCCCCTGTCCCTCGACGATCAACAGGTCGTGGTCCTCGGCCGCCGTTTCGACGAGTCGTTCGACGGCACCGGCGGCGAAGTCGGCGATCACTCGGTCGACGACGATCCCCCACCCTTCGATCAGGACGCCGGTCTGTCCTGTCGGGACGACTGCGGCGTCGATCCCCCGTGCCCTGGCGGCGTCGCGAAGCTCGTAGCTGGCGGTCATCTTCCCCGACGAGCAGTCGGTGCCGACGGTCAGGACCACGTCGGCGTCGACCGCTCCGGCGGTCCCGTCGGCGACGGAGAGGTCCTCGGGCGGGTCGCGCAGATCCCGGAGTTCGCAGTCGTGCTGTTCGGCCAGCGTCGAAAACTCCGGGTCGTCGGCCAGAAAGGTGTGGAGCCCGGCGATCACGTCACAGCCGCGTTCGATCGCCGTCCGAACGTCCGGCCGCCACGACTCGACGAACCCGCCGCCGATCGGTGCGATCCCGATCACCAGCGCGTCGACCGCCGGCACGTCGTCCATGCTCTCGACGATCGGCGCGTCCTGCACCTCCGCCACGTGGTCGTTCACGCGGTCGCCAGCGGTGTCGCGGTCGATCACCGCCCGCACGTTCTGATCGCCGTAGCGCAACACGCCCACGGCCGTCTTCGCCCGGCCGGGGAACTGTCCGTGAGCGAGCAGTGCGATGTCCATAGGTCGTTCCTCGCACGCCCACCGAGTAAAACCTCGCCCGGCGGCCGACGGTCACAGCACCCGCAACCGGACGCGCCAGAACTCGTGGACGGCGTCTGCGAGCGCTGCCTCGGGCTCGCCGGTCGCGTCGACGGGCTGGGTCGCGTCGGCTCGGTCGGCGAACTTCGGGAGCAGGCTGCGCTCGCCGACGACGTAGAGGCGCTCGGCGTCGCGCTCCTCGATGGCGGCCAGACAGCGGTCGACGTGGGAGTCGATCTGGGCGTCCCGGAGGCGTTCGAAGCGCGCCTGCGAGAAGCCCCCCTTCGAGTGCTGGCTCTTGAGTTCGGAGTCGAAGCCGTGGAAGGCGGTCCGATCCCGACCCTCGTACTCGCCGAGCGCGAACAGGTCGGAGCGCACGAGCGCGACCGCGTACTCGCCCGTCGGCTCGAACCACGTGTGATCGATCGCGAACCCGTCGCGCCACTCGGCGAACGGTTCGGGCGAGACGGGCGTCGAGAGGGTCGTCCCGACGAGACCAGCGTCGTCGACGACGAGCAGGCAGGGAGCAGCCCGTCGGACGAGCGGGGCGTCGTCGCCGACCGCGTCCCGGACGGCGGCCGGGAGGTCGTGTTCGTCGGCGACGTAGGCGGTCAGTGCCCCCTCCGGACCGGTCTCGACGGAGTCGAGCCGATCGAGGACGTCGTCCAGTCGCTCGCCCGAGAGCGTCTCCTCACGGCGGAACTCGCCGCGTCCGGATTTCCCTTGCTGGCGCTGGACGCGGTCTTCGAGCTCGGTCACGCGGTCTTCGAGCCGGTTGACCCGCTCCTCGGCGTCCTGGCGGTCGCTGACGGCGTCTGCACGGCGGTCCTGCTCGGCGTCGAGCTGGCGCTGGAGGTGGCGTTTCTCCTCCTCTAGCTCCTCGATGCGCCCTTTCAGCGATCGCCGGCCGAACAGCTCTTCGAGCATCGACTGAGACCGGAACGGCCTGACGTATAAACGTTCACACCGCGTCCAACGCTCAGAACGCGGTCCCGGTCATCGAGAGGAGCTGTCGAGCCCGGTCGGCCTTCGCGAGCAGGACCTCCTGGAGCGTCGGTGGGTTTGCCACGTCGACCTCGGCGAGCACGTCTTCCGGCACGGCGAGCGTGTCGGCGGGCACCGTCTCGTCGCCCTCGACCGCGAGGTGACGGGTGCCGAGCTTGACGACGAGCGGACGGTCTGTCCGCTCTATGCCCTCGCCGTCGGTGTACAGCTGTCGGTTGACCCGCTCGTGTTGCTCGCGGCACATGGCCGGCGAGTCGTCCGCACTGGGCTCGACGTACAGTCGCCCCAGATAGTAGCCACGCGAGAATCGTTCGAACATACAGTACGTTTCGTGGTATGTGATACCATGATATAAACCCTCGCCGTGAACGGTATCACGACGGGCAACCACGCCGCTGGCCGCGTCGTCCGCCAGACCGCCCTCGCGCGCTCGATCGGGCGGCGATAGCGGGTCGCACCGCTCGACGGGGCCGAATGAACGCTCTCGACGCCGCAGCGGCGTTCAAACAGCAGCGTAAACGGTTCATAGCCGACGCCTGCGCGCGCTGAACAGTGCGAACAGTGAGTATCGTTTTTTATGCACTCCCGACCACATGCAGGTGGACATGAACAGTCGGCAGGCCACATTCGTCGTCGTCCTCGCGGTCGTCGCCGTCGGCGTGGCGGCGCTTCCGGCGAGCGGGGCGAACGCGCAGGCCACCAACGAGACAGCCGAGAACGGGACCGAGGCGGACATGGGGGCACAGCTGACGGCCTTCATGCAGGCCAGCGCCGCCGAGACCAACGACACGGTCGAGTCGGGGATGTGGGCCGCCGGCTTCGAACGGGCAAACGAGTCCGAGCAGGCGCGGCTGGCGACCGACAGGACGAGCGAGATCGAGCGGCGACTCCAGCGCCTCCAGGAGCGCAACCGGACGCTCACAGAGCGCTACGAGAACCGCTCGATCGACGAAACCGAGTATCTGGTCCGGACCAGCCGACTCGCGGGTGAGATCAACGCGCTCCGGCACAGCATCGACGACACCGCGACCGCAGCACGTGTCGCGGGCGTCGACCCGGCGGGGATCGAACGGCTCCGAGGACAGGCCCGGAACGTCACGACGGGCGGCGTACCGGGCGTCTCCCGCGGTGTCGCGACCGGACAGGGGCCACCGGCAAGCGCCGGGCCACCGGACTCGATCGGCGACGGACAGGGACCGCCAGACGAGGCTGGTCCGCCGTCGGACGACAACGCGACGCGAGGACCGGCCGCCAACGCGACGCGCGGGCCGGAAGCCGGCGATCGAGGGCCCGCTAACGGGACCGCGGGCGACGGACCGGCGTCCGAGAGAGACCGGCCCGGCGGTGGACCGCCAGACGGGATCGGGACGGGAAACGACGGCGCTGACAGGGGTGGGACGACAGACCCTGGGCGCGGGGATGTGCAAAACGGGTCCGACGGTGGGACGGCGGACGGCGGCTCCGAAACGACAGACCAGTCCACAGCGTCCGAGTCCGACGCGGGATCGACGGACGACACCGATCAGAGCACGAGCGACGACTCGAACCGGGGCGACGGCGAGTCGGCGAGCGGCGACGGCCCCAGCGACGACTCCGGCGGCGGATCGTCCGAGAATGGACCACCTGACGACGGTCCGTCCGGGGGCGGCTCCTCGGGAGAACCGCCGGACGACGCTCCCGGAAAGGGTCCGTAATCCCCATCGGGCGAGGGGACACCCTTTTCCCCACTGGTAGCCTACCCCGGGGTGAATGGACTCCGCCGAGCTGCTCGATCTCCTCGGGAACGCGAACCGTCGTCGCATCTTGCGCCTGTTAGCACACAAACCCTGCTACGTGACCGAGATCAGCGAGTACATCGGCGTCAGCCCGAAAGCCGTCATCGACCACCTTCAGAAGCTCGAAGACGCGGGGCTCATCGAGAGCCGGACCGACGACCAGCGGCGCAAGTACTTCTCGATCGCCCGCAACCTCCGGCTGGAAGTCCGGGTCTCGCCCTACGAGTTCGGGACCAAGAGCGCGTATCCGGCCCGCAGAGGCTTCGACATGAGCTCCTGTCGACACCTCACCATCGACGTGGGCGACGACGACGGCGACGACTTACAGTCACTCGCCAGCGACCTGGAGCGGCTCGAACAGCTCGAAAACGAGCTGTCGCTGGCCCAGCGCTGGGTCCAGGGACAGGTGACCGACCTCCGAGAGCGCATCAGCGAGCGCATCGACGACGGCCGGGAAGACGGCCGCCTCTCCGCCGAGATCGTCAGTGCGCTCGCAAACGGTGTCCAGTCGGTCGAGCGAATCAGCAGCGAGGTCGAGGCCCCACCGGAACTCGTCGAGGACGCGCTGGCGTGGCTCGCCGAGGAGGGCATCGTCGAGCGCCACGCCGACGGCTGGCAACTCGCCGACTAGAGGTCCCGCGTCAGCCCCTCGCGGAGATCACGGCCGGCGTAGTGGCCCACCAGCGCGGCCAGCCCTCCGGCGACGCCGCCCGCGACCGGCACGAGTCCGCCGGAGACGACCGAGAGCGTGATCGATCCCAGCACGGTCGTCAGGACGCCGACCAGTACCCCGGCAGCGCCCGCCTCAGCGTACCGTGCCTCGGTCGAGACCACGCCCAGTACGAACAGCACCGCCAGGACGCCGACGACGCCGCTCAGGGGTCCCAGCGGGAGCGCCCCGCCGACCACGAACGTCCCCACGAGTGCGCCCACGAGCTGGAGGGCGAAAGACGTGACCGAGAAGGCGTCGGCGGCGCGACCGCGGAGCCCACCCGTGTCCGTGGCCGGTTCGGCCACTTCGGTCTCAGCGCTCTCGGTCCCGAAGTCGGTCTCCGTGTCGAAGCCGCCGTCGAGTCCGCCGGCCTCGTCTGTGCCGTCGACCGACGCGTCCGTCTCGCCCACACCGACCTCGTCGACCGCCTCCTCCTCGATCGTCAGGTCGTCGGTGCGCTCGCTCATATACCACACTGGGAGCGCCGGGGGTATGGGCTTTCTCCCCCGTCGGCCGGTGGTGTTCAGATAAGAGATCGGGGCAGGTAGTCTGAAGCACCGAAAGCCCTCGTGCAGTTGCGGTCCCGCGCCTCGCGAGAGCCACAGGCTCTCGCTGGCCTTCGCTCACTTCGTTCGCGAAGAACTCGCTGCGCGCGCTTCGCGTGCTTGCCGAGAGGGACTCTCCGAGTCCCTCTGGCCGTGCGAACGGGCGCTTTGCGCCCGTGAGCAGACTTCGTCGGGGTTCCCGCAACTGCACTCGCCCTTTCATCCACCAGGGTTCAGACTGTGTGCCAGCCGAAACCTGGCGGATGGAAGGGCGAGGCTCGGTAGCTCGATCTGCGGCGGCACTATTCGACCGAAGGGAGAATATCCGCCACAGATCGAGCTAGCGGGCCGAGGGCTTTCGGTGTCTGCAGCTCAGCAATCGCAGTCGCTTATCTGAACACTACCCGTCGGCCCGTCCGCGATGAGCAACCGTCTTTGTCGGGGACTCACTACGATCGAGTGGCCGATGACGAGCGATTGCGGTTCCGAGTGTGGATGACCACCGCGCAGTGACGAACCCTATGAGTGCCGAGGCCAGCTTTCCGTCCACACATTTCGAGAAAGACGTGAACGTCAGAGAATCGCGTCTGCTACCCTCTGAGAGAGGTCGTAACAACCAGCGACGATAGCTCGTCGCAACGTTCGGACAGAGAACGCCAAACGACCTAGAGAACGGGTCTGGCGAAAAGTCAGCGGAGACTCAGAGGGGACGGGGTTTGCCACCCACGCGACGTGGGACCCGACAAAACGCCGAGGGTGGGGCCATACGACCGATAGTGACACACTATTGAGCAAAATTTGAAACGAATAGCCCATCTTTGTTTTAGGTCCTTGACGAAAATTATATATATAGTCCTAACGCAACGAAGAATGGATCAACAATGGGGGAAGATCCGGTAATACACAAACGAGTTGCGGGGAGTAGCCTACCACGTGTCACCAAGTCACGTGTCGCAAAGACGGGGGTACTGATCCTCTTTTTGACGGTTCTCGGCCTCGTTGCGGTACAGACGGCCGCCGCCCATGGAGCACCGTCGGATCCAATTGGCCAGGGGTTGGCCTGTTACGAGGAGGTCAAGAATGAGGGAGAGACAAACGAGATGTGTGAGTTTGCACGCGAGCAGAGCGGACAGGCAATCTACAACTGGCAGGGAATTCGCGACGGTGATGCGGGCGGCGATCACCAGGAGAACATCGATGACGGTGAACTCTGTAGTGCCGGAAGCGAAAGATACGCTCCGTACGATGAGCCTGGAGACTGGCCTTCGACGACGATCGAGCCCGGTACGCAGACGTTTACTCTCGATCTGACCGCGCCACACGAAGCCGAGTACTTCAGGTTCTACATGACCAAGGATGGATGGAATCCAGACACCGCGCTTGCGTGGGACGACCTAGAACAGATCCACGAAACGGGTCCAATGAGTCCCACTGAAACGACGGAGATCAGTGGTGTGGACGTCCCCGACCGCGATAACAAGGAACACGTCATCTACATGGTCTGGCAGCGATCCGATTCGCCAGAAGCGTTCTATTCGTGCTCCTATGTTGACATTGCCGGCGCTGATGATGGCAACGATGATACGCCAGATCAGCCCGACACGCCAACTGACACGCCAGATCAGCCCGACACGCCAACTGACACGCCAGATCAGCCCGACACGCCAACTGACACGCCAGATCAGCCCGACACGCCAGATCAGCCGGACGTGCCCGCGTGGGACTCCGGAGCCACGTACACGAGCGGCGACCAGGTGACCTACAACGGCAAAACGTGGGAGGCCAACTGGTGGACGCAGGGTGACGAACCCGGTTCCTCCGAGTGGGGTCCCTGGGAGCAGGTCTCAGGCGATGACACGCCAGATCAGCCCGACACGCCAACTGACACGCCAGATCAGCCCGACACACCCGATCAGCCGGACGTGCCCAAGTGGAATTCGAGTACGGCCTACACAAGTGGAGATCAGGTGAGCTATGACGGCGAAACGTGGGAAGCCAACTGGTGGACTCAGGGTGACGAACCCGGTAGCTCCCAGTGGGGGCCGTGGGAACGAGTAGAGTAGTGAGAAGGTAACATTTCCACCGGAAGAAGCGAATCGACTCCTTTTTTACAGTTGCTGGTCGGGCGGCGAGCGGAAAATCCTATGACTGACTGCCAGTCCCTGTGATTCACGACGGTATCAGCCAGACTTGTCTCTCGATGGATCGACGGTGCGTTCGACGCGTTTGAGCTCTGTTCTCCGGCGTGTGAAGCGGGCCGTCGTTCGTGTGCACAATCGTCCGCTGTGATCCAAATCGATGACGAGCAGTATTGGCTGTACGCCGCTGTCGATCCAGACACAGCTGACGGCTGACTCAGATCGTTCAGCTTTGCATGGAATCAGCGTATCTGAACACTACCTCGACGGGCAAGCAAACGCGGATTTAAGGAGGGCGCGGAGCAAACATGCGGTATGGCTGCTGGACTTTCCGACCGCGTTCGCGAAATCGCCGAGGCTCGGGGCCTTCCCGAGTCCGAGGTTTTCGAGCGCGCGCTCGAACGCGGTCTCGAAGATCTGTGGGAGGATCTCGCACTCGCACAGTACTTCGACGGAGAGCTCAACCGCGAGGAAACCATCGAACGCGTCGGTCGGACGAGGGTCGAGCGTGCCGAACGGGAGCGTGAGGTCGTCGAGGAAGACGTCGACTGGGGCCTGAACGCGTGACGCTCGCGGCCGTCTCGGATGCCGGGCCACTCATTCACCTCGCCGAAATCGACTCACTCGACCTACTGTCAGCGTTCGATAGGCTCCTGATTCCGGAGACGGTCTACGAGGAAGTCGAGACGGGTGGCGTTCCCGAGGGAGTATCCGAATTCTCGTACGAACTCGTCGAAGCAGACGAGACGAGAGTCACATCCGAAGAGCTGGATGCAGGAGAACGTGCGGCGTTAGCAGTCGCACAAGAGTGTGAAGTGGTGCTTCTGACGGACGACTTCGCTGCTCGGGAGGCTGCTTCCGACGCGGGCGTCGAAGTCCACGGTTCCATCGGAGTCGTCGCACTGGGATACGGCCGCGGATTACTGGACAGGAGCCAAGCGGCGTCACTCATGCGAAGACTCCAGCGTGAGACGAGTCTCTTCGTGACCGAGGCGGTCGTAGAGCGCGGCATCCGGATGCTTGACGAGCAGTAACGAAACGAGACGACTCTATAGCCGCGCTAAACACAGTCATCGTGGATAGATTGTGAGTCGTGAGTGCCGGTGCCACACTTCGGTGTCGAGACGGGGACCGCCGTCGTCCGGTCGACTGATACCGTCGACCGTCGCTTCGTGAGAGCCTTCGCCACCGTCGAGTGACGGCGTCGCTCACAGAGTTCTGTCACTGAATGCATAAAATAAATGCTGCCCCCCGTCCGACACACCGACAATGGTCCTCTCGGACGTTTTGCTCGCCCCTCTGGGACTGGCGGCCCTCCTCCTGGCAGTGCCGATCGTGGTGTTGTATCTCGTTCGCCCGGACCCACAGGAGCTCACGCTGCCGACGTTCCGGTTTCTCGTCGCCGGTGAACGCCAGCAGTCGTCGACGCCGTTTCTCGAACGGATTTCACGGAGTCTCCTCCTGGTGTTGCAGGTGCTCGTCGTGCTCGTGCTCGCGGTCGGACTGGCGACGCCGTACGTCACCGTCTCCGAGCGGGCGACGGTCGAAGAGACGGTCGTCGTCGTCGATACGAGCGCGTCCATGCAGACCGAGGCCGACGGCGAGACACGCTTCCAGCGGGCCGTCGCGGCCGCCCGAGGGGCGGTGACGGGGTCGACCTCTGTCGTTACCACGACCGACGGGGGTGAGGTGCTGCTCCAGCGGGGCACGCCGACGACGGCTCGGGAGACGCTGGCGGGGCTCGACCCGACAGATGCACCGGGGACGCTCGGCGGCGCTGTCTCACAGGCCGCGTCGCTCGCCGGTGAGAACGGCAGGATCGTCGTTCTGAGCGACTTCTCGGGCGAGGAGTGGACGACCGCAGTCACGACGGCGCGGGGACGGGGCCTCTCCGTCGACCTCCGGCAGTTCGACCGCGGCGGCGGGGGGAACGTCGGCTTCGTCGACCGCCGGTTCACCGGCTCGGAGGTGACGCTGTCGGTGAAAAACTACGGCGACTCGACCGTCACGCGGACCGTCCGGCTCGGCGACGCCCAGCGCGACCTGCAGCTCGGACCCGACGACGTCGGCTCGGTGACGATGCCGGTCCCGGCCGGCGGGAGCGAGGCCCGGCTCGGTCCGGGCGACAGCTTCCCGACGGACGACAGCGTCTACGTCGCCGCGCCGCCGGACGCGGCCGTCGACGTACTGGTGGTGACCAACGACCGGAACCGGTATCTCACCACCGCGCTGTCGGTGGTCGACGCGGTGAACGTGACGGTCAGGCAGCCGCCGACGACGATCCAGGCCGAGTACGACGTCATCCTGTACAGCAACGTCGACCCGAACGCGCTGTTGCCCGGCAACGTCGAAACCGGGCGCGAACTGGTCGAAGACGGTGGCGGCGTGGCGGTGCTGGCACAGGACGATCTCCCACAGCGGTACCGGGACCTCCTCCTCGTCGACCCCGGCGAGACCCGAACGGGCGCGACAGTGACACGGACGGCACAGACACAGCTCACCCGCGGCATCGACTTCCAGCCCCCACAGGAGTACGTTGCGGGCTCGCTGCGCTCGGGCTCGGTCCAGGTGGGGTTGAGCGACGGGACGCCACTGATCGCGACCGACGACCGAGACGGTGGCCGCGTCATGTACTACGGCTACATCGAGGATCGGTCCAGCTTCAAGTTCAACTATCAGTATCCCGTGTTCTGGAAGCGGGCAGTGTACTACCTCGCGGACAGGGAACCGCTGCCGGCCCTGAACCACGAGACCGGCGAGACGGTGCGGTTCGGAAACACCACCGTGGAGGGGCCGGACGGCTCCGTCACCGGCAACGCAGTCTCGCTCCAGCGAGCCGGCCACTATCGGAGCGAGAGCCGGCAGGAGAGCGCGTCGCTGCTGGACGAGAGCGAGTCGAACACCGCCATCGAAGCGCTCGATCGGCGCACCGGGACGGCCGGGAACCTCACCCGGACCGAACGGCGGTCGGTGCCACAGCCGTTGACCGAGTACTTCGCACTGGGCGGGCTGGTGCTCGTGCTGGCCGAGATCGGCTATCTTCGCCGACGGGGTGATCTCTGATGAGAGTCTCCGCCACCATCGCGGACGGACTCACCGTCGGCGTCGAACACCTCTGGCCGCTGCTCGTCCTGCCGATCGCGGTCGGCGTCCTCGCGTCTCTGGTCCGGCGTGGGAGCGGCGGGCCCCGATCGGCCTCCAACCGGAGCCGTCGGCTCCTGCTGGCCAGTCGCGTACTCGTCGTCTGCCTGCTCGTCCTCGGGGCGATGGGACCGTACACCGTCCAGACCCGCGAGACGCCGGGCGAGCCGGGCGTGACGCTGCTGACAGACGAATCCGCGAGCATGGGGATCTATCCGAACACGACCGACGAACTGGTACGGGACATCGAAGACGAGGGCGTCCCGGTGACGCGAGTGACGGTCGGCAGCGAGTCCGAGTCGCGGATCGGTGACGCCGTGGCGGCGAACCTCCGGGAGAACGGCACGATCGCCGTCGTTTCCGACGGTCGCGCCACGGCGGGCCGGAGCCTGTCGACAGCCGCCGCCGACGCCGACGCGCTCGACGCGACCGTCCACGGCGTCACGCCTCGGTCGCCACGCACCGAGCGAGCCGTGGCGATAGCTGGGCCCTCGACGGTGAGCCGCGGCGTCCAGACCAAATACACCGTCTCGATGCGGGGTGTGAGCGTCTTCGAACCCGTGCCCGTGACGGTGACGATCGACGGCGAGACGGTCACTGAGGGCGAGCTTCGACCGGACGGAACGCTCACCGTCGATCACACGTTCGAGGAGCTGGGGGCACACCGCGTGACCGCGACGCTGTCTGGCGAGGACGAGTACGCCCGAAACGACGTGTTCTACAGGAGCGTCCGGGTCGTCGAACAGCCCGACGTGCTGTACGTCTCACGGGGCGAGTACCCCCTCCGGAACTACCTCGACTCGCTGTACGACGTCACGACGGCAGCGTCGGTTCCGTCGGCGCTCGACGACTACGCCGCCGTCGTCGTGCAGGACACGTCGGCGAGCGACGTGGGGAACGCCACCGCGCTCCAGGAGTTCGTCGTCAACGGCGGCGGGCTGGTCGTCGCAGGCGGTGACAACGCCTACGAGAACGGCGGCTACGAGACGTCGCCGATCGGCTCGATGCTCCCGGTCCAGGTCGGGAACGCGACCGGCGGCGAGTCGAACATCGTCGTCCTCGTCGACGTATCCAGTAGCGCCGAGAGCGGGCTCTCGATACAGAAGGCCGTCGCCCTGGACGTGCTCGATCAGCTCGGCGACGAGAACCGGGTCGGCGTCGTCGCATTCAACCACAACGCGTACCGCGTCTCGGAGCTGCGAACGCTCGGCCAGAACCGGGCGGAGACCGCCGAGAAGATACGGCAACTGGAGAGCGGCGGCGCGACGGACATCGCCGTCGGCCTCCAGGGGGCCGACGAGCTGCTGGGCGACCGCGAAGGGACGATCATCCTCCTCAGTGACGGCCAGGACCGCCTGGGCCCGCCAGCGGCCGTCGCAAACCAGCTGGGCCGCGAAGGGACGCGCGTCGTCTCGGTCGGGGTCGGCAAGCGCGTCGGCGTCCCGACGATGCGCCAGATTGCCGGCGAGTCGGGGGGCTCGTACTTCGCCGCCGACGAGACCGAGCGGCTGCGACTCCTCTTTGGCGGCTCCTCGCGGCGCTACCGGGGAGAGAACCTCACCGTCGTCACCGAGGACACGTTCATCACTGCCGGCGTCGAGCTGACGGCCGATCCCGGTCGAGCCAACAACGTCCGCGTCAAGCCCGGGGCCGACTACCAGGTCGCTACCGCCGACGGGAAGCCGGCGATCGCCTCCTGGCGGTTCGGTCTCGGCCGCGTGGTCTCTCTGACCGCCTACGACTCGGACAACACGATGGGCGGTCTGCTCGACCGGCCGGACTCGCTGGTCGTCACGAAGTCGGTCAACTACGCCGTGGGCGATCCCACGCGTACGCAGACCGGCGTCACGTCGGTCGACGACGCCCGCGTGGGGCGGCCGACGACACTGACCTACCGGGGCGACAGCCGCCCGGACGCGGCGAACGTGTCCGTCCGTCAGGTGGGCGATGGTCGGTATCGCGGCGAGTTCACGCCCCGGAACGCGGGGTACCAGACGGTGCTCGACACCGAGTACGCGGCCAACTACCCCGTCGAGTACGCGTCCTTCGGCCCGAGCGACAGCCTCGACGCGCTCGTCGAACGGACGGGGGGCCAGACGTTCAGCCCGGACGAGGGCGAACAGATAGCCAGACAGGCCCGACAGAAGTCCACCCGCGTCCGCACCGTCCGGGAGAACTGGGAGTGGGTCGCCCTGCTCGGCGCGCTCCTGGTGTTCACCGCCGAGGTCGTCGCCCGGCGCGTTCAAGTGTACCGCGGTCGCACCACCCTGGAGAGTGGTCTCCCGTGAGCGCAATCGGCCGCCGTCTCAACCTCGGGCTCGTGGCGCTCGTCGTCCTCTCGATGGTCGGCACCGGCGCGACGACGGTGCTGTACCAGGACTCCGCGAGCGAACTGCGATCGCAGAATCAGGAACTCAGACAGGAAAACGCCGAACTCCGTGAGAACCTGGACGACACCAGCGGTGAACTCGACTCCACCCAGGCCCGCGTCGACGAACTCGAAGCGCGACTGGAGACGCGATCGAAAGACGTCGATCAGGTCGCGACGAACCTGAACCGGACCGAAGCGCAGTTGAACGCCACGGAAAGCCAGCTGGCAGAGACCAGGCAGTCGCTGCGCGAGAGCGAGGACCGCGTCGAAGAGCTGGAGGGGACAGTTGGCTACCTCCGGAACAAGCGGGACTCTCTCCAGACGGAAGTCGACGAACTCGAATCGACGGTCGAGGATCTGGAGACGGAAAACGAGGAGCTGGCCGACGAGCGCGACGAACTCGAAGACCAAGTGTCGGACCTGCAAGCGGAGATCGAGGACCTGGAGTCACAGATAACGACGCTCGAAACCGAGGTCGCGGAGCTCGAAAACCGAAACCGAGAGCTGCGAGACGACATCGAGACGCTCTGTGACCAGCCGGACAATCAGGACAAAACCACCTGCGAGGACTACTGATGGACGGACTCGACACCGACACCGGCGAACGGAGCGGCCAACCGCCCACAGAAGAACGGGAACGAGCACGCGAGCGCATGGCCGCAGCCATCGCCGAGGTCAGATACGAGGGCAAGAAGGCCGCGTTCGTCTACGCCGTCGTCGACGCGGTGCTGGTCGCTCTCCTGGCGAACGTCGTCCTGACTGCCCTCTCGCCGGCCGGACTCCCGACACGGGTGTCGGTTCCGGCGGCGATGACGGAGCCGATCGGAGCCGCCGTCGGCCGGTCGATACCGGCGCTCTCGCTCCCCGCGGGCGCGGTCGTCGGCATCGCTCTCGGAGGGGGCTGGCTCCTCGGCGAGTACCTGTACCGGGTCCGCCAGCCTCTCGTCGAGCAGTTCGAGGCGGCCAACGCGAACGTCACCGACGCGCTCCGTACGGCCCGAGACGCCGTCGAAGACGGGGCCGAGACGCGGATGGCGGCCCGGCTCTACGAGGATGTGCTTGCGGGTCTGAAACAGAGTTCCAGCACTGCACTGGTCGATAGCCGGCGGCTGGCCGGGACGCTCGTCGTCGTGCTCCTGGTGAGTCTGGCGACAGTGCAGGTGGCCGTCGTCGACGTCAGTCTGCTCGACCGCGACCCGGTCGAGACGGAATCGACGGACGACGGACCCGACGAGTACGGGGGGCTCGAAGACGGTGACGCCATACTCGGCGACAGCGAGGACGTCCAGGCGGGCGAGGAGAACCTCACCGCCGAGATCGACTCGACTGGCGGCGACCAGGAGGTGGATCGAAGCCAGGAGTTCCCGTCCTCGGACACCGACGGACCGGGGAGCGCAAGCGGCACGGTCGACAGCCGGCAGGCCGGGTTCGCCGGCCAGGAAGAGATCGAGGACGCGGCCCTCGTCCGCGAGTACAATCTCAGAATCAGAGAACGAGACGCTGACGACGGAGACACCGACCAATGAGATCAGAGCAAGACATCGACGCGCTACAGCGGAAGATCGCGGACGCACGTGAACAGATCGGCACGCGAATCGTCGGACAGGAGGAGGTACTGGAGCAACTGCTCGTCTGTATCCTGGCCGACGGCAACGCCCTGCTCGAATCGAACCCCGGGCTGGGAAAGACGACGATGGTCCGGACGGTCGCGGCGGTGACCGACCTCCAGTTCTCCCGGATTCAGAACACCCCCGACCTGATGCCGTCCGACATCACGGGGACCGAGATCATCCGCGAGACCGACAGCGGACGCGAGTTCGTCTTCGAGAAGGGGCCGGTGTTCGCCAACGTCGTGCTGGCCGACGAGATCAACCGGGCGACGCCGAAGACACAGGCCGCCCTGCTGGAAGCGATGCAGGAGAAGCAGGTGACCGCCGCGGGCGAGACCCACGAACTGCCGCGCCCGTTTTTCATCCTCGCGACCCAGAACCCCATCGACCAGTCTGGGACCTACGCGCTCCCGGAGGCCCAGACCGACCGCTTCATGCTGAAGCTGCTGGTCGACTACCCAGACTACGACGAGGAGCGCACGATCGTCGACATGAACACCGCCGGGGCGGAGCAGGTGCCCGTCGAGCGCTCGCTGACCCGCACGGAGATTCGAGCGGTCCAGCAGCTGGTCCGCGAGATGCCCATCGCCGACGACCTGCGCGACCGAGCGGTCCAGCTCGTCCGCCGGACCCGCGAGGCCGACGACATCGAGTTCGGGGCCAGCCCGCGAGCGAGCATGGCGCTCGTACAGACGGCGAAGGCGCGGGCGTTCCTGCACGGCCGCTCACACGTCGCGGGCGAGGACATCGAGGCACTGGCCGCACCCGTGCTCCGCCATCGGATCGTCGTGGACTTCCGGGCCGAGCGGGAGGGGCGGACGGCGGACGACCTCGTCGCGTCGCTACTGGAATGAGTTCCCCGGGAATCGCAGTTCCGCGGACGGGCCGGCCACTTCGGGAGGGCGAGCCGTGACTATCGAACCGGACTTTCTGGACGAACTCGGGCGGTTCAGCGCCGCGCTGAACCGCCAGACGACCTCGATTCGACAGGGCGACCAGCGGTCGCCGCGGGTCGGTGACGGCCTCACCTTCAGCGATTACCGCCGCTACTCGCCGGGAGACGACACGCGACGGATCGACTGGAAGCTGTTCGCCCGGACCGAGGAGTACTTCATCAAGCAGTACGAGGAAGAGCGGAGCCTGACCGTCCACCTGCTCGTCGATACGAGCGCGTCGATGGACTACGGGGACGCGTCGAGCCACAAGTTCGAGTCCGCCACCAAGCTCGCGCTCGGTTTCGCCTACCTCACGGCGGCGGAGAACAACGACTTCCGCTTTTGTACGTTCCGTGACCGGGTGGACCGTATCGACACCGGCCAGTCGAACCGGGGGGAACTGCTCTCTCTTATCGACCAGTTGAACGAGTCGACCCTCGCCGGGCAAGCGGCGTTCGAGTCGTCGCTGGCGGCCTACGCCGAGCGCATCCGCTCGCGGTCGCTCGTCGTGGTGTTCAGCGACTGTTTGACCGAGCCCGAGGAGCTGGAGGCCGGCATCGCCGCACTCGCACGCAACGACGCCGACGTGCTACTGGTCCGCGTCGTCGCCCCGGAAGAACGGGACCCCGGCGTCGTCGGTGACGTGCTGTTCGCCGACCCCGAGAGCGACGAGACGCGCCGGTCGTACTTCAGCGGCTCGCTGGCCGAGACCTACCGGTCGCGCCTCGACGCCCACGTCGATTCGGTGTCGAACCGCGTTACGGCACTGGGTGGAGACCACGTGCTGGTCGAGACCGGCGAGGAGTACTTCGACTCGTTCGCGAGCGTGTGGCTACAGTAGCCAGACGGCGGCAGGGTCGAGACACTCGTATGAACGCGTTCCGACGGTGTCAGTCGCCACGGACGAGGCGGAGCCCGCCACCGACGGCGATCCCGACGCCGCCGAGGAGCGACACGACGACCCCGATCCCGGCCCCGTCGAGTCCGGCCACGAGGGCGATCCAGTGGCCCGCGACCAGCGCCGCGACCAGGCCCCCCGCGAGTGCCACCCGGCCGGCGGTCACCGAACCGCGCATAACGGCGACCGTCGCCAGGACGGCGAAGGCCGCGAGGACGGCGACGAAGCCGTTGGCTCCGAGGCCGACCGTCGTCCCCGCGGCGGTGACCTCCCACGGAAGGAGCGCCCCGACGACGACGGCGGCGACGCCGAGGACGGTCACTGCCTCGGGTGCGGGGAACTCGTCGCTCACGATCCCATCCACCTCGGTCGGGTCGGCACGTCGAAGCGGTCGGTCGCGACCAGCCCCAGTCCCAGCACGGCGGCGATCCCCACCGGGAGCCAGTTGCCGAAGACGGCGTTGATGGCCCCCCAGAGGATGACGAAGCTCACCATGTCGTCGAGCATGAACGCGCAGGAGCGCAGTCGCTCGCCGAGCGTCTGCCAGTCGAATCCCCAGTCGAGCAGCAGGACCGCCACGGTCCCCGAGAGGATCCACCCCTCGTAGTTCGAGCGGGGCACGCCGTAGTAGCTCCCGCCGCCGTACTCCCAGAAGCCGAGCGCGACCGCGCCGGGGTCGAGCACCAGATCGATCGCCAGCACGGTCGCGATCACGGCCGGCAGGCGGAGCCACGGGTTCGTCGCCCGGTCCCCGAGCAACAGCGTACACAGCAGGTAGCTGTTGACCACCAGCGGCACGAAGAAGATCGGCAGTCCCAGCGGGACCTCGCCGGCCAGCATGGGACCCAGCGAGACGCCGTAGGCGAACTCGCCGTAGGGCCAGCCGGTCGCGATACCGACGAACTCGATCGCGTAGGCGTAGGCCGTCAGCGACACGAGCGCGAGCCCCGCCCTGCGGTCGACGAGGGGCGCGAGTCCCGCCCCCAGCGGGAGCCGCATGACCAGCGTCCCCAGCAGGATCAACAGGGGGTGAAAGACGAGCGCGTCGGGCAGCCACGGCGGACGGAGTGCGCTGGCGGTCAACAGGACGGCCCCGGTCACCGGGAAGACGACGGCGATGGTGAAGCGGTTCTCCAGCACCAGCTCGTCGAGGCGATCCAGCGCCCGCTCGCGGGTCGGCGTCGCCAGCGGGTCATCCATGCAGCATCACCCACAGGCCGACGAGCGTGAACGACATGCCCACCAGCGTGTTGATCGCGGGATACCACCAGTAGGCCCGATGCACGTCCACGCCGGCACGCGTGATCCCGAAAATCAACACCGGATAGAGCCCGAGCAACGCACCAAAGACCGGGTGGACGACTCCGAACGCGGCCGCTGCGGCGGCCCAGCAGGCCCCACAGTAGTAGTAGGTTCGGCGCTCGCCGAGCCACGTCGCGGTCGTCCGGATCCCGGCCTCCCGGTCGGGTTCGATGTCGGGGATCGCGGAGAACGTGTGCATCCCCATCGACCAGAGCCACGCGCCGACGACCGCGAGCGTCGGCGGCAGCGCACCCTCGATGGTGGCGTAGGCGATCACCGCCGGCAGGACGTACAGCCCGTTCGACAGCGAGTCCAGCAGCGGCGTCGTCTTGAAGCGTGCCGGCGGGGCGCTGTACTCGACCGAGAGGACGGCCCACCCGGCGAAGACGACCAGCGCGACGGTCGGCAGGAAGGGGACGAACGCCAGCGCGGCGAGGCCCGACAGCGCGATGGTCGCGAGGACGACCGGGTCGCGCTGGAACCGCACTTCCTTGCCCTCCTCCTCGTCTTTCTTCGGATTGTACTCGTCGACGTCGGCGTCGAAGGCGTCGTTGACGCCGTAGAGGAAGACGTTCGCGGGGATCAGAAAGTACGCGAACAGCGCGACGGCGATCGGCGCGAACAGCTGGGCCGAGGAGTCGGCGGCGTAGGTCACGCCGATGATGACCGGCCCCGCGAGGTAGAGCCAGAAGCGGGGCCGCGAGAGCCACAGGAGATATCCCAGGCGCGACTCCTCGGAGGGGAGCAGGGTCGCCAGCCGGTCGCTGAGAGCGGCGCTCATGGTGGGATGGTGTCGTGGCGGGGGCTTAGCGCTGGTCCTCGATCAGTTCGTTGGCCGCGTGTTCGCCGCTGATCAGACACATCGGGACGCCGACGCCGGGTCGGGTGAAAGAGCCGGTGAAGTACAGCCCGTCGACGGCCGACGAACGGATCGGTGGGCGCAACAGCGAGGTCTGACGCAGCGTGTGTGCGAGTCCGAGTGCCGTCCCCTCGGTCGCGTTGTACCGGTCGGCGAAGTCAGAGACGGCAAATCCCTCCTCGAAGACGATCCGGTCCCGGAGGTCGACGCCGGTGTTCTCGGCGATGTCGGCGAGGATCTGCTCGCGGTACTCGGCCCGGATCTCGTCGCCGTCGTGGAGGTCGGGCGCGATCGGTACCAGCACGAAGAGGTTCGAGTGGCCCTCGGGCGCGACGGTGTCGTCGGTCTTCGAGGGGACACACAGGTAGTAGGCGGGATCGTCGGGCCAGCGCGGGCGGTCGAAGATCGCGTCGAAGTGGTCCGACCAGTCCGTCGGGAACACGAGCGTGTGGTGTTCGAGCGGGTCCACGTCGCCCTCGACGCCGAGGTACATGAGGTAGGCCGACGGGGCCAGCGTTCGGTCGTCCCAGTAGTCGTCCTCGTACTGGCGCTCGTGGTCGGGCAGGAGTTCGCGCTCGGCGTGGCCGTAGTCGGCGTTGACGACGGTCTCGTCGGGCCGGTACACGTCGCCGTCGACCGTCTCGACGTGGAAGCTATCGCGTCGTTTCGTGATCTCGTCGACCTCGCTGTCGGTGACGTACTCCACGCCGAGTTCGCGGCCCAGCTCGACGAACGCGTCGATCACGACGCCGATCCCGCCCTCGCCGTCGTCGCCGACGGGGTAGTAGACGCCGAGGTTGAAGTCGACGTGGCTCATGATGTTGTACAGCGCCGGGGTGTTCTCCGGCGATCCGCCGAGGAAGACGAGCGTGTACTGGACGATCTGCTGGAGCTTCGGGTGCTCGAAGTACTCTTCGACGTGGCCCTGCATCGAGCCGACCAGGGAGAGCCCGATCGGCGCGGCCCGCATCACGCTGGGATCGATCCAGTCCCGGAGCCGGGGACGATCCGTGTAGACGAAGTCTTCCATCGCCGTCTCGTAGTGCTTCTGGCTGGTCGCGAGGTAGTCGTCGAAGTCCTCGCTGGCACCGGGCTCGTAGGACTCGAACGTCGACCGCATCGCGTCGAGATCGCCCGAGATGTCGAGCCGGTCGCCGTCCTTGAAGAAGATCCGGTAGTGTGGATCGAGCCGTTCGAGATCGTAGTAGTCGCCGGGCTCGCGGTCGAAGTGGGCGAAGAAGCGCTCGAACACGTCGGGCATCAGGTACCACGACGGTCCCATGTCGAACCGGAAGCCCTCGGCCTCCAGTCGGCTGGCACGCCCGCCCAGCTGCTCGTTTTTCTCGAGCAGGGTCACGTCGGCACCGGCGTCGGCGAGGAAACAGGCGGCAGAGAGCCCGCCGACGCCGCCACCGACCACGACGATCTCCTCATCAGACAGATCACTCATTACACGAACGAAAGACGGCGTCGGTGTTAAATTGCGGCCCAAACCTGTAGGGGCCTGGGTCGGCGAACCGGGACCGCCGGTCGACCGATTACCGACGGAGTTATTAACGAGAGTGTTTGCGTTATTAACATGGCTGCAAACGAAGCGTCAAGGTTCACAACGATCCGGGATCGGTTCTCGATTCCCGGGATCGCGGGCGTCGTCGCCCTGGTGGCGCTCTCGCCCCTGGCGATCGCGCTGGACGCGGAGAAGGTCCTGGTCATCGGGTGGGTCGCGTTCGTGGCGATGGCCGTCGGCGCGTGGTTCGGCGGCCGAAGTGAGACCACCAACGCCTACCGGCTCGTCTGGGGGTACGGACTGGCCAGCGGTGCGATGGTCACGAGCGCGGCGATGTTCCTGCTCCCACAGGCGATGGGGCTGGGACAGGGTGCCGGCTCCGCACGGCTGGGCGGGATCGGCGTCGCCGCCGGCATCGCCGTCGGCTACAGCTCGCACACGATCAGTCACCGGCTGACCCACGTCGAGACCTCCTTCGACGTGACCACGCTGGAGATCACGGCCCACGCGCTGTCGGCCGGCCTGATCATCGGCCTCGTCTACGCCTCGATGCCCGATCCGGGCTACCTGCTCGGGCTCGCGATCGTCTCGCACAAAGGCCCCGCCGGCTACGCCGCCGCCCGGCGACTCGCCCGCGCCGGCAAGTCGACGACGGCACTGTTGCTCCCCGCGGCGGGCGTCGGACTGACGGCGATCCCGATGGCGTTGCTGTCCGTTCCCGACGCACCGGCAGTCAAGGCGATCGTCTTCGGCTTCGCCGCCGGGATCTTCCTCCACATCGCGATGGACTTCCTCCCGAAGTGCGAGGCCGGCAGCGAGATCGACGAGGTCGTCCAGCTACAGGAAGGCGCACACCACCTGCTGGACGAACTCCGGACCCACGCCGTCGCCTCGACGATCGTCGGCGTCGTCGCGGTCGTGGCCGCGTGGATGCTGGTGTGACCGTCGCCCGCCGATTCACCGTTACGACGATCACTGCGACGGTCACAGAGACCGCGCCACTGTCGTCGCCGGGAAGCGCACGTTCACAGCTCCCGGTAGGTCTCGGGGTCGTCCAGCTCCCAGAGCAGCTCGGGTAAGAATCCGTCGAGGTGCTCGATCACGAGGCGCTCGGAGACGTTCAGCCCCTCGCAGTGCTCGTGGGCGGTGTCGCGGATCGAGACGTGCATGTCCCCGCCCTCGCGAGCGGTCGCGTCACCCTCCTCGACGGTGACGTGGAGCGGGAACACCGAGCAGCGGGCGGGCTTCCAGTCGTGTTCGTCGTGCAGCGCACAGAGGCCGTCCTCGCGCAGGAAAAAGCAGGCCTGGCCCGCCTCGTCGACGTGCTCCTCGCGGTCTTTGTGCTCCTGGCGGACGAAGTCCTGCCCGCGGAACTGGGTCGTCGACTCGCTGAGGTTCTCCCGGGCAGCCAGCTCCATGAGGTCCTTCTCGTACAGGAGGACGCCGTGGTGACAGCACCACGTACACTCCTCGACGCACTCGAAGGTCAGCGCGGGGTCGAAGTCGATCACGGCCTCCTTGCCGGGGTAGACTTCGACTGTCGTGGGCTGGGTCGACACTGCCGGCCCTTGGCGGCCGGCGAGCAAAAGGGCGACGGCTCAGGACGACGGGGACACGTCCTCGCGGACGCGCGCTCCGGACACGACGATCCGCGAGCCCTCGCCCGTCCGCTCCAGGGCCACCTCCCAGCCCTGGACTCGCACCAGCGTTCGCACTTTCGGTAGCGCGAGCCCGGTCTTCGTGTCGGTCAACCCACCGGAGTACTCGAACAGCTCGTCGTCGGCCAGTTCCTCGGGCGGAACCCAGTCCGTCTCGACGACGAACCCGTCCGGTCGGATCGCGACGCGTCCGTCCGTGCCGCCGTTGTGCGAGAGGAACCGGAAGATGCTGACGAACAGTTCGTGGAGCCGCGTGCGATCGGCCTCGATAGTCGTCGCTGGCGGACCGTCGACAGCGACCCCGTCCGGCTGGGCCGCGTCGCGAGCGTCGGCGACGACTTCGTCGAGACGGATCAGCGCCAGTTCGTCGACGGTCCGGCCGTGGCGAGCCAGCGTCGACAGTCCGTCGACGACGGTCTCCATCTCGCGGGCGCGCCGCGAGACCGTCGACAGCGTCTCGCGAGCCTGCCCGACGTTGCCCGATTCCAGTGCCGTACCCGCCGCCGAGACCTGGCCGCCGACGACCTGCAGGGAGTTGAGCAGTTCGTGTCTGATACCTGCAGAGAAGTCCTCCAGCTGTTCGTTGTGGCGTTCGAGTTCCTGGCGCTGGCGCTCCAGTCTGGTCACGTCGACGAACACGAGCATCCGACAGATGTTCGACTGGACGCTGGTCAGCGGACTCGCGTTGACCAGAAAGTACCGCGTCTCGTCGCCCTCGACGGCGACGATCTCCTGGCCCGAGAGCTCCTGACCGACCGGGAGTGCGGCCGTGACCGACCGGCCTCGCGTCCCCGACAGCGTCGGGAAGAGCCGGGCCGCGGCGTCGTTGTACTCCCTGATCCGATCGTCCTCGTCGAGGAAGACGACCGGCTCGGGGATGTCGCCGGTCAACTGGATCGCGAGGAACCGGTCGCGAGCGAAGAACAACACGCCGACGGCGAAGGCCGCGACCCCCAGCGGCGCGTAGATGATGTCGATCAGCGCCGTCGACTCGAAGGCCACCAGGTCCAGCGCGATCGGCAGCACCGTCAGCGCGGTCAGCCCGCCCAGCGACCGCGTGTCGTACCCCGCGTTGGCGAAGGCCTCGAACAGCATGAACAGGCCGACGGCCGCGAGGACGTACGCCAGCCCGGTCGCCAGCCAGTGGACCGTCCCGTGCTGGATCGCGAGGTGCGTGAACGGCTCCTGCACCATCTGGGCCGTGAAGTATCGCTCGTGGATGGGATTGGTGAGTTTGATCCCCACGACCAGGGCGTACAGCCCGAGGCCGACGAGTTGCATCGAGCGGGCCTCGTGGTAGGTCCGGTCGGTGTAGGCCGAGCAGAAGTACAGCCAGGCGAAGACCGTCCCGAAGCCGACGACGAGCCCGGCGGTGTACCACGCCACCTTCAGCGCCGTCGTGGGACTGTAGATGATGCCCAGATACGTCAGCGCCCACAGTCCCGAGGTGAGCAACAGTCCGATCAGTCCGTACCGGGTGTCTCGGTCGTCGACGGTCCGCGCTCTGGCGAGACTCCCGAGACAGGCGAGTGCAGCGACCAGGAAGAAAACGCCGTACACGGCCTTCAGTGAGAACCCAAGTAGAGCCGACATTCGGTCGTTCGACGCTAGTCCGCTCGCAAGTAAATAGCCGCGGTTCCAATATCAGAATCTAATAACTACCGGCCAGAGAGTGTGTGCAGTCGCGATTCGGTATCAGTTGTACTCGCGCCAGCGGTTGCCACAGTCCTGGCACTTGAAAAAGCGCGTCGGCGGCTCGTCGGCCGAGCCGGTCTGTTTGATCGTGTACCAGGCTTTGCCGTGGCCACAGTCCGCGCAGGTCACGTCCTCGGCAGTCGGTTTGCCCTCGAAGTTCGCGCCCTCCTCGGTCTCGATCACGTCGTCGTCGCTCTGTGCGGCGGTGCTCACGAACTCGGCGGCCCGGTCGGCGTCCTTCTGGACGCGACTGCCACAGGACTTGCAGACCATCTCGTCGCCGTCCGTGTGCATCATCGAACCGCAGTCGTCGCAGAACTGCATTGTACCCCCTCACTTCTCGCTTCGAACGGATATAGACTCGTGTTCGGTGCCGTGACCCCGGTGCTTTTTGCAATCGAAAATGAGGAGCGCACATGGTAACCAGACGGTCTCTCGTCGCGACGCTCGGTCTCTCCGCCTTTGCCGGCTGTTCGAAGTTGGCCAAGACGGGTGCGAAGGTGGGCGACGACGCCGCAGAAGCCGCACAGACGGAGACGCCGTCCGAGACGCCGGTCGAGGGGATCGACATGGACGACCTCGGGACGGTCCCGGAAGACGGCGACAGGTCGATGGAGATCGTCGCCGTCGACCACACCGAACCCCGCATCGTCTCGTCTGACCACGTCCCGGACGCGTCTGGTAGTGACACATTCGAGCTCACGCTGCAGAACACCGGCGTCGAGGGTGACATCCGGGTGACGATGTGGTGGCTCCCGGAGGGAACGTCGGCGGACGAGGACGAGATCCCCGACTCGCGACTCGGACGGATCGCCGCCGGCTTCCGCGAACACCGACAGAAGACCGTGTTCTTCGACGCGGACGAACGGCGGACGGTCGAAGTGACCGGCGAGCCGCCCAGCGACGCCGACGGCTACTACTTCACGGCCGACATCGCGACCCGAACCGTTCGGATACGGAACGACGGGTCCTCAGGTGAGGTCACCGTACGCCTCCAGTCGAAAGCGGCCGAACGGACGACGTTCGACGAGAAGACGGTGTTCGTCGGCGAGGGGCGCGAAACGGTCGTCGAGTTCGCAGCCCACTACCCGAACATCGGCGACGAGTGGGAGTTCGTCCTCGAAACGCCCGGCAAGGAGGAGTGACCGGCGGCCGCCGGAGGGCGGAGCGCCGCATCGATGGGGCACTCACCCGCGTGGGTCGTCCAGTGTCACGACCCGATCGGCCCACTCGCGCAGTGCCGTCAGCGCGGTCCGTTCGTGTCTCGACACGGGATCGCCGGTGCCGAGTTCGTCGCTCGCGAAGGCGTTGGCGACGACCAGTTGGGCCGCCCCACAGTACGCACACAGCGGTCCGATGTCGCCGTCGGCCTGGAACGGGATGGTGGCGTCGTTGACGAACACCGCCGTCGGATCGTCGGGAGCGTCCGCGAACAGCGCCCGGGCACGGTCGGCGTTGTCGCGGGCCAGCGCCAGCGCCGCCTCGTCGTCGGCCCCCTCCGAACGCGGTGCGTGAGCGTCGAGAGCGCGGTAGTCGACCGCCGCTGGAAGCGTCGTCACGCGGTCGAGACGACCGCCCAGAACCCGGCCGTCGCGTTCGACCTCGGGGGCGAAATCGAGGGCGACGACGCCGTCAGTGCCGTGCTCCGTGAGCCACTGCTCCAGCAGCTCTCCGGTCGCCGTCGTCTTGCCGACGTTGGCGGGTCCGACGATCAGGGTCCGCCCGCTCTCGATCGACATCAGGCCAGCAGTTCCTCGCGGACGTACTTGCCCCCGAGGACGAGCGTCGCCAGCGCGATCGCCGCGCCGAAGGTCACGACGAACCCGGAGAGCGGACCGACGCCGGCAGCCACCTGTTCGCGGACGAAGTTCGCCGCGAGCACGCCGGTGACGGCGAGCAGCGCGACGCCGCCGAGGTTGGTCGCCGTCGAGTTCTGCCGCGAGACCGTGTCGGTGTTGAGCAGGTAGAGGACGATCGCGATCGCGAAGGGCGTCCCGAGCGTGCCGACCGCCAGGATCAACACCAGCTGTCCGAGCACGTTGCCGGGGATGAACGCACCGGGGATCGACAGCAGCGCGACGCCGACCAGCAGCGCCCGGTAGCGGGCGTCGCTCACGTCGGTGTCCCAGCCGAACTTGTCGGCGATCAGGAAGGGCGGGACGATCGTGTTCGCACCCAGCGTCGAGACGGCCGCGCCGGCCAGGCCGACGAGGAAGAGCCACTGGGCGCTGTCCCCCGCGATCGGACCCAGCGCCTGTGCCGCGCCGATCGTCGTCAGATCCGTCGACGTGAGGACGCTCGCGGCGACCAGGAAGATCGCCAGGCTGTACAGCCCGAAGACGAGCAGCATCGACGCGCCGATGTCGAACGTCGCCAGGTCGCTGTCTCGCTCGGTCCACCCGCGGGCCCGCATCGTGTAGGAGTGCATCGTGATGAGCGTGATGTGGACGGCCCCGCCGACGATGCCGGCCGCCATCACCGCGCTTCCGGCGGGCAGGGACGGAACGAGTCCGGCCGCGGCCGCACCCGCGTCGATCGGGACGACGAACAGCGAGGCGACGAAGGCGAGGACCACCAGCGACACCAGCAGCTTCGCGGCGAGTTCGAGGAAGCGATAGCCCCGCCCGGCCAGTCCGACGGCGAGGACGAGCCCCCAGATCACGCCCCAGATGCCGGCGTCGATCCCGGTCATCGTCGCCGAAACCCCGGCGACGGTCTTCATGATCACCAGCTGTGCGACACCGGAGGCCAGCACCGCGTCGGCCACGAGCAGCCACGCCCAGCTCTCACCGAGCGCGTCCTCGACGACGGCGACGATGCCGCGCTCGGTCAGCAGGCCCAGCCGCATCGCCAGGAACTGCGAGAGCGCGCCCGCCCCCGCGGAGACGATCACGACCCACAGCAGCGTGTAGCCGAAGCCGGCCCCCGCCGACAGCAGGCTCCCCATCGTCGCCGGGCCGGCAGCGATCGCACCGGCGACCCACGCCGGCCCCATCTCGTCGACGTACGAACGGACTGTCCCACGCCCGAATCTCGTTGCCGCAGTCGTTTCACCACTCATTGCCCACACCTTCACGGTCGGACATAAAAGAGTGCTGAACCGCATTGTACTACCGAGTGGTAGATCGCCAGCCCGCCTGCGGGTGTTTCCCGTCGAGGCCGCCAGAAGCGTGTAAGATATCGTGAACGTCTACTCGGCGCTGGCTGGGGCTGCCAACTCGCCGCACGCGGCGGCCCGGACGACTTTTATCGACCCTGTCCGAACGGCCGCCATGTCGCTGGTCTTGCCGAGCGAGATCGTCGTCGAGGAGGTCCTCCCGCGGGTCCGCGCGATGCTCGCACGCGAACTCGCCGACGAGGGATTGACACAGCAGGCCGTCGCCGACCACCTCGGCGTGACCCAGGCCGCAGTGAGTACGTATCTGGACGGCGAACTCGACCGAACGGGACCAGTCGCGGGCGATCCACGGACACAGGCGACCGTCGAGGAGATCGCCGCCGGGCTGGCGAGTGGATCGATGGACGGCTACGACGCGCTGGCCGAGTTGCTCGACCTGATCGCCGCGTTCGAGGATCGCGGACCGATCTGTACGCTCCACGAGGACGCGATGCCGGCCCTGCGGGGACTGGGCTGTGACCTCTGTGTCCGGGGCGACGACCCCGCGCTGGCGACCGAGCGCGAGACGCTGGCGACCGTCCGGCGAGCCGCCCGCCTCCTGTCGACGGCTGACGGGATGGCGGAGGCCATCCCCAACGTCGGCACGAACGTCGGGACGGCGCTCCCCGAGGCGACTGACCTGACCGACGTGGCGGCGATTCCGGGCCGCATCCACGCAATGGCGGGCCGGGTCGAGGTGCCCTCCGAACCGGAGTTTGGAGCCTCCAGCAACGTGTCGACGGTGATCCTCGCGGCTCGGGCCGTCGATCCGTCGATCGGTGGGGCGCTCAACCTCGCGACCGACGACGCGCTGCTGGCGGCCGCTCGCGAACGCGACATCGAGCCGTTACAGTTCGACGCCGACTACGACGACCGCTCCGAGCGGCTCCGCGAACAGTTCGAGCGACGGGGCGACGTGCCACGGGTCGTCTACCACGAGGGAGCGTTCGGGATCGAACCGATCACGTACGTGCTCGGCGAGACCGCCGAGTCGGCCGCACAGCTGGCCGTCGAGCTGGTCGCCGAACTCGCGTAGACCTGTAGCGTCACTCCAGGTCTTCGCGCTCGGCGACGACCGGACAGTCGAACAGCCGGACCCGGTCCATGTCGAGGTACTCGACGATCTCGGCGGTCTCGTGGGTACAGTGGGCCTCCGGTGGTTCGGAGAAGAACGGACACTGCTCGCAGTAGGCGTGTTTCGACACCTCGGCGTATCGGCTCTCTTCTGGCACCTCGGGCTCTCTATCGTCGTCGATCGACTCCCAGACGGCGTCGGCGTCGATCTCGCCCACGTCGACCTGCTCGAAGGCGCTCTCGCCGCCGCCGAAGGGGTCGCCGTCGCGATCGGGCACGTCCGCGAACGGATCGACTGCCGGATCCT
Source organism: Halomicrobium mukohataei DSM 12286 (assembly GCF_000023965.1). Lineage (NCBI taxonomy): Archaea > Methanobacteriati > Methanobacteriota > Halobacteria > Halobacteriales > Haloarculaceae > Halomicrobium > Halomicrobium mukohataei. Next base: position 1,276,964 of record NC_013202.1, on the reverse strand, counting down.
CCCGGTCGGCCGTCGCCGCGTCGTCGCGGTCGAACTCGCCGAACGGATCGTCTGGCAGCGTGGGTTCGGCGTCACCGTCTCGCTGCGGTGAGCCGTCGGGACCGGCGGACCCGTCGTCGGCGTCGTCCGCTCGCTCGTCACCGTCCGCGCCGGCCGTAGCCTCGTCGTCCAACTGCTCGAAGGGATCGCCCTCTCGCTCGACGTCGTCGAGCCGTTCGAAGGGATCGTCGTCGCTCACGTCTCCTCACCGGCTTCCAGCTCCGAGGCAGTCACGAGTCGCGCTTTCGTCCTGAAGATCCCGCCCTCTGGGCGCACGTCAGAGACCGCGGCGTGACAGTGAGGACACTCCGGGTCGGTCAGCAGCGCGATCTCGACCGACTCGCTGCAGTTCTCACAGCGTGCCGTCGTGAGCCCCTCCTGTGCGGCGGCGCGTTTGATCCGGGCGACGGCCCGCTCGTGGCTGTCTTTCCCCTGGGTCTCGTCGCGGAGGTCACTGACGACCCACGCCACCCGCTTGAGCTTGTCTTCGGCGTCGTCGAGGCGTTCGACCACGTCGTCGAGGCGCTCGTCGGTGTCGTCGACGCGCCCGTCGAGGTCTTCGAGATCCTCCCGAACGCCCCCCAGATCGGTCTCCAGTGTCTCGATCTCGCCGTCGAGTTCGTCGAACCGCTCGAAGGCTTCGTGGGTGTGGTCGGCCGGTGCCTTGGCGTCGGTCTCTTTTTTCACCTGGACGACCCGCTGGCGGACGTCGTCGAGCTTCTCCCGGAAGTCGGCGTCGAGCCGTTCGACCTCCGCCTCGACCTCGTCGGTCGCCCCAGAGAGTCGTTCGTCGAGGCGACTCTCGACGGCGTCGACGATACCGGGTAGCCTGTCGGAGACCGCCGTCTCGATTGCGTCTGCCAGTCGATCCTCCACGGTCGACTCGACCGCTCGCTCGACCTGCTCGCCGACCTCGGTCTCGACCCGCTCGGGCAGCTCGGACTGCAACCGATCGGCGACGGCCGCCCGCGTCGCCTTCGTCGCCTCGCTCGCGACGGTCTCCTCGACGGTCGCCTGAATCTCCTCGACGGCCGTCTCGTCGAGGGTCTCTGTCGCGTGGTATGTCTGTAGGAGCTGTCGGACGACCTCGGCGCGGTCCGTGTCCGTGCGCTCGGCTTGCTGGTCGAGCCACTCGTCGAGCTCGTCGGAGAGATCGACCGAGACAGACTGCTCTTCACGCGACTCACTCGCCATTGTGGACCGGTTTCGGAACCAGACAGTTAAGCGTTTGCCGCCGATTTCAGGCGCTGATAGGCGGATACGACGCCCGCTCGCCGCAGGCGCTATCGGATCTTGCGCACGTCACTGATGTCGAAGCCGCTGTCGCCGATCTCGGTCTCGAAACGGACGATGTTCTCGTCTTCGATCTGCGAGAGGACGCCCCGGAACTGCGAGACGACGAGTGTCCGTGCCCGCGTCGAACCGCCGGACTCCCACTCGAAACGCATCGCGCCGGTCGTCGCGTCGGTCAGTTGGGCGTACCGCGTCGAGGACACCGTCTCGTGGTTCAGGTGGACCAGGATGAGTCCGTTCCAGCGGTTCGCGGCCTTGGTGAGCCCCTGGACGAGGTAGCTGATGTCCGACCACTCCATGTCGTCGCCGATCGCCCCGACGAGATCGGACAGCGAGTCGATGACGACGAGGTTGTTCGGCGCGATCTCGCTGAGCTTGCTCCCGAGGGCCTCCAACAACCCCTGGCGCTCGTGGCGCTTGCGCAGATCGGTGATGCTCTCGGTGGCGTCGGCGTACCAGTCGCGGGGCACCGGACTGACGTGGAAGTACCGCTCTGTCAGCTCGTGAAACTGAATCGCTTCGGAGCCGTTGTCGACGATCTCGTCGTCCATCGCCAGGCGCATCTCGTCGACCAGATCCTCCTTCGAGGCGGTAAACGAGATGTAGTGGACGGCGTCGGGATCGACCGCGTCGGCCGTGGGCGACCCGTAGTAGAGGTCGTACAGCTCGTCGCTGTCGCCGGCCGAGAGCCCGTTGATGAGCGCGCTCGTGTACATGAACTCCCGCGATCCGGCACCGGACTCGCCCGAGACCAGGACGACGCTGCCCGTCGGAGCACCCCCCTTGATGGTGGTGTCGAGCTGGCGAACGCCGAACGGGATGCGGTCCATACCGCCCAGTGGCCCGTGGCGTCGCTTAACGCTTCGGCCGCAGTTATCGCGAACGATTATCCGAGGGCGTCAGCCGAGCGTCGGCCCGTCCTCGACCGTCGCGCCCACGTTGCGTGGGCTGGCGACCAGTACGTCGGCGTCGACCGAGAGGTCGCTCAGGGCCATCTCGACGCCCGTCCTGGCCGCCTCCACGTCGCCACGCGTCGTCAGCCCCCACACCGCCGGTCCCCACGATGACTGGCCGGCTCCGGCGATGGTCGGCTGCTGGGCCAGTCGCTCGACGATCCGGCCGGCCGGCGGGCGGTAGACCCCGCCCTGTTCGTCGGCGTACCAGGCTCCGTTGAGCCGTCCGATCCGGGCTGCGGCGGTCCCGAACTGCCGGTGGTCACCCTCCGCGGCGGCCGGCAGGAGCGTCCGGGTCAGCGTCGCGGCCACGTCGTCGGCGATACCGGGATCGGCCCGCTCGACGGCCTGGCGCATGTGGCGGTCCTCCTCGGCCCCGCTGGCCCCCGGCTCCGCGTCGGGAACGACCAGCACGAACCGCCAGTCGTCGGGGAGCTCGTGGCGCGCGATTACCGGCGGGACCGTCCAGTCGCCGTTGGCTGGGGGCTCGGAAGTGAACCGCTCCGTCGGGTGGCCGCCGTCGACGACGAACCCGCCGGACTCGAAGGCCGCGACGCCGACGCCGCTGCGACCGCCGCGACCGAGCTCCGGCGCGAGCGAGCGCGGTTGGACTTCGCGGTCGTAGGCCCGCGCGACCGCGACGGCCGCCGCCAGCGCGAGCTGGGTCCCGCTGCCGAAGCCGACGTGGCGTGGCAGCCGCTCGCGGACCGAGACGCGAGCCCCTTCGACGCCCAGCGTCGCGACCGCTCGCCGGACGTACGATTTGGCTTCGCCGTCGTCGCAGTCGATCTCGTCTGCGGGCTGGGCGTCGAGGACCAGCAGTGGCTCGTCGAGGGCGACGCCGACGCCGCCGTACAACCGTTCGTTGGCGAGCGCGAGGTTCTGGAAGCCGAAGTGGAGTCGCGCCGCCGTCGTCACCGTGACCATACCACCTCTTTCGGCTCCCTCGAAATGAAGGTGAGGCTCCGGAATGAGTGCCCGCGGGTGTGAAACGCGAACACGGTAGTCCGTGCGCTTAAGGTTCCCCGTCGCAGATTCGGGAGCATGAGCAAGCAGGAGCGGACACCTGATGCCGACGAGGGGAAGGACCCGGAACTCCGGAGTTCTGAAGTCACGGAGGGCTACGAGAAGGCACCCCACCGCGCGATGTTCCGTGCGATGGGGTACGACGACGAAGACCTCTCCTCGCCGATGATCGGCGTCGCCAACCCCGCGGCCGACATCACGCCGTGTAACGTCCACCTGGACGACGTGGCCGACGCGGCCTACGAGGGGATCGACGAGACCGAGGGGATGCCCATCGAGTTCGGGACGATCACGATCTCTGACGCCATCTCCATGGGGACCGAGGGGATGAAGGCGTCGCTGATCTCCCGGGAGGTCATCGCCGACTCGGTCGAGCTCGTCTCTTTCGGCGAGCGCATGGACGGTCTGGTCACCATCGGTGGCTGTGACAAGAACATGCCCGGGATGATGATGGCCGCGATCCGGACGGACCTGCCAAGCGTCTTCCTCTACGGGGGGTCGATCATGCCCGGCGAGCACGACGGCCGCGAGATCACGATCCAGAACGTCTTCGAGGGCGTCGGCGCGGTCGCCGACGGCGACATGAGCGAGGACGAACTCGACGAGATGGAGCGCAACGCCTGCCCCGGCGCGGGCTCCTGTGGCGGGATGTTCACCGCCAACACGATGGCCTCCATCTCGGAGGCGCTCGGGTTTGCGCCGCTGGGCTCGGCCTCGCCGCCCGCGGAACACGAGTCCAGATACGAGGAGGCACGCCGGGCCGGCGAACTCGCGGTCGAGGCAGTCCAGGAGCAGCGTCGCCCCTCCGACTTTCTCAGCCGCGAGTCCTTCGAGAACGCCATCGCGCTGCAGGTCGCGGTCGGCGGCTCGACCAACGCCGTGCTCCACATCCTGGCGCTCGCGGCGGAGGCCGGCGTCGACCTCGACATCGAGGCGTTCAACGAGATCAGCAAGCGCACGCCGAAGATCGCCGACCTCCAGCCCGGCGGCGAGCGCGTCATGAACGACCTCCACGAGGTCGGCGGCGTCCCGGTCGTCCTGAACGCCCTCTACGAGGCGGACCTGCTCCACGGCGACGCGCTGACGGTGACCGGCGACACGCTCGGAGACGCCCTCGAAGCCTACGACCCGCCCGCGATCGAGGACGTCGACGTCGACTACCTCTACAGCGTCGACGAACCCAAGAACGAGCAGGGTGCCATCCGCATCCTCACGGGGAACCTCGCGCCCGACGGCGCGGTCATCAAGATCTCGGGCGAGGAGTACCTCCGCCACGAGGGACCGGTCCGCATCTTCGACGAGGAGTCGGCGGCGATGAAGTACGTCCAGGAGGGCCACATCGAGTCCGGCGACGTGATCGGCATCCGCAACGAGGGCCCCCGCGGCGGTCCCGGAATGCGGGAGATGCTGGGGGTCACGAGCGCCGTCGCCGGCCAGGGTCACGCCGACGACGTGGCGCTCTTTACCGACGGCCGCTTCTCCGGTGCGACCCGTGGCTTCTCGATCGGCCACGTCGCCCCCGAGGCCTACGTCGGTGGTCCCATCGCGGCGCTGGAGGACGGCGATACGATCACGATCGACATCGAGAATCTCGAACTCTCCGTGGACCTCTCCGACGAGGAGATCGAACAGCGCCTCGAAGAGTACGACCCCGACCCCAACTACGACAGCGGCGTGCTGGCGAAGTACCACCGCGACTTCGGCTCCGCGGCCAACGGCGCGGTGACCAACCCCGGCGCGAAGTGGGACTGACACTGCCGGCTGTCGCTGTTTCACGAGATTCGCGACCACGTCGCGAAATGCTATACAGACGTACAGCCAGCAGTATGAGACGTAGTGTTGTTGCCGTGACACGGTGACGCCCGGCGGTACGAGACCGACCGTAAGCGGTCCCGTCGATGCGACCGAGGTCGATTCGTGCGCGAAAGTAGTCGTTCTACAACAAATCTGGGCCAAGAGCCACGTTCTGCGAGATTGCCATGCGACCCGCTGTAGCGGTGAATTACTTCCGTCTACAGGAGTGGTTTATCTAAAGGCTTAAACAATCTCCAGGGATTCACCCAGGTGGACATGTTCATCGACCGGATAGCCATAGAGGCGCACAGACGTGAAACGGCGGCCGACAGACTGGAGGGTCGCGTATGAGCACGTCACTGCAACTCCTCCAGGTCGGGCGTATAATCGACACTGCCCCCGGAGTGGTGGATTGGATCGTGGCGATCGTGCTGCCGATCGTCGCTTACGCGACTGTCGGGCCGAAAGTCGGCGACAGGATCGCAGCCGTCGCGGCGCGCGTCGACCTCGACGAGGCTGTCCTGGAGACGCCGCTGGGAGCGGTTTTGCGCGAGGACGAGGCCATCGCTGACGCACTGGCTGGCCTGACGACGTACCTGCTCACACTGATCGCTCTCGTGATCTCGCTGAGTCTCGTCAACGCCGGTCAGATCGCGAGCTGGGCACAGATCGGTGCCCGGTATCTGGCGTCGCTCCTGGGCAGCGTCCTGATCCTGCTGGCTGGCTTCGTCGTCGCCGGCTACGTCTCGCGCGCGCTCAAGGACAACGACGTGCTCGCCGGCCGCTCGGTCACGCCGCTTGTCGCGCTGGTGGCTCGTGGCGTTGTCTACTTCGTCTCGGTTACGCTGGCGCTGGACGCCATCGGCTACAACACCGTCATCCTCAACACGATGGCCCAGGCGGTCGCGGTCGGTCTCGGCCTCGGCATCGCACTGGCAGTCGGTATCAGTGTCGGACTGGGGAGCCAGGACTACGTGGCCGACCACATCGCGGAGTGGACGAGCGACTAGGGTTCGAGTACTTCGATCAGGTTCCCTTCGGGGTCCTCGACGAAGCAGATAGTCGTCCCGCTCGCCGTCGTCTGGGGCTCGCTGATCGTCTCGACAGCGTCGTCGAGACCGGCGTAGAAGGCGTCGATGTCGTCGACCTCGAGTCCGACGTGTTTCGCGCCGGTGTCGTTGACTGCCGCGGCGGCCGCGTCGTCGCCCGTGGGCTCGTACGCGACCAGCTCCAGCCGGATCTCTCCGGCGTCGAGGTGAGCGAACTGCGCCGCCGCGTCGGGGACGCCGACGCCCGTCTCGAACGCCGCGCCCGAGACCGAAAAGCGGCTCAGCACCTCGAAGTCGAAGGTGTCGCTGTAGAACTCGACGGCGCGGTCCAGATCGGCGACGGTGATACCGACGTGGTGGCTCGCTGGCATAGCCGACCCTGTGGGACCGCCGCGAAAAACCGCTTCGGAGTCGATCGGCGACGATACCCCAAGGGTTATTTGGGCCATCTCTGTACCGACAAATATGACGCGCGACGCACTCGCGACGGCGAGCGATCTGCTCGCTTCGGCAGCACAGTCCGCGGACGGCGACGACGGCGAACGCCTGTCGGACCTGGCCGACCAGCTCGACCGGCTCTCGACGGCCGACGAGGGGCCGGACCACGGTCGCCTGGCCCGCATCCAGAACGCGCTCCACGACCTCGAAGACAGCACCGAGGGCGACGCGACGGACGCGATCGTCGAGGCCCACGAACACGTCAAGGAGTACCGCTCGGGCGTCGAGGGCGTCTGACCGGCGAGTCCGACCGCAGTTCGTAGGATCTCCAGAACGTGATCGAGGTCTCGCAGTCATTGCTCGGCCTCACTGGGACCAGTGTGACCTGACTCCAGGAATTGCGTCTGGCAGTAGACGGCGAGCGTTGTCTGGAGCCCGTCCCAGGGACGCACAATTCACTGTTTCCGATGCCGTCGCGGCCAGTATCGCGGCGAGTATCTCTCAAACAGCCTCCGACAAATCGGCGGAGCGCCCGCCAGAAACACCACTCGGGGAGTGGATCCATGGACGTTTTTCGAGGAGTGGGTTCCGAAGTGAGTGAAGAAACCCGACGACGAAAACGGTCGCTGCATTCCGCAGATATAGTAGCCATTGAAAATCAATGCACTCCCGACCGCACGACTGCAGTGCGATCGGTGTGTAAATCGTTTCAATTGTTACTATAGTCCCAGGTCGGATCCTCTGATTCGAAACGAGTGACCCGCCGTTTTATTCACGTCCTGATCGTAGCTATCACATGCTCTCGCGAGTCCTCGTTCCGATGGACGATTCGGAAATGGCGCATCGAGCCCTTGAGTATGCTCTTGAGAACCATCCGAACGCAGAAATCACCGTCTTGCATGTCGTGGGAGAACCGTCAGCGATGGGAGGGAAAGCCACCGCACTCGCTCTTGAGGACGATATCGAAGCGGCTGCCCAGGAGCGCGCACAGGAGGTGTTCGATGACGCTCGTGATTTCGCCGCTGAGTACGATGTCGAGGTTACTACCGAGGTTCAACTGGGGCATCCGGCGCGGGCGATTCTAAACAAAGCCAGCGATTTCGATGCGGTCGTAATCGGAAGTCACGGCGGCTCGATGATTGACCGGCTGGTCATCGGGAACGTCGCCCAGAAAGTGTTCCGCAACTCGCCTGTCCCTGTAATTGTCGCTCGGTGAGCGACTCCGACTGGGGCCAACGGACCGTCGCCCCTCGGGCACTGGTACCGAAATCCCGTCGAACTCTCTGGCTCTTTGATGCTGCCGGCAGTACGTCTGTGAAGAATGTCGCGACCCCGTGTCGCGAATATCTCGAAACAGAGACAGCCGGCAGTATGAGCTAACTCGCTTCAGATTCTATCCCAGGCGAAGGCATTGATACGGATTATTGTCGCCGTGTTCCCTGTCGATCGCACACCGTCGTGCGGTCGATCCAGTAACGATCGAGAATAATCCGTATGAGACTGACCTCGACGAGTTGGTGACGCCGTTCGTCCTGGCCCAGAGTGTCCAGAGTCAAACGACCGCTCCATTTCGTGGTGGTGGGCCGAGGACTGCGACGACCTGCAACGCTGGGCGCGCCGGACCTACGCCTCGTCGACCAGTTGCTCGGCCAGCAGTGGGACGAAGGTGCCGATATCCGTCACCATCCCGACCGCCTGTGCGCTGCCCCGATCGAGCAGTTGTGTGACGGTCGCGGGGTTGATGTCCACGCAGACGACCCGCGTCGTCGAGGGCAGGCAGTTCCCGACGGCGACCGAGTGCAGCAGCGTCGAGAGCATCAACACCATGTCGGCCTCGTGGGCCTGCTCGCGGATGGCGTTCTGGGCCTCGACGGCGTCGGTGATGGTGTCCGGCAGCGGGCCGTCGTCGCGAATCGAACCCGCCAGTACGAAGGGCCGGTCGTTGGTGACACACTCGTACATCACGCCGGAGTCGATCGTTCCCGACTCGACAGCAGCCTCGATACCGCCTTCGCGGATGATCTCCGAGATCGTGTAGATGTGGTGTTTGTGACCCTTGCGGGCGTGATCGAGGCTCTCGGTGTCCAGTCCGAGCGAGGTACCATAGAGGTCGCGCTCGATGTCGTGGACGGCGAAGCCGTTGCCCGCAGAGAGCATGTCGATGTATCCCTCGCGGACCAGCTGGGCGAGGTCCTCGCGTGCGCCCGAGTGGATCAGCGCGGGGCCACACACCGCGAGGATCTTCCCGCCGTCGGCTCTGGTCTCCTCGATTGCCTCGGCGATCTGGCGGATCGTCGACTCGGAGGGCCGTTCCGAGGAGACCCCGCCCTGCATGAACCCGAAGGCTCCTTGCTGGCCCCGCGGGCGCTCGGGCGGGGCGATCCTGATCCCGGTCTCGCCGGTGACGATCTGGTCGCCCGCCTCGACGGCGTTGAGCACCTTCGTGTAAGCCCGTGGCTCGTCGGTGTCGACGACGACGGCGCAGTCCATCTCGACGTTCTGGACCGCGAGCCACTCGTCGTCGTACCGGACGAACGTCGGGTGGTTCGTCGTCGAGTAGAAGCCGTGGGGTACCACCTGGTCGGCGGGCGCGGGCTCCAGCGTCACGTCTTTCGGATCTGCCGGGTTCGCGCCGTTCTGGTGGAGTTCGTGGACGATCGACTGCAGCGTCGCCTCGTCGTCCGCCTCGACCAAGAGTCGAGCGTAGGACTCGTCGGTCTTGTGGCGGCCGATATCGAACGTCTCGACGGTGAACGAGCCACCCAGATCCATGATGATGCCAAAGCACGTCTGCATCATCCCGGAGTCGATGATGTGACCCTCCAGTTCCACCTCGCGAGAGACAGTCATGCACGGACCGACGGTCCTGGTCGTCAAGACAGTTGTGTTACCCGCCTTCGTAACCGGGACCGTCCGCGATGTCGGACCGACAGTCGACGGCCCACGCGCAGTCGCCGGCCGCGACGAGTCGGTCGTAGAAGCGTCGCAGCCCCTCCGATCCCGTCTCTGGCAGGACGTGGAGACGGACACAGCCGTCTCGGATCGAGACGCGGAACACGTCGGCGCTGTCCTCGTCTCGAACCAGCCACAGCGGCATCGGGAGTTCGATGAACGCCCCCGAACGGTAGGGGCCGTCCGCGAGGACGCTCTCGACCAGTCGGCCGAGTGCCGTCTGTGACACGTCGGTCGCCGGTTCGAGCCGAAACATCGTCTGGCCCTCGTACTCGACTCCGCCGCTGGAAGGGTAGCGCCGCCGCGGCCGTGCCGGAATCGCAAACGAGGGATCGCCCGTCATCTACCGCCAGGTAAGGCCCGATCGGGCTTAAAATCGCGCCCGTTACGGGGGATCGTGTTTAGTTAAGCGATCGGAAGCAGTGTACACGTCGAAAGGGCGAGGCGCGCCTCGTGGCGGCTGCGTCGGCCCTATCCGAGCGCGAGCGAGGATATCCGACGCAGCCGCCGTCGAGCGTGCCGAGGGCTTTCGACATCTCGCTCCCGGCAGTCGCTGCTAAACGAAACACTACCTTACCGGGAGCCGTCTCGTCACAGACGTGGTCGGTCGCGTGAGAACCGAAACGGATAGGCCGGAGCCACTCTCGGTGGGAGCTATGGCACCGACCGTCGACGAGCTACGCAACGAGATTCGGGTCGCCGTCGACCGCTACGAGCGCGTCGAATCCACGGCTTTCACGAAAGAGGCCCTGGCCGCGATCTGTGAGGCAGTGGGATACGAGATCGACACGGACCGGCTCCCACCGAAAGGAGAGATGCGCGGCGGCATTCGCCGCGAGATCGGCGAGACGGAGACCGTAGAGCGGACCGACCGGGCCTTCCGGAAGGCAGAGCTGGAGGCGATCGCAGCGGCCCTGGATTCGGAGTGATCGGTCGGCGACGCCCAGCCGGCTCGGTGTGGGCGATACGGTCGGCCGGAGCGTCGCGAAGCGGTTCGGGATCCCGGTGTGGAGACGTGCTCGCGGCCAGCCGACAGTATTAGACGCGGTCGGCCCCACGTCTGGGTATGTGCGGTCGCTACAGTCTGTTCGCGCCACGCGAGGACATCGAAGAGCGCTTCGGCGCGACCTTCGCCCAAGCGTACGAGCCGCGGTACAACGCCGCGCCCCGTCAGTCGCTTCCGGTGATCACCGCCGACGAGCCCGGGACGATCCAGCGGATGGAGTGGGGTCTGATCCCGTCGTGGGCCGACGACCGGGGCGAGTTCGAGTTCATCAACGCTCGCGCAGAGACGGTCACCGAGAAGCGAAGCTTCGCCGAGGCCTACGAGCAACGCCGGTGTCTGGTGCCCGCGGACGGCTTCTACGAGTGGCGAGAGGAGGGAACCGAGAAGCAGCCGTATCGGGTCACCAGGGACGATCAGCGCCCCTTCGCGATGGCGGGGCTGTGGGAACGATGGCGGCCGCCACAGCGACAGACCGGACTCGGCGAGTTCGGGACGCGGACGGACGGCGAACACGACGAGGCGACGACCGTCGAGACGTTCACCGTCCTGACGACCGAGCCCAACGAGTTCGTCCGCGAGCTACACCACCGGATGTCCGTGATCCTCGATCCGGGCGAAGAAGCGATCTGGCTCCACGGCGACGACGACGAGCGCCGCGCCCTGCTGGAGCCCTACGACGGCGAACTCGCGGCCCGTCCGGTCTCGACGGCGGTCAACGATCCCAGCAACGACTCACCCGCGGTCCTCGACGCGCCCGGGGCGTAGGTCCGATCGGGATCGGAGACCGGCCGGTCGTCCCGTGTGTCGGCTGTACGCCCCGAAGCGTCTCGCGACGCCGGGCTCGCGGATAGCTCGAAACAGCGACTGCCGGCAGTCTCACTCAGAGGGGTTGTTGCCGCGATCGAAGCGGTACACCATCTCCCACATCGCGTCCTCTGTGTCCCGGTCCTCCGTGGCTTCTTCGAGCTTGCGGTACAGCTGGTCTGAGACCGTGATCTGTGGCATCAGTTCTTCATAATCGTTCATTGGATATAAATGTGCCCGGACTCGGAACCGAGTTAACCGACACACGAGACGCGAGTTCAACCACCTCAGTACGGAGGGGGACAACTCAGCGTCGTCGCCGTCCAACTGCGAGTGCATGACCGCTGCTGGAGACACCGTCGAACGAGTAGCCGCGGCAGAGCGCGTCACCGATCTCGTCGGTGAGACGCCGCTGTTGTGGCTCGACTCGTTTGCGTCGAACCTGTACGGCAAGCTCGAATCGTCGAACCCCTACTCGGTCAAGGACCGCATCGCGCTGGCGATGGTCGAGGCCGCACGCGAGTGCGGTGCGCTGTCAGCGGACGGCACCGTCGTCGAGGCGACCAGCGGGAACACCGGGATCGGGCTGGCAGCGGTCTGTGCGGCCAACGGCTACGACTGCGTGCTGACGATGCCGGCGTCGATGAGCGAGGAACGCCGTCGACTGTTGCGGGCCCTCGGTGCCGACCTCGAACTGACCCCGGCCGAGGACGGCATGGGCGGCGCGATCGAACGTGCCGACGAGCTGGCCGAGGCCGACGACGCCGTCCGAGCCCGCCAGTTCGAGAACGAGGCCAACCCCAGCGCACACCGTGAGACGACCGGCCCAGAGATCTGGGACGCGACCGACGGCAGCGTCGACGCCGTCGTCGCCGGGGTCGGCACCGGCGGCACGATCACCGGCGTCTCCGAACACCTCAAAGAGGATCGGGGCAAGACCTCCGTGACCTCGGTGGCCGTCGAACCCGACTCCTCGCGGCTCCTCTCGGCCGACGATCCGGACAGCCACGACATTCAGGGGATCGGCCCCGGTTTCGTCCCCGACGTGTTGCGACGGGACCTGCTCGACGAGGTCCGGACGATCACGTCGGACGACGCCCGCGAGTGGAGCCGGCGACTCGGCCACGAGGAGGGCGTCCTCGTCGGAATCTCCGCCGGTGCGGCCCTCGGCGTCGCCGTCGAGTACGCCCGCGAGCACCCCGACGAGACCGTCGTCGTCGTCCTCCCGGACACCGGCGAGCGGTATCTGTCGACCGACCTGTTCGAGTAGACCGCCCCGTTAATCCCTCCTTACTCCCGTTAATGCCTAGGTACGTCAATTATGAATTAGTAGCCGACCGTGGATGCTGAGGTATGGACACGGAGCGGGCTACGGTCGAGCTGAAGTTCGAGCTGCGCGATCCGGAGCACTTCCTCGTCGCGATGTCGGACGAACTCGACTGTCGCGTCGTCAACGAGGACGTGATACACCGGGACGACGGCGACGTGTTACGGTACTACACCGTCGCAGCGACGCCGTCGGAGACGAAACGCGTCGCGCAGTCGTTGCCAGGCGTCAGATCGACCCGGATCGTCCGCTCGGACGGCGACACCTGTCTACTGGAGGTCGTCGCCGACAGCGAAGAGTGCATCCACTGCACGCTGGCGACGGTCCACGCCGTCGTCAGGCGAAGCGTCGCAGACGGCGGGACGGGGATGGTCGTCGTCGAGGTGTCCCACGACGCCGACCCGAGCACCGTCGTTGACGCGGTGGTCCGACGGCACGCGGGGGCGACGCTGCTGTCCAAGTGGCACCGTGACGACGCCGACCTCGTCGCCGTGACGGGTGCGGTCGGGGCCGAACGGTACCTCTCGTCGCTGACCACGAAACAGCGAGACGCCGTCCGTGCGGCCGTCCAGAGTGGCTATCTGGCCTGGCCGCGCCGAAGCTCCGCGAGCGACTGTGCGGCCGCACTGGGCATCTCGCAGCCGACCTTCAGCCAGCACCTCTATCGCGGGCTGGAAGTGCTCTTACTGGAGCTGTTCGAAGTGCCCGACGACGAACACGACAGTGTGCCTGCAAGTCACTAACCATTCAGCATAGGCAATAGTTTCTCGCCGGGCTATCCCATCCACCAAAGTGGCAGAACTATCCGTGCCGATGGGAAGGGCACGACACCGATCAGCTATGCTCAGCATGACATCAGAGGTTCCGAATCAGAGTACCGCACGTAATCCACCAGCCACGACAGAAGACGTCGTTCGTGCCGTCGCGGAGAGAGAAGGGGTCGCCGCGACGGACCTGACACCACTGTACGATGTCGTGGATCCAGAGGCACTCGATGCGATGGTGACGCACACAGAGACCACGGTACGGATATCGTTCGACTACGAGGGATACACCGTCATCGTCGAGGACGAAACCGTCACGATCGAAGAGAACTGACACTCATTCTCGCCGTTCGCGCGGCGACCTAGTTCGTCGTCGTGATTTCGACCACGTCTCGGTGATCGAGCACCGTATCTGCACCGATCTGGCGGCCGCTGCGAACGTCGTGGGCGTGCAGGAAGCCGTCGCCGATGTCGGTGTGCAGGAAGTACGCGAAGTCCTCGGCGGTCGCGCCGTCTTCCAGCACGAAGCAGTCCTGCAGGAAGGTGCCGTCCTCCTGGGGCTTGCGCGCGCCGGGGAAGATGGCGATCGAGCCCAGCTCGTCGAACAGCGCCGTCTCGATGGCCTGCTGGACGCCGGTACCGCCGTACTCGCCGACGAACTCGCTGATCTGCTCCAGTGCGGTCGCTTTCTCTCCGGGCACGTCCTCGACGATTTCGAACTCGCTGTCGCCGGGCAGGTAGTCGAGGACGCCCTGTTCGTCGCCGTTCTTGAGCGCCTTCTCGGCGTGGGCGCTGGTCGGGACGATCGTCAGGTGGTCGTAGTCGGGGTCGTCCGTGATTTCCTCGAAGTTCTCCTGGGCGGCGGGCGTGTCCATCTTGTTGGCCGCGATCACCATCGGTTTGGTGCGCTTGCGGATCTCGCGGGCGAGTGCCTCGCGGTCCTCGTCGTCCCACGTGTCGGGGTCCAGTTCGAGATCCAGCGAGAGGATCACCTGCTTGATCTCGTCTTTGTTGGTCCGGAACGCGTCCATCTGGGTCGCCAGGTCCTCCTCGATGGCCGCCTCCTCGCCGTGGTACCCGGAACGATAGCGCTCGATGCCCTTCTCCAGCACGTCGAGGTACCACATGTCCAGTTCGTCTTCGAGGAAGTCGATGTCCTCGCGAGGGTCGTGGTCCTCGGTGGGCTCGCCCTCGATGTCGGTCGTCCCGGAGAAGTCGACGACGTGGAGCAACACGTCGGCCTCGTTGAGGTCCGAGAGGAACTGGTTGCCCAGTCCCCGACCCTCGTGGGCACCGGGGACGAGGCCGGCCACGTCGACGAGACGCACCGGGACGAACCGGGTGCCGTCCTCGCAGTAGCCGAGATTCGGCGTGCAGGTGTGGTCGAACTCGGGGGCGGCACACTCGACGCGAACGTAGGCCTCGCCGACGCTGGGGTCGATCGTCGTGAAGGGATAGGCCCCTTCCGGCACGTCGTTCATCGTCGCCGCGTTGAAGAAAGTGGACTTGCCGACAGAGGGTTTGCCGACGAGTCCGACGTCGAAGCTCATGCACACAGTCACGCCAATCGGCCGTTTAAACGCTGTCAAAGCGACCGACAGCGAGTGTCATTCGCACACGAACGGTCCCGGCCACGTCGTTCATCGTCGCCGTCTCCGGTGTGCGAGAGTATCACATCTGAGAGTCGCTAGGTGAACTATTTACAGCGCCAGTAGTTTGTACGCCGCGTGACCTCCCGCATCTACTACAGCGGTCTCCTGATCGCCGGGATCGGGTTCTTTCTCACGCGTTTTACCGTGACCCTCGCGATCGACGGACAGCCGCTCCAGTTCTACCTAGCCGGGGTCGTCCCGCTCGTGCTCGGGCTGGGTCTGTCGGCGTTCGGAGTCTCTCTGAGCGTCGTCGGCCCCGACCGCTCGTTCGTCCGGACGGTCGCACTGTGGTGCGTGCTCGGGACCGTCGGGATGTCCGTCCTCGTCGTCCTCACGCTGCTGGGGTCGGCCGTCGAGGGGTCGATGATCGAGGCCGTGCGGGCGGAGCGACGGCTCGCAACCTTCCTCATAGGCGGCAGCGTCGGCGGCACGCTCACGGGCCTCTACGCGGCGCGGAACCGGCAACAGCGAACCGTGCTCCGCCAGCAGACGAACCGCCTCGTGACCCTCAATCGGATGCTCCGTCACGAGGTGCTCAACGCCCTCACGCCGATCCGTGGGTTCGGGACTGCTCGGGAGGACGAGAATCCCGACGCCGGTGAGATCGTGTCAGAGCGGGCCGACGACATCGAGGCGGCGGTTGGAGAGGTCAGCTACCTCACGAAACACGCCGGCGACGGGCAGGCGGTCAACACCCCCGTCGATCTCGGACCGCGTCTCACCGAGAGCGTCGAGGCTATCGAGGACGAATACTCCGACGCCAGCGTCGTGCGAGCGGACGCTCCAGACGACCTGGAAGTGCGCGCAAACGCACGGCTCTCGGACGTGTTTGGGCAACTTCTCCGGAACGCTGTCGTCCACGCCGACGACGAGATGCCTCGGATCGAAGTCGAGTCGACCCGAGAGACCGCCCGAGTCAGCGTGGTCGACGACGGCGAGGGACTCCCGGAGAGCCAGGAGCGACTGCTCGAGACGGGCGACATCGAGGAGTTCGACGATCCGCGGATGGGGTACGGGCTCAACGTGGTCCGGCTCCTCGTCGAGAGCTACGGCGGCGAGATCGAGGTCGAGCGCAGTGGCGGCGAGACCTGGATTACCGTCGTCCTCGCGCGGGCGGTCGAGTCGAGCACGCCGTCGGCCGACCGGGCGCGCCCGAACCGACTCCGGCCCGGAATGCCGAACCTGCTAGTCACGATAGTCGCGTCGCTCTTGGCGGGCGTCGCGTACGGTCTCGTCTCGGAGTTCCTCGGCGGGTCGGTCGCCGGGATCGGCGTCTTCTACGGGGCGGCGGACCCCGTCGTGGGCTGGCTCACCCACGAGTTCCACAGCGTCGTCTTCGGGTTCGTCTTCGCGAGCCTCCTCTCGTTCGTGCCGCCGTCGTACCGTGACCGGATGCTAGCGAGCCTCGCGGTGGGCGTCGGGTGGGGACTGGCACTGTGGCTCGTCGCGGCGGGGGTCGTCGCTCCCATCTGGCTGCGACTGCTCGGGATCGAAGCCCCCTTGCCGAACGTGACGGCCCTGTTCTTCACGACCCACCTCGCGTGGGGACTCTCGCTTGGACTGCTGACCGTCCTGGGCGAACAAACTGTCGTCCCGTGGTTCATGCGGTGGCGCGACCGCTGATCACCCCTCGACGCTCGCCTCGTACACGTTGACCGTCCGCTCGATTCCGTCGAACTCGACGGCCCGTTGACCCACGCGCTCGAAGTGCTTCTCGTAGAAGGCGTTCCCGACCTCGTTGGCCACCAGCACCTCGTCGCGGATCGTCGTCGTCTCGATGTCGGCGAGGTGCTGGTGGCCCCGTTCGAGCAGCGCCGTTCCGACACCCTCTCCCCAGTAATCCGGGTGGACGTAGATGTCGAGGTCGCCGACACCGATCACCTCGGTCATCCCACAGCTGGCGTAGCCGACGACCTCGTCCTCGACCGTCGCCACGAACAGCCCGACCTCGTCGAGGCCGATCAGCTCCGTCAGCACGTCCCGTGCGTACCCCTCCTCGACCATCTCGTCGATGCGGGCCTCGTCGAACACGTCCCGGTAGGTCGCGTGCCAGGCGGCGTGTGCGACCCGCCGAATCGCCGCCGCGTCGTCTTCTCTCGCCGGCCGGACCGTGACAGAAGGTGACATACTACGTCGTACGATCGAGGCCCACATAGAACTACCCCACCGCCCGGTCCCGGCCAGTATTACAGGTGATACTCCCGCCGGTAGGGCTAAGTCAGGGGATCACAGATGACGGGGTATCAGACGCATGGTTCACAGTCGACAGCACACGTTCTCGGCGATGCAGGCACGCATAGAGTGGGTGGACTCCCGATGAGTCTCGTTCGCAAGTTCACCGTCGTCGTCGTGACGCTGTTGCTGGCCTCGACGCTCGTCACGGGCAATCTACTGGCGGCGGCCCACCTGACCGTCCTCGATCCGGGCTTCACCCAGACGACCATCGAGGAGGAAGGCGGCTATCAGCTCGTCGAGAACGCGACGGTGGCGACGGCGAGCGGTCAGGTCTCCGACGGCGTCGCCGAGGGGGTCGACACCGAGGCGCTGCTTCGTGAGGGGATCGACAGGCCGTATCTGGCCAACCAGACCGAGCGCAACGTCGCGGCGACCTACGCGTATCTCCACGGCAACAGCGAGACGCTGAACCTCACCGTCGACACGGTGCCCCTCAAGAGCGGACTGTCGGCGGCGGTCGAGCAGCAGGTGCGCAACGCGACCGTCCCGGAGCTGCTCGCACAGTCCGAGACGGAGCTGGACGGGCCCGTCGACGAGTCGACCGTCGAGCAGATGACCGCCAACGAGAGCGGATACGCGGCCGCGAAGGCCGATTTCCGCGACGAAGTCCGTGATCGGGTCCTCGACGAGGCCGTCGAGCGAGCCTGGCAAAACACCAGCAACGACGAGAAGCTGGCGCTGGTGATCCCCGACTACGACCCGCGAGAGTACACCGAAGACGAAAAGGAGCAACTCGTCGCTGACAACGAGACGGAGATCAGAGCAGCGCTGCGCGAGCGCATCGAGAGCGAGCGCGGCGACGAGATCGACGGGGAGGTCGACGCCCAACTCGCCGAGATCAACGAGTCGGTCGCACCCAGCGACGCCGACAGCGACGGGCTCGACGCGGCGACGACCGACATGCGGGCGACGTTCGCGGAGGCGCTGACGACCGACATGAGCTACCAGACGTTCCAGTCCGAGATCGACGGCCACAAGGCCGCGGCGGCGGCCGCCGTCGGTGACCGAACGGAAGCCCAGCTCGACGAGCAACTGCCCGACACGCTGGATCTGACCGAGGACATGGAGCCCGCGACGCGACAGAGCCTCGAAGACGCCCAGACCGCAGTCACCTGGCTGGATCGGCTGGTGTTCGTCCTCCCGCTGGTCGGGCTGGCACTCGTGGGCCTGCTGTACTACGCGACCCGCTCGGTCCAGACCGTCGCGGGTTCGCTCGGCGTCTCGCTCGTGATCGCCGGCCTCCCGATCTACCTCGCGCTGGGACCGCTGCAGTCGTTCGTCGAACGGAGCGTCACACGGCAGATCGCGGCGGGCGGCGAGGCGTCGGCAGAGCCGATGGTCGAACTGTTCCTGGGGATCGTCGGCCAGCTGTTCGGTCGCGTCGGCACCGTCTCGCTGGCGTTCGCACTCGCCGGTGGCGTCGTGGTAGCGGCGTGGCTCCTGTTCAGGTACGACGTGATCGGCGGGGGCGACGAGCGCACGGCGGCCGAGGCGGCCGCGGCCGCCGACGCCGAGGCGATGGCCCAGACGGAGTCCGAGACCTCGGAGTCGACCGCGGCCGAGGAGCCGACGGCCACCGGGGAGACAGACGAAGCGTCGTCGGCGACGACAGACGAGTAACGGTCAGAGTTCGGTGGCGGCCTCTCTGTGGGCGGCCATCTCGCTGACGACTTTCTCGCGGAGGACGTCGATGACTGCCGGGTTCGTTCCCTCGGGGACGATGAGGTCCGCGTTTTCCTTCGTCGGCTCGACGAACTGCTCGTGCATCGGCTTGACCGTCGACAGGTACTGCTCGACGACGCCGTCGACGGTGCGGCCGCGCTCGGTCACGTCCCGCTGAAGGCGACGGAGCACGCGAACGTCGGCGTCGGTCTGGACGTAGAGCGCGAGATCGAGCTGTGTGACGATCCGGTCGTGGTACAGCGCGAAGATCCCCTCCAGCACGACGATCGGCCCCGGATCGACCGTCCTGGCGGTCGGCGCGCGGGCGTGTTTCTCGAAGTCGTACTGGGGCATGGCCACCGTCTCGCCGCGCGAGAGGGCCTCGACGTCCGCGACGAGGCGATCCCAGTCGATGGCGTCCGGGTGGTCGAAGTTTCGATCCTCGCGTTCCGCGAGCGGGAGCTCCGAGAGGTCCTCGTAGTAGTCGTCCAGCGAGATGATCGTTATCTCCGGATCGACCGCCGCCGAGAGATCCTTCGCGATCGTCGACTTGCCCGCGCCGGACCCCCCGGCGATACCGAGCACGAATGCATCAGCCATCCAGACGGCATCTCTGTCGTATCGGTACGAAAGATTTCCTATCTCGGTCGATCGGGAGAGCGACAGCACCCGGTCTCGGGAGACGATCCCGCCGGTAAGCCGTCGATCGACGGGACGGGGCCGACGAGGACGACGAGACGCCGGAGAGGGTCTCGGAGCGCGAACACGGACGGAGCTCGATCCAGAGTCCGGGATGGAGCGTGGAGACGGTGACGGCTATTCGATTCGCTCGCGGGCTCCGGCGACCAGCAGCGGCAGCGTGATCGTCGCGTCGGCGTACACCGAGGCGTTGCGGGCGGCCTTCTCCAGTTTCCCCCAGGATCGGGCTTCGTCCAGCGTCGCGCCGGAGAGGCCGCCGGTGTTTGGCTGGTCCATCGTCAGCTGGACCGCGTAGTCGTAGGCGTCGGGCGAGACCAGCATCGTCTGGAGGACGTAGTTCTTCGGGACGCCGCCGCCGACGACCAGCGCGCCGGCCTCGTCGGCCTCGTAGGCCAGGTCGGTGATCGCGGTCATGTCCCCCAGCGCGTCCAGGGTAAAGGGCGAGGTCTGTGAGTACATCCACGACTGGAGCCCCAGCACGGAGTCCTGGACGGCCGGACAGTGGATCGGCACGTCGTGCTCGTAGGCGGCGGCGGCGATGCCGGCCCCCTCGTCGATGTCTTCGGACTCGTTGACCTCGGCGTTGGCCCGCCCCAGCTCCTCGGTGAGCCGCTGGATGGAGACGCCGCCGTCGTCACACTCCTCGGCGAGGACGGGAAAGACCTCGTCGCGGAGGTGCGACTCGAACAGCGCGAAGTGTTCCTGCGGGAGGTAGACGTTGTAGATGCGGTCGACGCCCTCGTCGCGCAGCGTCTCGTCGTGCTCGCGTTCGGACTTGCCTTCGGCGTGGACCTTTCCGTGGTGGTGCTTGCCGCCGATGGCCTCGATGGTGTCGTGGGTGAGGTTCGCGCCCGTCGTCACCAGCGCGTCGACGTGGCCGTCCCGGATCAGATCGGCGACGATCTGACGCATCCCCGTGGGCACCATCGCACCCGCGAGCCCGAGGAAGGTCGTCACGTCGTCGTCACACATCGCCGCGAAGATGTCGACGGCCTCGTGGAGGTCCGCCGCACCGATCCCCGCCGCGCCGTACTGCTCGACCAGTTCGCCGACGGTCATCCCGCCCCGAACGTCCGCGTGATCGATCGGGTCGTGACTGAAGGTTTCTCGCTCGTCGTCGCTCATTGTCCGTACTCGACGGCCCCGCGCTTTCAACGCCCCGGTTCGCGCCGAAAGCCCATGGGCTCTGAGTCCGTAGTGGGTGGACATGGACACGGTCGACGCCGAGAGACGGCTGCCCGAACGGACGCGCGAGCGGCTCAGAGACCGGGTGACCCGGACGGGCGAACGGGACGACCTCGAAGTGACTGCCCCCTACACCGGCGAGCGGGTTGGGTCGGTGCCGCTGTGTACGGCCGACGACGTGGCGGCTGCCATCGAGCGCGCACGGGCGGCCGGAGCAGCGTGGGCCGAGCGGCCGGTCGAACGGCGGGCGGCGATCCTCCAGTCCGTCGCCGACGAGATGCTCGACGACCGGGCCGGCCTGCTCGACACCGTCCAGTTGGAGACCGGGAAGGCCCGCTTCGACGCCCTCGAAGAGCTGCTCGACGTGGTCCTCAACGCCGACTACTACGCGCGAAAGGGGCCGGACTATCTGGCCCCGGACGAGCGAACGGGCGGGCTCCCGCTCGTGACGACGGCGAGGGAGTACCACGATCCGGTCGGCGTGGTGGGGCTGATCGAGCCCTGGAACTATCCGCTGACGCTCGCGATCTCCGACATGCTGCCGGCGCTGCTGGCGGGCAACGGCGTCGTGCTGAAGCCAGCCGAGGCGACGCCGTTTACCGCGCTGCGAGCCGTCGAACTGCTGGACCGGGCGGGCGTCCCGACCGATCTCGTCCAGGTCGTGACCGGGCGCGGCGAGACGCTGGGCGAGCCGCTCATCGAGGGGATCGACCACCTCACGTTCACCGGCTCGACGGCGACCGGGCGGGTCGTCGCCGGGCTGGCCGGCCGACAGCTCGTCGACGCGTCGCTGGAGCTGGGCGGGAAGAACTCGGCGGTCGTGCTGGAGGACGCGGACATCGCGGACGCCGCGCGTGGGATCGCGCGCGGAGCCTTCGCGAACGCCGGTCAGCTGTGTATCTCCTTCGAGCGCGTCTTCGTCGATCAGCGGATCTACGACGACTTCCGCGACGCGCTGGTCCGAGCGACCGAACGGCTCGACGTGGGTGCGAGCTTCGACTTCGAGCCGGACGTGGGGTCGCTGATCGCCGACCACCAACTGGAGACCGTCCAGGCCCACGTCGCCGACGCCCGCGAGCGCGGCGCGACCGTCGAGACGGGCGGTCAGCGCCGCGAGGACGTGGGACCGCTGTGTTACGAACCGACGGTACTGACGGGGCTGCCCGCGGACGCCGACGCCGCCCGTGAGGAGACGTTCGGGCCGGTGCTGTCGGTGACGCCGGTCGCCGGCAGCGAGGAGGCGATCGAGCGCGCCAACGACACCGACTACGGGCTCCACGCCAGCGTCTGGACCGGTGACACGGAGCGCGGGCGACGAGTCGCCCGCCGGATCGAGGCGGGCTCGGTCTCCGTCAACGACGGCTATCTCGGGATGTGGGCCTCGACGGACGCGCCGATGGGCGGCGTCGACGACTCGGGGATCGGCCGCCGTCACGGCCGCCAGGGGATCGAGAAGTACACCGAGACACAGACGGTCACGACCCAGCGCGGACCGCCGCTGGCTCCCGTCGACGGCGTCCCCAAGCGCTGGATCGGGCGGGCGGCACAGGCCGGCGTCGAGGCCCTGCGCTGGTGGCGTCGCCACCGCCCGGGAGGACCGTAGTGCAGTTTCTCACCGGCTTCCCCGGCTTCCTGGGGTCGGCACTGGTCGAGCGGCTGCTGGAGCGTGGCGACGAACAGATCACCTGCCTGGTCCAGCCGGCCTACCGAGAGGAGGCCCGGCGACGGCGGCGATCGCTGACCGAGGCCGCCGGAGTCGAGGCCGGACGAGTCCGGCTCGTCGAGGGCGACATCACCGATCCCGACCTCGGGCTGGACGACCCAGCGTCGCTGCGAGCGGCGACGAGGACGGTGTATCACCTGGCCGCGGTGTACGACCTCGGCGTCGAGCACCGGCTGGCCGAGCGGGTCAACGTCGACGGGACCGAGCACGTGCTGGCGTTCGCAGAACGGGCGGGCGTCGACCGCTTGCACTACGTCAGCACCTGCTACGTCAGCGGCCGCCACGACGGAGCGTTCACGCACGCGGACCTCGACGTCGGGCAGTCGTTCAACAACCACTACGAAGCGACGAAGTTCGCCGCCGAGGTCGCCGTCCAGGAGCGAATGGCCGCGGGCCTGCCGGCGACGATCTACCGGCCGGCGATCGCCGTCGGCGACAGCCAGATCGGCGCGACCCAGAAGTACGACGGCCCCTACTACCTCCTGGCCCTGCTCCGTCGCCAGCCACGGATCGCCGTCGCGCCCGCACCCGCAAAGCCGACGACGATGAACGTCGTGCCGCGGGACTTCGTCGTCGACGCCGTCGCCGCACTGTCCGCGCGGGCCGACACCGTCGGCGAGGTGTACCAGCTGTGCAACCCCCACCCGCCGACGGTCGTCGGCATCCTGCGCGCGTTCGGGCGAGCGACCGGACAGACCGTCGTCCCTCTGCGCGGGACCGCGGGATGCTCGACGGCGTTGCTGGACCGACTCCCGGGCGTCGCCGAGCGATACGGCCTCGAACCGGCAGCGATGCCGTATCTCACCCACCCGACGACCTACACCGACACGAACACCCGCAGCGCGCTGTCTGGGACCGGAATCGCCTGCCCGCTGTTCGAGAGCTACGCCGACAGGCTGGTCGCCTACGCCAGCGAGCACCCCGGGATCGACGACAGTGCGATGGTGTGAACGACTGTCGTCGTCTGGGAACTGCCGTTTCGTCGGCTTTCGCCGGAAGGCGAGTGGAACCCACAGAAAATAGGCGCGAGCGTGGACGTACCGTCACCGATGTGCGCGAAAGGCGACGCATGGAAATCAAACGTCCAGTAGAACCGGAGCAAAGAAAACGAAATGCAAGCCTTTATCCCCGTGACTGGCATTTCGTTAATTGCAATGGCAAACGGTACTGTCGATTTCTTCAACGACACAGGCGGTTACGGTTTCATCGAGACAGAGGATGCGGACGACGACGTTTTCTTCCACATGGAAGACGTGGGCGGCCCGGACCTCGAAGAAGGCACAGACGTCGATTTCGACATCGAACAGGCCGACAAAGGCCCCCGCGCGACGAACGTCGTCCGCAACTAACGTTTCGAAGCCGCTGTCGGTGCTGACCACGCCTCGCGGCGTGTGAAGCCGAACCGGTCGCGGGTCTCCCGCCGGCCGGCGACGGCGCTTCTCTCTCCGGACCGCCACCGCGGCGCGACGGACAACGTTTTCACCGAACTCACCGACGAGAGCGACGCCACTGTTGTCGCCGAAATATCGCTATAGCCGCCGTCTCATACGGAAAGTTGTAGGTCTTTACCAGATCGACCGCACGCCGTCGTGCGGTCGACTGGGTAAACGCCTACAACCGTCCGTATCAAGCACCCGCTTCGGTCTCGACCGGCTCCGAGGTCTCGGTCGGCGACGGCGCTTCCGTCATCGTACTCTCTCCCGATTCAGTCTCGGTCGTGGTATCGCCGGGCGTCTCAGTCGTGTTCTCACCGGGCGTCTCGGTCGCGTTGTCGACCGGCGGCGGCGTGATCGTCGGCGTGGGCGTCTCGGTGTCGGGCAGTTCCACGTCGACGGTCGCGTCCTCCGTGCGGATCACCTGGAACGGTTCGCTCTCGCCGTCGACGGTCCCGATCGCCAGCGCGGAGTGGGCGCTGCCGTTGTCCAGTGCGATCTCGGTCGTCGCCACGATCGGTCCGTCGTTGTCCGCGGTCGCCTCGCGAACGTCGACGGTGTAGTTCCCGGCCGGGACGGTGACGTAGTCCGACGCCTCGCCGTAGGAGACGTTCTCCGCGAGGACGGTCGTCTCGTTGCCCGTGCCGACGGTCACGTCGACGGCCGGCGCGTCGGGCGAGAGGTGGAGGACGCTGATTGCCGACTCACCGGCTGCCGGCTCGTAGGCGTTGTCGTCGTAGAGGATCGGCGAGAACGGAACGGTCGCGTCCTCGCTCACTTCGCCGGCCGCCGCGACGGTCGTGACCGAACGGGGGTCGACCGTCACCGTGTCGTCGAAGACGACGGTCCCGGACTCGTTGGCGGCGATCGTGACGTTGTACGTCCCCGCCGACAGCGTCAGGTACTCACCGACCTCGCCGAAGGAGAGATCCGCGACGACGGTCTCGTTGTCGACGGTCACGTCGACTGCCGGCGCGTCGGGG
This sequence comes from Halomicrobium mukohataei DSM 12286, assembly GCF_000023965.1. NCBI lineage: Archaea > Methanobacteriati > Methanobacteriota > Halobacteria > Halobacteriales > Haloarculaceae > Halomicrobium > Halomicrobium mukohataei. The sequence continues at coordinate 1,251,947 of NC_013202.1, read as the reverse complement.
GAAGCGTGTGCGACGCGGAGATACGACGTGTCCTGTGTCGCCGGCTCCGCGCTGTCGTCGGTCAGCTGTGTCGCGACGACACCGCCGGCCGTCAGGAGACTGCCGGCCACCAGTAGCGACGCGATCAGCGCACCGATCGTCCGTGCGTTTCGTGACATACACTCGCGTCGTCGGCCCAGCACCGTTTTGTTATAAATCGCCATCCTGCGGGACCGCGGGTCGCCGTCGGCCCCGGCGAGCGGTAATCCCACGTTGTCCACTGGCATCCGAGGATAACGCGACCGTATCCCGGTGCGTCGTCCAGCCGCCGGCCGGTGAAAACAGGGGTTATCCGCCCGACGACGGCCGCTCGGGACGACGACGGAACCCATATACGTCCCAGTCGCAAGACCTAGGTATGAACTACGATGCAGCCCTCGATCGGGCGTTCGACGCGCTCCCCGACCAGCCGCGGGACGCGGGTGAACGCCTGTCGGTTCCGGACCCCGAAGGACAGACGGACGGCGCGTTCACACGACTGACGAACCTCCAGGCCATCGCCGACGCGCTCTCGCGAGAGGCAAAGCACGTCCACCGGACGATCCAGCGCGAATTCGGGACCAACGGCCAGTTCGACGGCAACGAAGCGCGCTACAACGGTGACTTCGCCGTCAGCGACTTCGAGGCCGCTATCGACGCCTACGTCGCCGAGTACGTCACCTGCTCGGAGTGTGGCCTGCCCGACACCCGACTCACCACCGAGGACGGCGTCGACATGCTCCGCTGTGAGGCCTGCGGTGCCTTCCGCCCCGTCACCAAGGAGTCGACCAAGAACACCCAGACCGACCGGCCGACCCTCGAAGAGGGCGAGACCTACGAGGTCAAGATCACCGGCACCGGCCGCGAGGGCGACGGCGTCGCCGAGAAGGGCAAGTACACGATCTTCGTCCCCGGCGCCCAGGAAGGCGACGAGGTGGAGATCTACATCGAGAACATCAGCGGGACGCTGGCCTTCTCGCGGCTCGCGTAAGCGACCACAACGGTTTTGCCGCCCCTCGCCATCACCACGAGCGATGCGATTTGGCGTCGACGAGGCCGGAAAGGGGCCGGTGCTGGGATCGATGTTCGCCGCGGCGGTCCGCTGTGATCCCGGCGACCTCCCCGACGGCGTCGGTGACTCGAAGGGGATTCCCGACGAGCGACGGGAGCGACTGGCCGAGGCGATCCGGTCGGTCGCGGCGGTCGGGCTCGCCGAGATCACGCCCGAACGGATCGACGATCCCGAGACGGACATGAACACGCTGACCGTCGCCGCCCACGCCGAGGCGCTCTCGGCGGTCGCGACCGACGGTCTCTCGGGGCTGGTCGACGCCGGAGACACGGACGCCGAGCGGTTCGGCCGGCGGGTGGCCGACCGGGTCGACTCCGAAATCGACCTCGGCTCCGCACACGGGGCCGACGAGACCGACCCGCTCGTCGGAGCGGCCAGTATCGTCGCCAAGTCCGCCCGCGAGGCCCACGTCGCGGCGCTGGCCGACGAGTTCGGAGCCGTCGGCAGCGGCTACCCGAGCGATCCGGCGACACGCGAGTTTCTGAAACGGTACGTCGACGAGCACGGCGCGTTGCCCGACTGCGCGCGGACCTCGTGGTCGACCTGCGACGACGTGCTCGCCGCCGCCGAACAGTCCTCGCTGGCGTCGTTCTGAACGCGCAGCCACCGACGGTTCGCGCGGCCGTACAGCGGTAGCGGGCAGAAAAACGCGACCGTGCTACTCGCTTCGCTCTTCCTCGTCCAGCACCAGCCGGCGGAGGATGTCACCGTAGGCCGGCCGCGTGATCAGGACGCCGATGAGGACGCCGACGATGGTGATGATGGCGAACCCGGTGAGATCACCGAGACCGAGCACCGTCAGCGGGCTCATGGCGATGATCGTCGTCGCGGCGGCGGCTCCGATCACCCAGAACGCCTTGCGGAAGCGGTTCTGGAACACTCGGCCCGTGGCGACCCCCTCGCGTTGGAGGATCTCGTCGGCGATGATGATCAGGTCGTCCACCCCCGTCCCGATCACCGCGATGAACCCGGCGATGTGTGACAGGTCCAGCGGGAACTGGATGGCCGAGACGAACCCGAGCAGGAGCAACACCTCGGAGAGTGCGGTGACGATCATCGGCACCGCCACGCGGGGATCGCCGTAGCGCAGGTAGACGGCGATCGACACCGCGAGGACGGCGATGATACCCGTGATCAGCGAGTTCGTCTTGAACTGGTCTGCCAGTGCCGGCTCCAGCGAGGTGGTCTGTGCGTTCTGGAAGTCGAGCGGCGCGGGCAGTGGCTGGCCCGCCTTCAGGCTGAGCTCGATGTTGCGCGCTTCCTCGCGGGTGTTGGTCTCGATGACGAAGGTCGGATCGTTCGCGAAACTCCCGTCGGCAAAGAGCTGGACCAGCCCCGGCGAGACGCCCTTGGCGGTGACGACCTCGTTGTTCAGCGACGCGATCAGACACTTGCCCGAGCTCTGGTTCGGGTTCTCGGCGTTGTACTCGCAGCTGATCGCCCCGCGTGCGGTGTTTGGCTCGTCGAGTCCGGTCGCCCGAACACCGTCGAGGAACTGGTCGACCGCGTCTTCTCGAATCGTGACGCTGACCCGGTACCCCTGTCGCCCGTCGACCTTTCGGGCGTTCCCGATGCCGTCGATGTCCTCCCGGCTGACGATCTGCTGGCGGACGAACGTTCCGTTGTCGGCGGCGTAGCCACCGTACACGCGGACGATCCCGCGGTTGGCGACGATCGAGCGGAGCTCGTCGATGTCGCGGCCCGGTGCCTCGATGACGACGAAGTTCTGTCCGGTGGCCGACTGGGCCGACTGGACGCTCCCGCCGCTGAGCGCGGACTGGGAGAGCTTCTCGTCTATCACTTCGACCATCTCGTCGCGGGTCGCTCGGGTCACGCCGTCGCGAACGTCGCTCTCGGACACGTCGTAGCCCTGCTCTTGGAGGGCGGCGGCGAGTTCGGCCTGCGTGACGTTCTCGGTGTACACCTCGACGGTGCCGTCGGCGTTTGGCTCGTTGGGTGCGCGCGCGTTCACGTCGACGGGATCGACGCCGAGTTGCGAGACGAGTTCGTCCTCGATGGCGATCGTCTCGTTGGTCTCGTCACCACGGCCGACGGGCTGGATGTCGACGTTTTCGGCGGTGATCCCGACGATCGGTGCTCGGATGCGCGAACCGCCGTCGAGTTGAATCCCGTACTGGAGGTTCGTGATGCCCGCCGCGGAGGCGTTCGCGCCGTCGGTCTGGGCCGTCGCGTTGTCGCCGGTCGCGACCGTCGCGCCGGGGACCAGTAGCGTCACGGTACTCCCGAGGGCGAGCACGACCAGCAGGATGATCCGCCAGTTGTCGCGGAGCCCGCTCATCGGTTCACCCCCTCGAACTTGTACCAGCGAAGCAACGAGAGGTTCAACATGTAGGTGTTCATCAGGTCGGCCGCCAGCCCGATCACCAGCACAGTCCCGATCGAGGCCATCAGCTGGATGTTGAAGAACGAAGCGACCACTGCCATCACTGCCATCGCCGACAGCGACGTGAGTGTCATCGTCACACCGGTCTCCATCGCGCGGTGGACGCTCTCGTAGAACGACCCCGAGCGACGCAGGATGTGGTTGTTCAGGAGGATGTCCGAGTCGACGCTGTAACCGATCAGCATCAGCAGCGCGGCGACGGTCCCCAGCGACAGCTCGATCCCGAGGACGTTCATCGCCGCCAGCGGGATGACGATGTCGGAGAACGCGGAGACGACGACCGCGATACTCGGGACGAACGATCGAAAGAGCGCGAAGACGATCGCACTCATCCCGGCGAAGGCGATCAACACGCCGACGACCGCCGTCGTCTGGTTGTCACCGCCGAAGGTCGCAGAGGTCGACGAGCTCGAGAGGAGCTGCATGTCGGCACTCTGGGCCTGGTCCCGCAGCGACTCCGTGTCGAACGACTGGAACCGGACGATGTACTGGTTCTCGTTCGGTCCGACGGTCTCGGCCTCCGCGTTCTCGGCGGCCTGCTGGACCGAGATCGGTTCGGTGTCGAACTCGTCGCCGATCTCCGCCTTGGACATCGACGTGACGACTGTCAGTTCGGAGCCACCCGTGAAGTCGATTCCCGGCGTAACGGGCGCACCGGGCGCTGCAACCGATCCGGAGACGAACAGGGACCACCCGACCAGAATCAGTATCGCGAGGGCGAGCACCGCCAGCGGCACGGCCGCCAGCTGGCGGTTCGTGTACTGGTCGTAATCGACCTCCGGTACCTCGAACGCGTTCATGGGCGTGGGTGTGCGAGCCCCCCGAATAAGCCTTCTTATCTCGCGACACACGGACACGACGACAGCGTCGCCGCAGCCGAGACACGGCACAGTCCCCGACGCCCAGTGGTCCTGGCCGGAGCGATCGACGGCCCCGATCAGTTCGGCAGGTACCGGACCGAGACGACGCCGTCGCCGGCCCGCACACTGACTCGATCGACGCCGAGCCGGGCGGCTCGTTCCCTGGTCGCGTCGTCGTCGAGCACGTCGTCGGCTGCTGCCTCGGCATCGGGAACCGTCAGGACGTGGACCTCGCCCTCACCGGCGCGTTCGCGTTTGGTGATCTCGCCGTCGGCCTGCTCGGCGGCGATGTCGCGAGCGAGAGTCGTCGGCGATTCCGGGCTCCGCTCGACCGGGATCTCCCACTGGCGCTCGAGCTCGACGATCTGGTAGGCGACTTCGAGCGGTGGTTCCGGTTCGACGGTGGCCTCGATCACCTCGTCGGCGGCGAGGCCAGGATTCTCCGAGAGCGTGACGACCTGCTGGTCGACCACGTCGCGCAGCGTCGCCGTCTCGTCGTCGGCAGCGGTCACGAGGAACGTGCTCGATTTCATGTCTCTCCGTAGCGACCGAGTGCTTTTGCCCGTCACGGTTCCGGCCGGTCACCAACGGCGCGCGACGACCGCCATCGCTCCGGCGACGACCAGCGGCGGAGCGAGTCCGGCGAGTCGCGGCAGATCGTACAGTCCCGCGACGACGGCCGAGAGCAGTGGATTCGACGGCAGCGTCTGCTGTGTCGCCGGGGCGGAGATCAGCGCCCCGAGATACAGCGACCCGAGAAAGCCATAGCCCAGTCCCGCCAGGACGGCAGCGAACCGCCTGTCGGCGTGTCCGCGTCGGATGCGACGGGCGACGAACAGCACCGGCGCGATCAGCGGCGCGACCACGAGCATCCCCACGAAGACGAAGAAGGCTCGGACGAAACTGAACTGACCGCCGCCCCCGCCGATCGTCTCGCCGATCAGGACGACGAGCGCGAGGGTGAACAACAGCCCGGTCGCCAGTGCGGCCAGTCCGCCGACGACGACGTAGGTGCGAAACAGGACGGAGTCACTCGACCGGAAGGCGTACGGAAAGGCACCGAACAGGCCGTCGTACGCGTCGTTCGCGTCCTCGTCGGCGTCCGGTCCGTCTCCGTCGCCGTCGGAGTGGATGCCGGTCTCGATGGCGTCGCCAGTCGCCCCGCTGGCTCCCGCTTCGGCGGCGTCTTCTGCCATGGCCGGGCGTACGGCTCGCCCGCGGTTAAACGCCGTGTTTCGACGGGAGGACGGTCGGCGATCCGGGCCGCGACGGTGCGGAGCGAAGAGAGCGGACTTTTACCCCTCCCGGTCGAGGCGAGCGTATGAACGTCGACATCGGAAACGCACTGGCAGCGGTGGCCGAGCCCGGTCTCTCCCGCGACGAGCTGGCGACGCTGGACGAACGCGTCGCTCGGGCCCACGAGCGAATCGAGCGCGGGCGAACCGACGGCGAGTTCGGCTACGCCGCCCTGAACCTGCCGAGGACCACCGACGCTGAGGCGATCCGCGACGCCGTCGCGCCGGTCGCGGACGCGGAGACGGTCGTGACGGTCGGCATCGGTGGCAGCGCGCTCGGTGCGCGGACGATCACGAGCGCACTGGCAGCGGACGGCGGGACGAGCCACGTCGTGCTCGACAACGTCGATCCGGACCACGTCTCGCGCGTGCTCTCGGAGCTGTCGCTGGCCGAGACGGCGATCAACGTCGTCTCGAAGTCCGGCACCACGGCCGAGACGCTGTCGAACTTCCTCGTCGTTCGCGAGGCGATGGTCGAGGCAGGGGTCGACTGGACCGAGCGGACGGTCGTCACGACCGGCGACGAGGGACCGCTGGCGGCGCTGGCCGACGAGCACGACCTGCCGACGCTGGCGGTGCCCGACGGCGTTCCGGGTCGCTTCGCAGCGCTGTCGTCGGTCGGGCTGGTGCCGGCGGCGATCCTGGGCTGTGACATCGAGGGGCTGCTCGACGGGGCGGCGGCCGCTGCAGAGACGCTCGACTCGTCGCTGTTCGAGTGTCCCGCCTACGCCTACGGCGCGGTCGCGTACGGCCTCGAAGAGCGCGGCGCGACGATCAACGCCGTCGTCCCCTACGCCGAGCGACTGGAGCCGTTCGCCGAGTGGTTCGCCCAGCTGTGGGCCGAGAGTCTCGGCAAAGACGGCCGGGGCCAGACGCCGGCCCGCGCACTGGGCGCGACCGATCAACACTCCCAACTGCAGCTGTACCGAGCGGGCCGCCGGGACAAGCTCGTGACGCTGCTGCGACCCCGTGAACGGCCGTCGCTGGACGTGCCGGCCGCGGAGGCCGACGCGCTCGCCCACCTCGAAGGGACCGACCTCGGGGAACTGCTGGACACGGAGCTACGTGCGACCGAGGCCAGTCTCGCCGAAGCCGGTCAGCCGAACGTCCGCGTCGAACTCGACCGCCTCGATCCGCGGGGACTGGGCGAACTCCTCTACGCGATGGAGGCCGCCTGTGTCCTCGTGGGCGAACTGGCCGGCGTCGAGACGTTCACCCAGCCCGCCGTCGAGTGGGGCAAGCAGGCCGCCAGAGACGTCCTCGAAGGCGACGAGACCGAGAAGACCGCCGCCATCGAGGACAAGCACGAACTGATCGTCGACGGCGAGGGCGGACGGTAGCGTATTTACGGCCGAGCCCCGAACGGCCGGGTAGATGGGGTCGGATCTGTACCACACCGCCGATCGCTCGGTACGACTGGAGGCCGCCGTCACGTCGCTGGCCGTGATCGCGTTCGCCTATCTGGTGGGACTCGTCCTCGCGTCGCTGGGCGTCAGCGTCGCCGACGCGCTCGGAGTCACCGAGGCGACCGCACCGGTCGTCTACTACTCGGTGCAGTACGCGCTCTTGCCGGCCGGCTTCCTGGTGGCCGTGTTCGGATACCGCCAGAGCCGCGAGACGGACGGGCTCGTTCGATTTCACACTCCGACGATCCGAGACCTGAGCTGGATCGTGCTGGGCTTTCTCGTCTTGCTGGCCGCGTCGACTGCCCTAGAGCAGATCGTCGGACTGCTGGGCGTCGAGACGGCACAGAACCAGGCGATCCTCACGGGCCGGGAGCACCCGCTCCTGTTTCTGATCTTGCTCCCGATCACGGTGGTGCTGGTCGCTCCGGGCGAGGAGCTGCTCTTTCGCGGGCTCGTCCAGGGGAAGTTCCGCCAGGCGTACGGCTCGGTGCCGGCGGTCGTGATCGCGAGCCTGCTGTTCGGACTCTCCCACTCCGGGGCGCTGTCCGGAGCGGGAACGGTGACCTACCTCGCCGTGGCGACGGTGCTGGGACTGGTGCTGGGTGCCGTCTACGAACGCACCGAGAGTATCCTCGTTCCGATCGGGATCCACGCGGCCTGGAACGTCTCGATCTACCTCGGAGAGTGGCTCCGGGCCG